>JAYVNQ010000044.1:0-2241 GCA_043758365.1 Chitinophagales bacterium
ATTACGATGAAGAGAAGTTTAGCCATCGGGGCAAACATTACTGTGGATTCTTCGGCATATTTTAATAAAGTGAGCGGACAAACGGTAAATTATGGACCATTTACGGTTGATAGATTAAGTCCAACGTTGCTTTCGGGTACTTTAACCGTTGATAAAGCCACTGACCTCAATACCTCATTAAACGTGGATGGACCAACTGATTTGAATAGCCGACTTTTTGTGAATAATGCAAGCCCTACCAAACTTACGGGTACTTTGAGAGTTGATGGTGTTACCGACTTAAATGCGGCTTTTAATGTAAATAACGCAAGTCCAACGGTATTAACGGGACTTTTAACTGTTAAACAAAATGCCTTATTTAATCAACAAGTTTTGATTGATAATGCTGCACTTCAATCAACAAGCACAACGACTGGAGGATTGGTAGTGAGAGGCGGTTTTGGCTTAGGGGGTAACTTGAATGTAGGGGGTATTTCAAAATTTGGTGGACCAGTTGCCTTTGCCGCCGCCGTAAATATTACCGATGAAACGGATGCTTCAAGTCCAATAACGGGAGCCTTGATAGTGAGTGGTGGAGTGGGTATAGCCAAAAAACTATATGTGGGTGGTGGAGTATCGTTGGGGAGTACTCTGGGAGTATCTGGAATCACGAGTTTGTTCAACACTACACAAAGCACCGCCACAAACAATGGTGCTTTAATAATTAGTGGTGGCGTTGGCATTGCCAAAAACTTGAATGTAGGGGGCACTCTTACGGTTAGCACCAATGCTGATTACATTGCTAATTTTATCAATACATCTAATGCCAATGGTATATCTATACAAGTAGCTAATGGTTCACCAGGACCAGGTAATTCAAATAATTTTATTACATTCAGAAATAGCTTAGGCGATGTAGTAGGTAGAATTGAAGGTGAAACTTTGGATGAATTGCATAATAGCAGCGATTATATATATGAAAGAAGAGGATTGATTTATGATGTGGTTTCTGGTTCATTAGATTTGGCACTTGCTACTTATGACTTGGCAAGTGCTGTTATAGATCAAATTTCGTCTGCTGCCTCCGTGAATGCTTGTGCAGGATTGGGTGTGGTAGCTTGTCCACCCATTGCTTCCCTCGTTGCTGGTGCTACTGGCAGGTTGATATTAGCCGCTATTGAAGAAGCATTAGTGATAACAGAAGTAGCAGTGGCATCTGTCAATTTAGTGCAATGGACAAATAATAAAGAGGGTTCAGTTGGGGTAACCTATCAGTCAGGTTCGGGCGATTATGCTGAATATTTGATGAAACAATTTCCTGCTGAAAAAATAAATGCCAGTGATATTGTGGGCGTAAAGGGTGGAAAAATTAGCAAAAATATTGAAGGTGCCGAAAAACTGATGGTGGTTTCTTTTAAACCCATTGTGTTAGGAAATACGCCAAATGATAAAGCATTGCCAAATTATGAGAAAGTAGCCTTTATGGGTCAGGTGCCTGTGAAAGTGTTTGGTAAGGTTAATTTAGGCGATTACATCATTCCAAATGGCGTTAATAATGGTGTAGGTGTTGCCGTTGCTCCCGATAAAATCAAACACAGTGATGTGAAAAATATTGTGGGTATTGCTTGGTCGGTAGCGGAGAATCCTTTGGCTATCAGTACCGTAAATGTCGCTATTGGCTTGAATGTAAATGACAATCAAAAATTGGTGGAGAACCAACAAGCTGAGATAGATGGTTTAAAATCTGATATTGCCCAAATAAATGCAAAATTGGATAAAATAATAAATGGAAATACCCTTACAAGTATTCCTACCGTACCAAATGCCCGCTACGTGGCTACTGGAAAAAATGCCGCTCAACTTGTTAGTGGTGATAATTCAATGGCAACTTCTTCGGTTATACAACCCATCAAAATTGGACCAAATCAGATTGTATATTATGAAGTAACTAAGCAAGATTTTATAAAAGGTTTTGATGTTGCCTTAGATATTATGAAAGCTAATGGTGAGTCTGATAAATACAAGAAATTCTGGGATTTATATAGTGTAGATACAGAGTTTAAGGATAAAATTATTACCCGAATCATGACTAAGTATAATGAGCAATTAGCGGCTCAAAAGGATTTAGATGCAAAACTAAATAAGTAATGGATGAAAAATTGATAAGTGCTTTTGATAAGCATTTATCAGAAAATTTTAATCCTAATTTTATTCAAATAAAATTTCAACTTATGGAAAGCATAAAAAAGTTTAAAGCTCTGG
>JAYVNQ010000045.1:0-2240 GCA_043758365.1 Chitinophagales bacterium
TGGTTGTTTGGCGATATTGTAAACAGACTAATGCATGAGGTGCCGCATAACTATAAAGCATTAAAAGCACTTTGTGCTTATTCTACTTAAACCTATAAAAATATTTGCTGTAATTTGTTTGAAACTTTCTATTTTCTCTGTCAGCTTTATAAACATTTTCATTTTCATTTAACTCAATAACATGTGCAATATTACACTCTCCTGGTTTGCTTCTTTTTTTTTCATTCAAGCAAATATTTCCCATCGACTGAAAATTTTATGATCCGATTGTTGCCATAACAATCATTGAATTAAAAAGATCCATCTTTACAAATTGCAATATCTGTTGGTTTATTAAAATGAGTAATGCCAGCTTTTGCAACCTTTGCTTTACCAAGTTTCATTAAAAGTTCTCCCAGGTGGCTGAATTTAAAAATTTAATTAAGCCCAACATTTGTTACCCAAATATTATTTTCTTTATCAATTGTTAAAGCGTGGGGCATAATAAATAAATTTTCACCCCAACTCTCAATTATTTTTCCAGGTTTTTATCAGATATAAAAATGGTTTTGGTTTTGATATAATTAACTGGCATAGCACCCTGCAACGGCCATTTTCTTTCACTTTTATGAAAAACTACAATATTTTGATTTGTGTCAATACCTAATCCAATAGTATTACCCAATGTAATTTCTTCACTCAATGAAGGCCAGTTTTTTACAAGTTCCTACTTTGTATTTCTATCAGTTTCAGTTCCTGTTTCTTTGGATTTAAAAAAATTGAAAGCAGAAAAAATAACTGCAATCAGAACGAGATAATAAAAGATTTTTTTAAATAACATTAAGATGGATGTTTGTGAGTCTCTATTAGCAATGTACTATTAAGGTATTTATTTAGTTAGAAAATATTACCTGAGAAGTGTTTTACTACAATTTTTTTAAACTTTCTTTAAAGACTTTATCCCAATTACTAAATTTTCTAAATTCTGTTCACCAAAATAAATTTTGCAAATACCCGCAGCTTCTTTAAGCAGCACCTCAATTTTTGGTTGTTTGGTACCCAATAGTTGGTACGTTTTTTTGTACGCTTCCACATCTGCCAGTTCTGTTGTTTGTTGCAGTGCTTCTTTAACAGCAATTACATACAGACCTTTATCTTTTATTTTTCCCAGTGCTGCAATCATCCAGCTTAGTGCATAAAAATAATTTTGTTCTAACAATAAAAAATAAGCAGCATCGCCTGCATCGGGCATTATGTTAAAGGCAGAAGTCGTTATTTCTTTGGTTAAATATTTTGCCAGGTATTTTGCTGGCGTTTTATTTTTACTTAATTGTATGCTGCCACGTATTGCATGCGGATAAATACTTAACCAGCGCAGCTTTCGCCTAAGTTCATGTACATCTGCTTCTATATTTTTAAAACTGCATTTATCTGAATATACAAATTCAGTTATTTCATAAATGGCTACACCATAAAATTCGTTCAAGGCTTTTACTTCGTCTTCTTCTTTAAGCCAGTCAGCTTCGCTTAATTTTTTTTGTATTTTTTTAATACGGTTATTGTTTGCTGAAAGCCATTCTTTCTCAACCAAAATTTCATTGAGACTTTGTATTTTTTCTCTGGTTTGTGCCTGTAAATAACTGGTAACTGTGGATGGTATTTTTTTATTGGCACAGAGGTCTTTTGCAATATTATCGTAATAGTCAATGGCACCCAGTGTATCTTCCAGTAATTTAAACTGTACTTTTAGTTTGGTAAATTTCTTTTTATTATGAATTTGAGTGTACATTTTAGCCAGGCCTTCCAGCATAAATAAAGGTGTACGGGCCTTATTATTATACAACCATAGTGCAGGGTTTTTTTGTTTGGATGCTTTGTCAAATAGCAACTGTACTTTGTTTAAATAGTAATCAAATCTTGCTGTTCCTTTTGTCATTTGTATGTTTTTAAATTTGTATTATGGCTTTTATCATTTACTGACTGGTTTACTATGGCACATTAACATTGGTATTTTCACCGTTCAAAGAATGCCACAGTGCTGCCTACCCAGTCTTCATCCTTGTTATAACGGGTGCCAATCATTTTACCTTTGCTTAGCCTTGCCAGGTTATGTACTGCCATTGGCCTTGCCCATTCTTTTTTCCAAAAGTAAAACAGTCGTATCTCCGCTTTTGCAGGCATGCCAGGGGTTTCAATAACAGCTGCATATTTTACTTTTTGTTGCAATATCCAATTTTCTGGGTCTGTTACATTGTCAATGT
>JAYVNQ010000046.1:0-2225 GCA_043758365.1 Chitinophagales bacterium
GAAAATTTTATGAAACAGTCGCAACCTGCTATTGCTTTTGCCGATTTTGTAACTGAATTGAAAACAAAACTGACATGAGAGTAAAAGTGTGCGGCATGACTGATTTAGATCAAGTAAATCAGTTAAATGATATGGGTGTTGAATTTTGTGGCTTTATTTTTTATCCAAAAAGTCATAGATATGTGTTTAAACATATGTCTGCGGTAACTATAAAAAAAATAAAGGGAAACATTAATAAAGTTGGCGTATTTGTGAATGCAGATGTAGAAGATGTTTTACAAACCGTAGATGATTGTGGTTTGTATTTGGTGCAATTACATGGTGATGAAAGTCCAAGGGCTTGTGAAAAAATAGCTGACTATGTATCGGTTATTAAAGCTTTTCGCTTGTCAGACGATGACAATATTTTGTGGAAAATAAAAGATTATCAAGACGTAGTAGATATGTTTTTGTTTGATACGGAAGGTGTTGGCTATGGTGGTACTGGTAAAAAATTTAACTGGGAAACTTTAATGAATTTAAACATCAACAAACCTTTTTTTATAAGTGGTGGTATTCAACCTGGGGATGTTGCTGCTTTAAAAGAATTTAGTAAAAATATGGTTGGTAAAGATTTATTTGCAGTAGATGTTAACAGTAAGTTTGAAATTAGCCCCGGCTATAAGGATATGGAAAAAGTTAGGACATTTGTATCGCAATTAAAATAACTCTGATACGTTAATATAAACAATGAAACAGCTTATTGTACTGGTACTTAGTGGTTTTATATTGTCGTTTGCTGATGCACAATCGCAAGTGATAACTGGTACTCTGCTGCCAAAAAAAGGTAACCCAATTGTTGTTTTGCCAGGGTCAATTTCAGGTACTAATATTGAAGCCATTGCCACTACTGAAAAAGTAAAACCTACAAAGAGTTTCATCTTTACAAAACCTTTAGTACAGGGGCAAACCGATTTAACAAAGAACAATAGCAGCAACACTTCTAGTAATCAAACGCCACTTAATAATACAACAAGTACTTACACGGTTAATGCTAAAAAACCAACCGTTCAATTATCATCTACACTTGGGCAAATTATTCCTACAGAACCATTTAATCCCACGTACGAACCACCACAAGGGTCGCTGAAATACGAGGAACCACCAATTGGCAGTAACTCATCAGTTCCAAAAACCGATTCAGTAACAGAATATGTGTCCTCATTGGTTTATGGGCCGCCACCAGCAACAACTGTAAGCAATTTGCGGTCGCCTAAAATAGTTGGTGTTTACAAACCAAGTTTGGGCCAACCTATTTTATTAGTCCCAATATCTTTTGAAGAAGTAGAAGGCAATCAACCAAAAAACAAAGCTGATACAGTAACACAACCAGCTACTAAGGCAGCACAAAATATATATCCACAATTAGACTATACTGAACCACCAATTTCTATAAACTTGCGGTCACCAATAATCGAAGGAACATATGCCGCTACCAATAATAATCCATACATTCTAATGCCCCTACCGCCAGATACAACATCCCTTAACAAAGATGTTTTTATAAATGGCAATATTGGTAATATACCAAATCAAACACCGCAACAATTGCAATATCAAGAGCCACTAACTCAAGCATCACAACAGTTTCGGCCACATGATCAACCAATACAAAATCAAACTAAAATAACTACACGACTAGCAAAAACTAAGGGTAATAGCTTTAATAATAAATTTCAAAAACCTCTAAAACAATCAATCGAAACCCAAGCTATTCCTGAACTTATCTCAAAAGCAACTGTTATAAGTCAAGTGGATAGTCAACCAACAATGGTAACCAATGTTATTAGGTCAGACTATAAATTTTACCTAACACCTAACGGCAATTACAATCTTGTTTTTGACGCTTACGGTAGTAGTGTTTCAGTTACTAATTTTGGTAGAGTCAAAGATTTTACGCTGCCATCAAATGGGAGCAATACTAAGCCAACGTATAACTACAGAGGCATGGTGGAAACAGTTGGCAGCTTGCCTTTGCAGTATAATTATGAAGGAAGAGTTGCATCCATTGGCTCTACCGAACTAAGTTATAATTACAAT
The DNA here is from genome assembly GCA_043758365.1 of Chitinophagales bacterium. Taxonomy (GTDB): domain Bacteria; phylum Bacteroidota; class Bacteroidia; order Chitinophagales; family Chitinophagaceae; genus Parasediminibacterium. The sequence continues at coordinate 2,080 of JAYVNQ010000046.1, forward strand.
GGGGCTATTGATAAAGTAGGAAATATGCCCATTTACTACAATCCAAATGGTACAGTTGACAAAATTGGTATTAGTAAAATTGCTTACAACGAGAATGGGTCTATTACTAGTGTAGATAAAAATCCCATGATATTGGTTAAGCAATA
>JAYVNQ010000047.1:0-2223 GCA_043758365.1 Chitinophagales bacterium
CTTCTTATATGCCCATGTTCATCTTCCATCAGCGACGGTATAATGCTGTGTACAATATTTGGCAGAATACCATCAATAAAACCAAATACAGCAGCTATGGCCCAAAAGGTAATGGCAATGGGGGCCAATATCAACAAGCCCTGTAAAAAATATTGAAATAATCTTTTGTAAGTGAACGGTTGTTCCATAAAACAATTTTTAAGTAGTTAAAGATACTTTATTGCTTTGCCTTTGGTAAAAAGAAGCAAATTTTAAATGGGTTATAAAAAATAATGCGCCCAACTAAAAATAATTATCGCACTTCTAATTATTGTGTACCCCAGCTTGTACCATCATACATAGATATAGAATATATCCCTGTTTGTAAACCCCTGATTGAAATAATTGTCGATCTAACAGGTGTTTTAAAATTCAGTGATCTTATGATTACACCCAACTCGTCGGTGATTTTTATTTTATAAATTAAGGCAGTAGGTGCCGTTGTTGCAGTAGCAGCTCAATTATCTGCACTAACTGTAACATTGCACTGCGCCCGATTAGGCGCACCTAAAACCGTGTAATTTTATTGGTAGAGCCTGCTGCTGGCAGGGCATAAGCTTCCACCGCTACCCCTAATTTGTAACTTAATATTAGCACTTTGAAAAATAACAAACTTGCATAAATACCAGCATTAACACCTGCACCAAAGTTGATAAAAGTTTTAGCATCATAAAGGCTTTGTGTTCTTCCAGTCACATCGCTTTCCTGTTTAGTACTAGTATTATAGAAAAATAATTTACTGCTGAAAGCATCACTTTTTACAGTGTTGAAGCCTGCTAATAATAAAGGTATCGGCATGGGCAGTATACTGCTTGCATTTTATTTGATGGTAGTGTTTACAGATGTAATTGCAGCCAATGAGTTTACTGTAGCTCTTGTCCATCCTGTTTGCAATCGAAGATATAACTTACACCATAAGTTCATGTCTATTCGATTACTATCTGTTAGTGTTCCATTGAAAGTTGCAGCAGGCAACATAGGACAGCCATATTCTTCTAAAAAGCCTATTTGGATTTTATCAATATGTTAAAAAATGAATTGCAATAATTTTTGGGTTGTGCTTGTATCAATTTGAGCGGTTGCTTTTGTGCCTTACGCTAGCATCGCAAAACATAAGCAGATTTTGATTAGTTTATTCATTTTGATTTTTTTTAAGTTGATTAAAATTTCATGTCAAAGCGACCATCAGTAATTTTCACTACACTACAACCTGCTTTTGTAAGTTTAGAGTGTAGCTGAAAATGTTCTTGAAATGATACGATTAGTTCTGTCAAGTTTTGTAATAGCCATGCTGCCCGAACTTGTCACATCATTAAGTTGATTAAAATAATCACCAGGTATGTTATAGGAAACTGAATAAAGGCTCAATCTATTTAAGCTTAAAGTTATTGGAGCATTCATGAAATTCAGGCTATCTCTTACTCCAATAATAAACTGCTCTGATATTTGTGTGTAAAAATTGTATGCTACTATGCTAAAATACTTTGATTAAATCCAGCATCATAATCAATACTTAAGTTACCTGTTCCCTTAACACCCTGCGGTTTCCAGGGTTGCCCGTTTAGTAAAAAACCTAAAGAATTTTCCCCATCTTGTGTAGCGGCTGACAAGCCGTTGCTATCAGGTTTATTTTTTTTACATTGTGCAAAAGCAAAAATGGAGATAAGAAAAATTAAATGCACAGGTAGTTTGCCATGTTTCATAAAGCATCGTTTAGTATTACCTTAAAGTAATAGTAATTAATTAAGGTAAAAATATTTACACCCCTACAATAAGGCGTTTCACGTAATAATTGTCAAATAAATCTGATCAAAGCGAGCGTTCAATTGAAATTTCTTTTTACATAGGCATCCCGTTTATAAAAACAAACCTATTTCCCAAACTTTTATCACTGGTATACATTGGAGATAATTTTTGACCGCTAAAAAGAAGAAATTGTTATGAATGGCAATAAAAAAGGATGGAAACTTTGGTTACACTAAAAGTTTCCGTAGTTTTGCGCTTCATTATGGCAGATATAGAAACAGGATTACGAATACAGCAAAAAGCGCATGAACTTTTTATGCGGTATGGCTTACGCAGCGTAAGTATGGATGATATTGCCAACAGCCTGGGCATTAGCAAAAAAACAATTTACCATTACTACGCCGACAAGGATGAACTGGTAGATGCCGTAATAGATGC
>JAYVNQ010000048.1:0-2215 GCA_043758365.1 Chitinophagales bacterium
GGTGCGGTTCTTTGCTCTGGGTGTTTACCCAAATTGAAATACAGCCTGTTTGTATTCCGTTACTGCTCCATGTAATTATACCGCTTTGCCTTTGGTTCGGCTTTAAATACCCGTGCTTTGTCAAAAAGGAAATACTAATTGTTTTCACCTCATCGAACAAGGTTGGGAAAGTAGGGGGCTTTGGCATCTACTATTTTTTTTTAAGAAATGAAACCTAAATAATTAAGGAACTTACCACTGCGGTTCGCCTTCCTGTGAACTTATCGTTTCAACTTTCGGAAACACAAATGGCATCAACTTACAAACTATGTTTATACGTTCTTTGGGTTCAAGTGCTTCAAGTGTTTCAGGTAGCTTTTCAATTTCGGTTTGCATTATACTTTTTAGAATTGTTCTTAAGTCATTGGTTAGAACCTGGTCTTTTGTTTTCATATCAATTATTATTTGTGTTTAAACGTTTGGGAATACTCAATAAATTTACTTTGTGTAATGCCGTTTTCATTTAATAAATACCTTAAATCATTATACCAGCATTTCAGGAAAGTATCTTTATTACTGCTCTTTGTTCTGTTGTATGCTGTCATTGCCATTTTGAAATAATGCCTTACTGTTGGAACTGTTTGGGGCGTTTGTGGTTCAATTTCTGCTATTGGTTGAACGGCTGGGGGTGGTGTTTCAGCTTGTTGAAATTCTTTGTAATCAAACTTTATTAAATAGTCGGCAAGGTCAAACCCTTGTTGCTTTTCTTCTTCGCTTGCTTTTAGTTCCAATAGATCGGAAACTGTAAACCTTGCAAGGTGTGAAAGTTCCTTTGCTTTGTTGGTCCATTTCTCAAAGCCGTTAAGGTCGGGGAATAGTATAACAGTTCGCCCCTTTAATGTGCTGCATTTTTCAGCGTTCAAATTGGTAAGGCTTCCAACGGCAACCCAAATAAACTGTGGCAAATAAACGCTGGCAATTATAGCCGTTTTTTCACTTTCAACTATTGCAACGGGTTTCATATTCCCTTTTAAAAGGTGTTCACCAAACAAACATTGCTTTAACTCAAATTCAAGCTGTTTAATTACTTTGTGTACCCATTGAATATGATTGAATGGCTCTTTAATTCTTTTGCCTGTGGTGGGGCTGTAAAGCATTATTTTACCTGTTCTTACTTTGCCCTGTGTATCTATTTGCCAAAATGCTGTTGCTCCGTTCCAATACTTTGATGTTCCAATAAAATACTTGCTTACCAATTCGCTGGCAACCGTTACCCCGAACAAGTCAATAAGGTACTTTACAAAGTGGTTGGCTTCATGTTCTTTTAAACTTGCTTTAAATACCTCAACTGAAATAAGTGAAACGGGCTTTGATGGTTGAACAATACGGGGCTTAAATATTTTGGGCTGGGGTGCATCAAATGAAAAATTATTATCCTGTAAATATTGTTTCGGGGTGTAATGGTAACCGCAATTACTTTCACGGTTGCATCTTCCAACGCTGGGGTTTACGTGTTCACCTGTAACCGTATCAATGTAAAGTGAAAAGGTTTTATCCCTTTGCTTACAGTCGGGGCAACGGTAACGGGTATTCATTCCCTTGTATTTTTCTAATATGTAACGGTGGTTACTCATTTACAATAGATTATTTGTTTTCTGTATGTACTTGATAATGTTAGCTTTTGTTAGTTTAATCATTGAAATAAAAGTTTGTTTTTCATGCTGCATTATCTACACTACCTACACGAATTAATGTAGATAGTGTAGTAAGTGTAGATCTTAAAAAGAACTTTTTTTATTTGCATTAACTGCCATACCGTAAGATTTACGTTCTGTTTGATAACCTGAATTTCTTAACCTGTCAGAAAGTGTTCTAACTGAACAAGCTTTAAAACCGCTTTCAATACAATAGTTCCGATATTCGTTGAACATATCTTTTAAGGGTATTTCGTTTGTAGATGAAATATTGTATTCGTATTCACTTAAAAACATTTGCACACTATCGCTTTCAATCCTGTAATTTTCAACGGCTCTTTGAGCTGCTTCACATTCCGAAAACTGTTTTTGTTCTAATAGCCTATTAAGACCTTCCAATACCCAATTGAAAACCCCTGAAAGTTCGTTTTCAATAATCTTTGTATGTAGGTTTTTATCCTGTTCCAGCGGTGGTATTGTAATATCAAAAGGAATAATTAAAAACCGTCTGAAATAAGCGTTTGTATGTTCAACGTCTTTGG
>JAYVNQ010000049.1:0-2209 GCA_043758365.1 Chitinophagales bacterium
AATACTTTTATCTAAAGCTTCTGCTATTTCTTGATAGCTTACCATTATTTGTTTAGGAATACCAGTAACCAAGTCACGACCATTTACAGGCAAATCATCAGGAGGATTATCTAAATCCTTCATGGCAGCACCAATTTGAATTTTAATTTGTTCGGCAGTACGTTCACCAATTAGCAAACTATGGTAGCGGCGTAATGCTTCCATTATATCGGCTGTAAATTCATCACCAGCAATACGAATACTTTGGTCGCACACTATACCTGCTAAAGCAATTACGGTAATACCAGTAGTACCACCTCCAATATCTATAATCATATTACCAACTGGTTCTTCTACATCAATGCCAATACCCAATGCCGCAGCCATCGGTTCGTGAATCATATATACTTCTTTTGCCCCAGCTTGTTCTGCGCTATCTCTAACAGCACGTTTTTCAACCTCAGTAATAGACGATGGGATGCAAATCAACATCCGCCAACTTGGTGGAAATAGTGGTTTTTTTGGATATACCAATTTAATCAACTCACGTATCATTAACTCAGCAGCATTAAAGTCTGCAATTACACCATCTTTCAGTGGCCTTACGGTTCGGATACTTTCGTGGGTCTTTTCATGCATTAGCAAGGCTCTTTTACCTACTGCTAATACTTCTTTAGGATTATTACGATTTAATGCAATAATTGAAGGTTCATTAACTACAATATCATCATTGTGAATAATTAATGTGTTGGCGGTACCAAGATCAATCGCTATTTCTTGGGTGAAAAAATTAAATAATCCCATTATATAAAGTCAATTTATTTATTTGTTTAACAATAGGTGCAAATGTGGTAGAAATAAGTTGAATTAACAACGCAAAAACGGGGCTAGTATTATTAAATCAAGATAATATTAACAACTATATCTCAAATTGGGTAATAATTTCTTTGTAACAAGCTTTTTGCTACTATTTAGCTCCGTTATGTCAATGTACCGATAGCTATAGCATTTGTGCTTGGCACTTTGTGCAGTAACATGCCTATAACCTCATATTATTTTATATTATTACTATAAACTGTCATTAACTTTCTGCCTCTTTTACTGCTTTGGCATCAACATTCTATCAATTTATTAGCGTCAAATACATCTCATACAATTAATTATCTTTTACTATGGTGGCTATTTCATTTTGTCTTAATTTCACGCCTCAAATTAAAGAGCAACCCATTTTATGGCAGAAGTAATATTAATGCCCCGTTTAAGCGATACCATGACAGAAGGCGTGATAGCAGCGTGGCATAAAAGCGTTGGTGATCAGGTAAGTAAAGGCGATTTATTGGCTGAAATTGAAACAGATAAAGCCACAATGGAGTTAGAAAGTTACCAAAACGGTACATTATTACATATTGGAACTGCAAATGGTGGTAAATTACAAGTGAACGATTTATTGGCAATCATAGGCAAAGCAGGTGAAGATATAACTGCTTTAGTGGCAGAAAATACAGGTGGGGCTACTAGAAAAGTTGACAGTGAAAAGTTGACAGATGATACTAAAAAAGGAGATGCACAAACTTCACCGTCAACTGTCAACTCTCAACAGTCAACTGCACTAGACCCTTCTTCAATGGAAGAAGTAGTATTAATGCCACGCCTTAGCGATACCATGACAGAAGGTGTAATTGCAACTTGGATAAAAAATGTAGGTGATATTGTAAAAAAAGGCGATGTATTAGCAGAGATTGAAACTGATAAAGCTACCATGGAATTGGAAAGCTATAAAAATGGTAAATTATTATTTCAAGGTGCAAAAACAGGCGAAAAAATTCAAGTAAACGATCTATTGGCTATTATAGGTGAAGATGGTTTAGATGTAAATGCAATAGTTGCAAGTCTTAAAGGTGGTGCAAGTCCAAAAGTTGAGTCAGTAAGTCAGGAAGCTGTTAAGTCGGAAAGTCCGAAAGAAAGTTCAAAAACTGAAGCTGCACAAACAACAAACAACAGCCAACAACCAACCTCTCAAGTGGTAAATGAAGGTCGCATTTTTGCTTCGCCTTTGGCTAAAAAAGTAGCTGCCGAGAAAGGTATTGATCTTAAATATGTAAAAGGTAGTGGCGATAACGGTAGAATTACCAAAAGTGATATTGATAGTTACACTCCTGTAGAAAGTCCAAAAGTCAGTGAGTCGGTAAGTAGTCCGAAAGCTGAACCATCAACAAGTAATCAACAACAA
>JAYVNQ010000050.1:0-2207 GCA_043758365.1 Chitinophagales bacterium
TAACTTATAAAATCCCAAACATTTTAGTGTATAAATTCAGTGTATTTGGTGATTTCTTCGGTCAGAATTAGTATAAGATAATTATGACAGACTACTTAAATCATTAAAATCATCAATACAGAACTACTTTTACCATTCATTGTTATATGCCTATGCAATCGGTTATAAAAGTTTCTAATCTATCTAAACAATTCAAAAATTTCCACGCCGTCAGCGACCTTTCGTTTACAGTAAACCAAGGTGATGTGTATGGTTTTTTAGGGCAAAATGGAGCTGGCAAAAGCACTACTATCCGTATGTTAATGACGTTGATAGAACCCACCTCAGGCACTATTGAATTGTTTGGCATGCCACTAAAAACCCATCGGACTGAAATATTACGCCAAGTTGGTGCAGTGATAGAAAAGCCTGATGTTTATAAATATTTATCGGCTTACGAGAACGTGAAACTATTCGCAAAGTTGAGTGGGGTAAAGGTTTCAGATAAATTATTAATGGATCAACTAGAAATGGTTGGCTTGGCACAACGTGCAAAAGATACCGTTAAAACTTTCTCACAAGGCATGAAACAACGTTTAGGAATTGCCATTGCACTGGTACATGACCCGCAGTTAATTGTGCTAGACGAGCCAACTAATGGTCTTGACCCACAAGGCATTGCTGACATTAGAAATTTGATTTTGCACCTGAGCCGTGAGATGAAAAAGACAATAGTTGTTTCATCTCATTTACTAAACGAAATTGAGCAAGTAGCAACCCGTGTTTTAATTATTGATAAGGGGAAAAAACTAATTGAAGGCAATGCTAACGAACTGTTCGATCCATCACAAACCATTGTGGAAATTGAAACAACCAATAACGATGCAGCTTTAGCACATTTACAGCAAAGTGCATGGCAACAAAATATACAACCACAGCGTAATAGCAACGTTTTTTTGAAGTTAGATAAACAAGCTATTCCACAATTGCACAGAGATTTGGTGGCAATGAACATTCAAGTTATTGCCTTGCAGCCACGACACAGTTTAGAAGATTATTTTTTACAAATTACCAGCACCAACCAACATGTACAAGCTTATACAAATTGAGTTATATAAAATTTTTCGTAGGCCACGTACCTACATTGCATTTGCAGCTATTACAGCATTAATTACCATTATTCAGTTAGGGTTAAAGCTAGATGGCAAAACCTATGCAGATTTTATGATGAGAGACCTATCATCATCGTTAACCATTGATGGTAATATATTAAATGGCTACTTGGTTTGCTACATCATGTTACAATTATTATTAGTGCATGTGCCATTATTAATAGCCTTAATTGCTGCCGATATGATAAGTGGAGAAGCCAATATGGGTACACTACGCATTATGCTTACCAAGCCAATTGGTCGCACACAATTTATGTTGGCAAAGTTTGCAGCAGCAGCAGTTTACACCATGATGCTGTTGGTTTGGTTGGCTATTTTAGCCTTGTTTGGTAGCATGTTAATTTTTGGCACCGATGATTTGTTTTTAATGAAAAGTAGTTACGTAGTGCTATTAAAAAACAATGATGTTTTTTGGCGATATATTGGCGCATTTGGCTTTGCAGCAGTAGCTATGTTAACTGTGGCAGCACTCGGATTTTTATTATCTGTTTTTGCTGAAAATTCAATAGGCCCAATAGTTGCAACCATGAGTGTGATTATATTTTTTACCATTCTTAGCACTTTAAACATCCCTGTTTTCAACGCCATCAAACCATTTTTATTTACTACACATATGAACGACTGGAAAGAGTTTTTTGATATGAAAGTAACCGAAAATAACGAGTCTATTATTGGCTCAATTCTTAAGCCAGAAAAAATTATTAATTCAATATTGGTACTGCTTGTACACATCGTGGGGTTTGTAACAGCAGCAATTTTAATTTTTAAAAAGAAAGATATTTTAAGCTAAAAGTTTTGTTTTCAAGCCTTTGTTTTTCAATTTAACATCGTTCCGCCAGAGGCAGACTTTAGTACGGTTAGACTCTTTATTCATCTTGCTAGCAATCATTAAATCATTTCAATCATAAAAAATCATAAATACCAAAATCATAAATCATGAAATTTTTATTCTCAATTATCTTAGTAATTACCCTCCAAAGTACAGCTTCTGCACAAGACATTACAACGCTTGTAAATAAGGTAAAAGCGCAGCTAGACATAGTAAACGACTATGAA
>JAYVNQ010000051.1:0-20229 GCA_043758365.1 Chitinophagales bacterium
TGTAATTAATATAGCATCTGTTGTATTGGTAATTACAGATTCTAGTAGTTTACGGTGTTGTTCTTCTTTTTTACGTTTAGATATATCTCTCATGGCACCTACCATGCGTACAGCTTTGCCTTGCTTATTTCTAATTACAAAACCTCTATTAATTACAAAAGCATGTGTATTATCGGCTTTAAGGTATCTAAATTCCTCTTCCCAGTTGGTATCGTTGCCATTTAACAATGTTGTAATGCTGTTTAAAAGCCTGTCTGTATCATCCTGGTGAATGTATTTTGCCCAATAATCAATTGTGGCATTTATTTCCTGTATATCGTATCCAAAAATAGTTTTAAAACCTGTGGCCCAGTAAAGTGTATTTGTTTGTAAATCCCAATCCCATATAGCATCTGATGTGGCTTTTGTGGCATAGCTAAAGCGTTGGTTACTTTGTTGTAATTGATGTAAGGCATGTTGTTTAGCTGTAATATCTACACAAACTACCATCATACAATCTTTGTTTTGGTAGTTAAACTTGTTGCCTGATACTTCTACTTGTATTAGTGTGCCATCTTTTTTTAAATGGTTGAATACGCCAAATCGTAAAATGCCTTCACGGCTTTTAATATTTTTTCGTACTTCCAGAAGATGCGGTATGTCGCTTTCTGGGCGTAAATCACTAATTGTTTTACCTAAAAATTCTTCTCTTGTATAGCCATAGTGCTGTATAGCAGCATCGTTTACCTCTAATATATTAAAGCCGTCTATCTCATAAATCCATTTAGGTAATGGACTTTTTGCAAATAAAATTTTATACGTTTCTTCAGATTCTTTAAGGGCTTTTTCTGCTTCTTTTATTTCTGTAAAATCTCTAATAGTCATAGACGATCTTTCTTCGCCATTAATATCTTTAAATAGTACCGATGCTATTTCGCCAGGAAAAGTAGTACCATCTTTTCTTTTAAACGTAAGTTCGCCACTAGCTTTACCTGTTAGTTCACGTTCTTTTAATAGTATTGGTAATCGTGGGTCTGTCATATCTACCAAGCCCTCTCTACCGGCATTGCAAATCTCTTCCTCTGTCATTTGAAACAAGCCGCAAGCCGCAGTATTGGCAGAAATTACACCTCCATTTTTTACAGTTAGTAAAATGGCATCTAAACTACTTTCTACTAGTGAGCGGTATTTACTTTCGCTATTTTTTACTTGTTTTTCAACCATTAATTTTTCAGTAACATCAATTAATACCAATAACGATGCTCGCCTACCATTATAATCAATTAAGTGGGCACTAATATCCATAAATAGTAAGTCGCCATTCTTTTTTTTGTGCCGCCATATTTGTTTATGAACGCTACCATAAGCTTCTTCAGATATTGTTGCACTCTCTATTAATGCAATGTCTTCTGCTGGTCTAATATCTTTTATGGTAAGCTGTAAAAATTCTTCTTTGGTGTAGCCATATTTCTGTAAAGTTTCTTCGTTGCAATCAATTATTTGTAGGGTTTCAAAGTCCCATATAAACATGGGTGAGGGATTGTTCTCAAACAGAGATTTGTATCTTTTCTCCGATTCTATTAATGCAGCTTCCTGCTTTTTCTTTTCTCTAATATCTCTTGCAATACCATACCTTACTTTATTTTTTTCATCCCAAGTAGCACTCCATTCCAACCATACTAAAGAACCATTTTTGTGCATGTATCGGTTTTCAAAATGCATTGCTTTTGTACCCATCATTATTTTGGCTACACTATTTAGGGTATTTTCTATATCTTCTTTGTAAATAAAATCGGTAATATTTTTACCAATCATTTCTTCTGGTTTATAGCCCCAAATAGTATAGGCAGCAGCATTTACTTGTAAATAATTGCCATTTTCATCAACTGTACAAATCACATCTTGCGATGCGTCTAATATGTTACTAAGCTCATTTTTTGTAAGTTCTAGTGCTTTTTGTAACTCTAAATCATCTGTAATATCTTTAGAGTTGCAGGCTACACCAAATATTTGTCCAGTCTCGGTACGCATTGGGTAAAATGAAATAAGTTGGTACTCATTTCTGTTGCTTACAGCATTGTAAAATTGCTCTTTAATTGTAAAATATTGGCCGCTTAAACCCTTATTATAATAGTCTTTCCATTTGCTATTTAGTGCATCTCCATAGGCCTTTACAAATACAGAATCACCTTCTTTTGGTGTAATTTGTGTAACTGATTCAATTATTTGTTGGTAGGCTTCATTGGTAGTAATTAGGCAAAAATTAGTATCAATAGACCATATCAAATCTTTAGTACCATTTATAAGTGCATCTTGATTTATTTTAATGCGATTATTTTCTTGGTGCTGTTTGGTAATATGCGTAACATCTGCTACGGTAGAAATCATTAAATCCTCCTCAAATAGTGGAATATTTTTAGCATTTATAATGCGTTGTTCACCAGTTTTGGTGGTAATGGTAATACCGCTCCAATTCATTCGTTCTGGCACACCACTTTGTATATCCGAAATTATACGTGTGACCATTTCGTTACGGTAAGCAGGGTCTGGATATACTTTTTCAAAAAAAGTAGGTACGTCTTTAAAATCATCGGTATCCCATCCATATATGTTGGAAAACTGATTGTTTACCATAGTGGCACTACCATCACTAATTTTATTTACAGCAATACCAATTGGTAAATTTTCTAGCACATTTTGTATAAAATTATTTTTATGTTGTAGTGTGTTAAATGCTTTTTGTTGTAATATTTTTTCAGTAATATCTACAGTAGTGTGTAGTAAAAAATCTGCACTGCCATCGTTATTTAAAATTGGAACTGTTTCACAATCAAAATAGCGTTCTTCAAAATTATTTGTACCACGTATAGGTATATAATATTGCTGACAAAAATTCTTTTGCGGCTGCAAGGTTTGCAAAGTTGCAACAAGTGCATCGGTTAATACCTTTATTCCATCTGCATTTGAATTAATAGGATTATTAGGAAAAGCCTCAAAAATACCTTTTCCAATAACATCTATTTCGGTGCTATTGGTAGTTTTTAAAAAAGCCTCATTTACGTTTATGATGGTGTACTTTGGTGCATCTACCGCTAATAATACACTTGGCAATGGCATTACCTTAAATAGTTTGTCATAGTAATTGGTGGCAATCATACTGGCTTTTGTTATAGGGTTAACAAATTGAAGCAAATACTTGATATAAAAGGCATGGTTAACTAAACAGATACATTGGCTATGTGAATATAAGCAATACTGTTTTTGCGTAGTAACTTTTATTTAACTTTTTTGACTCATTTAAACAGTTTACTACAAGTGTGTTTAATTATTTTATATAGTAACGATAAAGAGGTATAATTTCTATCTTATAAGTCACTGAAGAATTGATATACCATTAGTTTATATTAGCACTGTCAAAAAAATTGCCCACGTCTAATTGGGATAATATCAAAGATTTGTAAGCCCAACTGCTAATCGCATCAAATTCAATTAGTAAAATAATTAAGTACTAGTATTTTAAATTTATAAGAGGTTGTTTTATAGCATGTTAAGATACAAATTAAAATGTAGTTATGAGGCAATGTGCACTAGCGCACCTAGGTTATTATAATCTGGTTACCCCGAAAATAAAAAAGCCTTGTAATCAATTGATTTACAAGGCTTTATACTTTTAATCTGTGACCGCGTTAGGATTAAATACTTCACTTTATTAAACCTCGATTTACGCTATAATGCCCTATTTACAAGGTTTTTAGATTTTTATCAGGGCATTTAAATGTGTATAAAAGCATTGAAATGTAGTAAATGTTTACCCCATTGTTTACCCCTTTTTGCATTATTTTGCTTAACTTTATAGTAAACAATAAATCTCTTGTATGTCAAGCGTAGCAATAGTTTATAGAAAAGACAAGCTCAATAAAAGGGGTGAAGCACCAATACATTTTCGCATTATCAAAGATAGAAAAGTTTGCTATATCTCGTCAGGTATCATGTTACCAGAAGAAAACTGGGATGCTGATAAAATGAAGATTAAATCAAAACAGCAAAATAGTGCCAGACTAAATCTACTTCTAACTACAAAATTTGCCGAGTTGCAAGGTGAGGTTATAGAAAAAGAAACTTTCACAAAGTCCTTTACTACCAGGCAACTACGTAACAAAGTTTATGGCAATAAGCCTACTAACTTTTTTTCAATAGCAGAAGATGTACTTGATACTTACGAAAGTGAAGGTAAAGTTGGTACACACGATAAATGCCAATCGATTATCAAAAAACTTGAAACTTTTCACAAAAGCAAAAATCTATTCTTTCAAGATATAGATGTTGATTTTTTAACAAAGTACGAAAAGCATCTTAGGCTTGTATTGCAAAACAAAACCAATACAGTTCACAAAGACTTAAAATTTATACGTCGTATTTTCAATGAAGCTATAAAGAGAGATTTAGTAGAACTACAAATTAGTCCATTCAATAAATATAAAATTAAGTTAGAAAAAACGTCAAGAACCTATCTTACCGAAGATGAATTAAAGCTTATTGAAAATCTGGTAATGAAAGAAGGCTCGTTAATTCAATGTCACAGGAATATGTTCGTTTTTTCTTGCTATGTTGGCGGTTTAAGGGTATCTGATGTTTTGAAATTAAAGTGGGGGCATTTAGATGGTGATTATATCTTAATTAGCATTAAAAAAACTAAGGAACAATTGCGTTTAAAAATACCTGATGTTGGGCTGCAAATAATTAATTCCTTAAAAGAAAAAAAGGTAGTAGCAGATAATTATATTTTTCCAGTATTAGAAAATGGTCTAGATGAAAAAAATGCAAGGCTTTTTGATAATGCCATAAATTCTGCCACAGCACTAATAAACAAAAATCTAAAATTCATTATGCAGAGGGCAAAGGTTGAAAAATCAATAAGTTTCCATATTAGTCGGCATACTTGGGCTACAAGAGCATTACGTTTTGGTGTACCTATTGAAATAGTTTCTAAAATACTAGGTCATGCTAATATTAGAGAAACAATGATATATGCCAAAGTTGTAAATTCTGAAATGGATAAGGCAATGGATTTATTCAATAAATAAATATATAATATAATTATTATGAATAAGAGCTTATTTTGGTTTGATGAGGTAGAACAAAAGTTAATTGATACTGCCCATAATCAACTACAATCACGTTTCCATACAAACGAGGATGATTTTGCGTTCGATGGGTCTTATAATAGCATTTGCAATTATATTAATACAACCATGTACAATGAATTAGAAACTGAGTTTTATAAAAAAATTGAAAAATTAAATTCTTTTGAGTTAAACCGCTACTTAAATAATTCAATTTTACAGAATAATACATACAAGCCAGAGCTGCGTCAGTCAGTACTTTTAGAAAAGTTTTGGAAGGAAATACATGCACCTAATGAACCTACTAGTGAAATAGACAAATTTCATACTGATTTTTTTAAGGTCTACTTTGAAGCATATTCGCAAGTATTTAATAAGTATATGGCTCTAATATCAAAGGTTTTTAACGCTTATCTTAGAGGTTTATTGAATACAAATGTTAAAAGCAATCAACTAGAACCAATTACTCAACTGGTAACACAAAAACTTAAAACCAATCTTTCGGTTCCCCAGTTAGCATATCTATTCAAGATGCTAATGGATATTAATCCCCCAATTTTCGATACCAAAACTAAAAAACAAGTCTACGAATTTATTGAGGCAAGTTTTACGACAAAAGGCAAGGAAGATAGTGGTCCAACTGTTGCCAAGTTAAACAATTTATATAGTAATGTTGATAAAGATACAGCTAACTTTTGGGTAGATAAACTCAAGAAAATGTTAGAACAAGCACGCAAATTATAAAATAAATAAAATAGCTGTAACCCTTTACAGTATTCACTTTTAGTTAGGGTTGTACAATCCCCTACAACCTATTTGGCTGCACTTCCTTGTTCATTTTTACAGCGTTAAACATTCAATAACACTTAAAAATTTTCAAAATGGAAGTAGTAACAATCCAGTCAGAAGCCTTCAATCAAATAGTAGCGAAAATTGAAGCAGTCCACAAGCGTTTAGATGCCAAAGAGAAAGAGCCCAAAGAAAAATGGCTCGACAATCAAGAGCTAATGCAATTGCTTAAAATTTCAAAGCGTACAGCACAGCATTACCGTGATAGTGGCGTTATATCCTTCTCGCAAGTAGGTAACAAAATTTACTATCGCCTGTCCGATGTTGAAGTATTGCTAAACAAGCATTACAATAAGGCTTTTAAAAAGTAAACCCCTAAACACTACGCAGTGGATTTTTTAATTTTTTAATCACCAAAATGACCGCAACAATATTTAAGAACTTCGTTCAGAGAGTCGAAGAAAAATCTCTAATTATTATTACCAAAGAAATAAAAGATGGAAAATATCAGCAACAGGTACAAGAAATTCGTAACCTTATTGCCAATGGCAATATAGAAGCAGCCAGTGCCCTAAAAAAGAAATTACTAGCCTTCACACCCTCAGGCACTTTTTTAAATGGTCGTAAGGCTGATTTGCTCACCGTGTACAGCGGTAATGTAGTGTTAGATATTGATAATATTACCGAACAGCAAATAGCTCTGTTATTTAAAATCGTAGTCACTGTACCACACACATTTGCAGCATTTATTAGCCCAAGTGGCAATGGGGTAAAAATAATTGTGGCGGTCAGCAGTACTGGCGATCACCATGAAATTGCATTTGCACAAGTAGCAGCATACTATGCAGAAGAATTACAAATAATTATAGACCCATCGGGCAAAGATGTTTCACGCCTTTGTTTTATGTCTTACGACCCTAATTGCTATCGTAATATCAACGCTACGCCTTTTCAAGTAATAATAAATAGTATTGTAAGTGAGCCGATAAAACCTAAAGAAATACAAGATGATCAAATAGCACAGCCTAATATAGATGATACTTGGAATGCAGCATTTAATGAATGTGTAATTCGTACTGAAAATAAAAGTGTGTATATTAATGGTAATCGTAACAATTTTATCCATCTACTAGCATGTAACTGCAATAGGGTAGGTATGCCACAAGGCTTTGCAGAATGTTATATGCTTAATACCTACGATTTAGAACCTAAAGAAATAAAGCAATCAATAGAAAGTGCTTATAAAAACAATACACAAGAGTTTGCAAAGTTTGCAAACCTTGCAACCTCTTATGAGCATGAACCACTTACTAAGGACGAGCAATTAATGAACATGCCTTACTTGCCCGAAAATTGCTATTCTCAATTACCGTCAATTCTTAAAACCGGTGCAGAAGTATTACAAGACCGCCGCGAAAAAGATATTACTATCACCGCAGGTTTAGCTATCCTTAGTGGTTGTATGCCTAATGTGGTAGGCTTATATCGTGGCAAAGTGCATTACAGCAATTTATTTGTGTTTGTTATTGCACCAGCAGCAAGTGGCAAAGGTGCTATCACACATGCCAAGCAGTTAGGCGATAAATACCACGATATACTCGTTAACGAAAGTCAAAAAGCAGCTGACATATTCAAAATGGCAATGGCAGAATACAAAAGAACAGTTCAAAAAGGTACAATAAACCTAAAAGATTTACAACCACCCAAAGAGCCACCTTTTAAGGTCTTATTCATACCTGCTAACAATAGCAGTGCAAGAATCATTCAACACTTGAAAGAAGGCGACGAACAGGGCATTTTTTGCGAAACAGAAGCCGATACTATGGGCAACGTGCTAAAACAAGATTGGGGCAGTTATTCCGACCTTTTACGCAAAGCATATCACCACGAAACTGTATCATACAGCCGTAAAACCAACAAAGAATGGATCGAATTAAAAAGCCCTCGTTTATCAGTGGTTTTGGCAGGTACACCTGGTCAGGTAGAAGGTTTAATTAAGTCAGCAGAAGATGGTTTGTTTAGCCGTTTTATATTCTACATTTTCAAATCCGAAACCAAATGGGTCAATGCTAGCGCCACTATTAACAATGTTAATCTTTCCCAGCATTACAGTAACATATCAGAAATGGTTTTACTTTTTGTTCAGTTTTTACAAACCCATAAAACAATCAATTTTCATCTTTCACAACCCCAATGGGATGCTTTAAATAACTACGGCGAAACCTGTTTAAACTACCTCTCAACATTCGTTAGTGAAGATATGGCAAGTACTTCAAAACGTTTAGGGCTTATCCTCTTTCGTATAGCTATGATTATTACCGCATTACGCTATTTCGATAACGCAGAAAGCACAATTGATTTTCATTGCACTGATGACGATTTTAACCTAGCCTTGCAGATGGTACAAGTGTACCAAGATCATGCAGTATTTATGTTTGGCGAATTACCTAAAACGGCTACCCTTGCAGATAAAAATATTGGTAAGCTATACAATTTACTACCACCATCTTTTAAGCGTAAAGTGGCTATTCAAATAGCAGACCAACAGCTCAACATTAAAAGCCGTACTGCAGATACTTACCTAAAAAAGCTAATGGCTTGCAAGTGGCTGCATCAGCCTATCTATGGCACTTTTGAAAAGTTCAAATAACCTAACCTTGCAAACTTTGCAATCTTTGCAAAGCTCATTATTACACTTTCATGTTTTTGTTTAATATTTGTGAGACTCGTTAGCTTAGTAACTGCTTACATTACATCATAAGCCATTTATCTGTTTAGTAAGTCTGTTTTAAGTTGATGGCTCTCGCTATGTATTTTAATGTCTAGTAAATCAACTATTAATGACCTTATCACAGATTGAAAACAATATTACTTCCTTAGTTCAAAATCTTGATGCCAATACATTCATTTACGACTTTCTTGCTGCCTACAATGCCCCAAAATCGGCCATTACACGCTTAAAAAATGGGTCATTAAATCTCTCTAAAAATGCAGATGAGCTAATTTGGAAGAAGAAAGTTTTTTTCAAAGAAGTATTTACGCATGAGCTACAATCGATACTGCCATTAATTGTAAAAGATGTAAGAATAGCCAAACACCAAGTTCGTTTTGTAATAGCTACCGATAAAACAACTCTAGTTGCCTACGATACCAAAACATTTGAACAAATTGAAACCACATTAACCAATATAGCAGAGCATGTAGCATTTTTTTTACCATTGGCAGGTATGGAAAAATATATAACTGCCCAGGAAAATGATGCAGATGTAAAAGCAGCCGTTCAAATGGCTAAGTTGTTTGATGAAATAAAAAAATCAAACCCTACCGATACGGCTTTACAGGTACACCACCTCAATATATTTTTATCTCGTTTACTATTTTGTTTTTTTGCTGAGGACACAGATATTTTTACCAAAAACTTATTTACCAGTTCTATCAGCAATCATACACAGCAAGATGGTAGCGACTTAGATAGTTATTTACAATCCCTTTTTAATGTATTAAATACAGAACATCGTACAGCAAACACCCCTACTTATTTAAAGGCATTTCCTTATGTAAATGGGGGCTTGTTTAAAGATGAAATTCCATTACCAACCTTCACTTTTAAAAGCCGTAAAGCAATTATAGAAAGTGGCGAGCAAAATTGGGCAGCCATTAACCCAGATATTTTTGGCAGCATGATACAGGCGGTTGTTACGCCAGACCAGCGAGGCAATTTAGGTATGCATTATACCAGTGTACCAAACATTATGAAGGTAATAAAACCTTTGTTTTTAGATGAGTTGTATGATGAGTTTGAAGCTGCAAAGCATAGTGTTACAGGCCTAAATAAATTACTAAATCGCATTGCCAATATTCGCATTTTCGACCCCGCTTGTGGTAGTGGCAACTTCTTAATTATTGCCTATAAAGAGCTACGAGCTTTAGAAATTAAAATACTACTACAACTTAAAAATTTAAGTTTAAACAACTTTACAGGTTTTGAAGAAAAGCAACAGCAACTATTTTCTAAACCTCAATTATCACTAGCCGATGCGAAGCCCCAAAGCTTTCAAATGGCAATGTTTTCTTGTATTGAGTTAAACCATTTTTACGGTATTGAGTTAGATGATTTTGCCCACGAAGTAGCCAAACTATCCTTATGGCTGGCACAGCACCAAATGAATGTACAGTTCAATGAACTTATTGGCACATCAAACCCTAGTTTGCCTTTGCGTGATGCAGGTATTATTAAACAAGGCAATGCCACTAGATTAGATTGGGAAACTGTTTGCCCTAAACCAAAAGTAGGCGAGGTTTTTATTTTGGGTAATCCGCCATATCAAGGTTCACGGAAGCAGGATAAAAGTCAAAAGAAAGACTTAGACGATGCGTTAAAAAAATTTCCGAAATACAAAGATTTAGACTACATAGCTATTTGGTTTTACAAAGGGGCTTTGTATATAAAAAATAATAATTCGAGATTCGCAATTGTATCTACCAATTCTGTTTGTCAGGGCGAACAAGTCTCATTACTTTGGCCAATTATTTTTAGTCTCGAAGTAGAAATAAATTTTGCATACACATCATTTAAATGGCAAAATAATGCGAAAGATAATGCTGGTGTT
The DNA here is from genome assembly GCA_043758365.1 of Chitinophagales bacterium. Taxonomy (GTDB): domain Bacteria; phylum Bacteroidota; class Bacteroidia; order Chitinophagales; family Chitinophagaceae; genus Parasediminibacterium. Next base: position 10,502 of record JAYVNQ010000051.1, read on the forward strand.
TCTGTTATAATTATTGGGTTGTCTAACAAATCATCGAATAATTCAAAACTTATTTATACCAACGGTTTCAAAAAAACCGTGCAGAATATAAATGCCTATTTAATTCCGGGTCCATCTAATTTATATATATACTCAAGGACAGTTCCTTTATCTGATTTGCCAACTATGAATTTTGGAAATATGCCAGCTGATGGTGGTAAATTTTTATTTTCAACAAAAGAGAAAGATGAGATAATTAAAGAAGAACCAAATGCAAAAAAGTGGTTCAAGAAACTTATTAACGTACAAGAATATTTAAATGGAAGAGAAAGATGGTGTCTCTGGTTAGAAAATATAACAAAGGAAGAATTAAATTCTTTGAAAATCATTTCTCAAATAGTTAAAGAAGTAAGAATAATTAGATTGTCGTCATCAAGGCCTCAATTAGCTGAAATCCCTCATCTTTTTGCACAAATTACCCAGCCACCAAATAAGAATTGTATCATAATCCCAAGAGTCTCATCTGAAAACAGAATGTATATTCCATCAGATTTTCTTAGTGGGGAAAATAAAGTGACTGATTCCTTTTTTACAGTTGTGACCGATAGGTTAGAGTTTTTTTCGATTATAAATTCGCATTTGCATATGCTATGGTTAAAAAATATTGGTGGCAAGTTAGAAACACGATTACAATACTCGAAGAATGTTGTTTATAACACATTTCCATTCCCACCAATTTCAGAAGCCCAAAAGCAAATATTAGAACAGCACACACATAATATTTTACAGCAACGTGCCTTACATACCGATAAAACTTTAGCAGAGCTGTACGACCCAGAAAAAATGCCAGATGGTTTAAGAGAAGCACATAAGGCTAACGATTTGGCAATAGAACAATGCTACCGTAGCAAACCCTTTGAAACCGATGAAGAACGTTTAGCCTATCTATTTAAGCTTTACGAGCAAATGATAGAGGAAGAAAAAAACAAAGGCAGTTTGTTTGCAGCAGCACCCAAAACTAAAAAAGCTAAAAAGAAATGAAAGATTTAACATCATCTCATATAGACCGTAAAAACGTACTAAACAATAATACTGCCATAAAAGAAATGTATGGTCAGCTTGGTTTTGTAGGTATTTTATTTGAAAAAAGATACCGTTTTACATTAAGCCAAGTAGCAAAGTTTTACGATGTAGATACAAGAACTGTCAAACGTTTATTAGAAGAACACTCAGAAGAACTTAAATTAAGTGGTTATGAGTTATTTATAGGTAAAAAATTAAAACAATTTAAAGACCTGCTTTCGCAACAGAGGGACATCAATGTCCCTCTGTTAACACAAGATGACGATAATGAGATAGTTGGAGCCAATTCAAATAAGGTAAGTGTTTTTACTTTCAAAGCATTTTTAAATGTAGGTATGCTATTACAAGCATCTGATAAAGCAAAAGAAATTAGAGCTTTTATGCTAAATATTGTTATAGATGTACTCAATAAAAAATTAGGGGGCAATACAAAGTTTATTAATCAACGAGAAGAAGAATTTGTTCCATCGGCAATTAGGGAAATTAATTATAGAAACGAATTTACTAATGCTATTGATGAATATATCGTTTCAAGCAAATTCAAATACAGCCAGCTTACTGATAGAATTTATAAAAGTATTTTTAAAGAAAATGCAAAAGAATACAGAAAGGTACTAGACCTAAAAGCAAAAGAAAGTGTTAGGGCAACAATGTACTCTGAGGTGTTAGACCTTATAGCAAGTTATGAAAATGGTTTTGGAGATTACTTGAAAAATAAATTTGTAATAAAAGGCCGCTGCTTCTCATTATCAGAGGCAGTTGATTTATTTTCTGAATTTGAACAGCTTACAAATAAAATTTACGACCCATTAAGAGAAAAAGCAAGAAGCCTAATGGCAAGTAGAGATATGGCATTTAGAGATGCATTACACGAAAAATTGAAAGATTATGTAAGTGCTGTTAGTTCAGAAGATTTTGATAAGTTTCTAGGCGATAAAAGCCAAACATTAGAGGAAAGGTTACAAGAAAATGTAGATGTTTTTAAACGCCTAAAAAACCGCTAATAAAATGATAGTTTACTTTAATACAGAGCGAGCCATAAAAGAACACGATTTTATAATTGAAATTAGCGGAGGTTTAAAAGGGGTAAAAAATATTGGTTTAATTGATAGTGTTTTAGAACATATTCAAAACGATTTCTACTATCCTAATATTGAGGACAAACTTTGTCACTTATTTTATTCAATAAATAAAAATCATGCATTTAATGATGGTAACAAAAGAACATCAATAGCTTTAAGTGCTTACTTGTTAGAATTAAATGGCTTCGATTTTAAAGTAAGTTATTTTATACAGGAAATGGAAAATATTGCAGTTCATGTTGCAGATAATAAAATTGAAAAAGAGTTATTATTTGAAATTATTAATTCAATCTTATACGAAATAGATTTTGATGAGGAATTGAAACTAAAAATTATACATGCAATCGCAATTGATGAACAAGATGAAGATATTTTCATCTTTTAGTGTAAATAATAGTAAAGTGTTTAAAATAAATGTATGCCCAATCTTATAGAAGTTACCTACAACCAAACCGGCAAAAGTACCCACACCAACCAAATGGGTATGAGAGAAATGCAAGCAAAAGCCTACGAGAGCCGTAATGCCCAATACTTGCTACTAAAAGCCCCACCTGCTTCGGGTAAGTCTAGGGCTTTAATGTATATCGCTTTAGATAAATTAGCCAATCAAGGCATAAAAAAAGTAATTGTTGCTGTACCCGAAAAAACCATTGGCAGTTCATTTGCAAGTACCAACTTAGTAAACGATGGCTTTTTTGCTAATTGGCAAATTCACGATAAGTATAACCTCTGCACCAGTGGCACCGATGCAAATAATGGTAAAATAAATACCTTCAAGCAATTTTTAGATAGTTCAGAAAAAGTATTGGTATGTACACATGCAACACTGCGTTTCGCATTCGAGGAAATACGAACCGACCAGTTAAACGATACCTTAATTGCAATAGATGAATTTCACCATGTATCTGCCGATGCTGGTAGTCGTTTAGGGGCTTTGTTAAAAGCGGTAATGGCAAATACAAATGCACATATTGTAGCCATGACAGGTTCTTATTTTCGTGGTGATAGCGTACCCATTTTAACCCCAAGTGAAGAGGAAAAATTTGAGAAAGTTACATACAATTACTACGACCAATTAAATGGTTATACCTACCTAAAATCTTTAGGTATTGGTTACCATTTTTACCAAGGCAGATACTTTACTGCTATTGGTAGTTTGTTAGATACCGATAAAAAAACAATCTTACACATACCTAATGTAAATTCAAGAGCTTCCACTGGCGAAAAAAGTATTGAGGTGGGTCAAATAATAGATAGCATTGGCGATGTAGATTATACAGATAGCACCACAGGCGTTATTTATGTTAAAAGGCATAGTGATGGTAAAATTATTAAAATAGCCGATTTGGTTGAAGATGACACTAACCAACGCAATAAAATTCAAGAGTATTTAAGGCAAATGAAGTCGGTTGATGATATAGACTTAATCATTGCATTAAATACAGCCAAAGAAGGTTTCGATTGGCCATATTGCGAGCATACTTTAACCGTTGGTTATCGTGGCTCATTAACTGAAATTATACAAATTATTGGTAGGTGTACAAGAGATAGTAACAACAAATCTAAAGCCCAATTTACCAACCTTATAGCACAGCCAGAGGCAAGCCAAGGTACAGTTGCAGAAGCCACTAACGATATGCTAAAAGCTATTACAGCATCATTATTAATGGAGCAAGTACTTGCACCAAACTTTAAATTTAAAACCAAAACTTTTGAAGATGAAAAACCCGAAGCAGGTACATTGTTTATAAAAGGCTTTAAGCAACCAAGCACCAAAAAAGTACAAAACATTATTACTAATGACATTAACGATTTAAAAGCTAAAATTTTACAAGACGATACTATCAAAAAATCAGTACCAGGTGGTATTGACCCTCAATACATTACTACCCATTTAATTCCAAAAATCATTCGCCAAACTTATCCAGATTTAACAGATATAGAGGTAGAGGAAGTAAGGCAACAAGTTGTTGCAGATGGGCTATTACGTAATGCCGTGTTTAAAGAAGAGGGTGGCAAACAATTTATTCAACTAGCAGATAGGTTCATAAATATTAAAGAGTTAAGTATAGATTTAATAGACAGTATAAACCCCTTTCAAAAAGCCTACGAAATTCTATCAAAGTCAGTAACAGCAAGTGTATTAAAAGCAATTCAAGAGGGTATAGAAGAAACACGCATTAAAATGGACTTTGAGGAAGCTACTTTTTTATGGCCTAAAATACAAGCATTTGTAAAAGCCAATAATAGGCAACCAAATATTAATGCTACCGATGGTGAAGAAAAAAGAATGGCACAAGCAATCATTTATTTAAAAGCACAAAAACGTAAAGCCGAAAATGACCAAAGAGCAAATTCTTAAAAATATTTTCGATAACGATACTCTAGGCTTACTTACATTAAAACCTAAACCTGTACAGCGTAATGCAGATGATAGGTTAGTTGCGTCATTTCAAGAAATTACTAATTTTTATGAAGAATATAATCGAGAGCCAAAGCAAGGCAAGGATATTCAAGAAAGTCAATTGTATTACGTGTTAAAAGGCCTACGAGATAACCAAGCAAAAAAAAATTATCTAAAGCAGTATGATGATTATGGGTTACTAGACATAGCAAACCCACCCGTGTCAGAAATACCCCCAAAAGAATACAACTCTATAGACGATATATTTTCCGATGATAGTTTAGGTTTGTTAAGCGATGAACATTCAATTTTTACATTAACAAACGTAAAGCCCCCCGAAGAAAGAGAGCAAGCAGATTTTGTAGCACGTCGCAAACCATGTAAAGATTTTAGCAAATTCGAGCCACTATTCAAACAATGTCAAATAGATTTAAAAGAAGGCAATAGAAGGTTTATAAAGTTCAGTGAAGATGATATAAAACAAGGCTCATATTTTGTGGTAGATGGTATATTAGCTTACGTTAGTGAGACCTACGAAATTTCAAAAGATAAGCACAGCAAATTAGATGGTAGAATCAGATGTATTTTTGAGAATGGTACAGAATCTAATCTGTTACTACGTTCATTAGGCAAAGCACTATACAAAAATGGCCAATCAGTTACAGACTTATTAAACAACACCAATTTAATAGTTAACCCCATTAATTCAGAGGATTTAGAATCTGGTTACATCTATATTTTAAAAAGTAAGTCAACAGAAGCTCAAATCAAAGCAGTACCAAATTTATTTAAAATTGGTTTTTCAACTACACCAGTAGAAGAGCGTATTAAAAATGCAACATTAGAGCCAACCTATTTAATGTCAGATGTAGCAATTGTAGAAACCTATAAATGCTATAATCTAAACCCACAAAAGTTTGAAAACATCGTACATAGTTTCTTTGGCAAAGTCTGTTTATCAATAGACATCTACGACCTAAAAAGAGTAAGGCACACACCAAGAGAATGGTTTTCAGTTCCTTTACCAATAATCCAACAAGCAATAGAACTAATTATAGCAGGTGAAATAAGTAAGTACAGATACGATGAAGAAGGTGAAAGGATATATAAAATACCATAACGGAATAGAAATTTAAAGTTACTAAACCAACTATACATACATTAACTAGGAGCTTAAAACCAAAAGTCGAAATAGAATTTAAACAACCACTACGACAAGGTAGGTTACTAATCATACACCCCTTTGCCCAAAAAATAAAAAGATTAACCGAACAAACAGCAGTGGTTAGAAACAAAATGATTATAGCTTTAGCGGGCAGCATCAATGTTGGTTATGATTGTTCAGGTGGTAATTCGGAAGCTGTGCTGAAAGGCATTGCTAGTGCAAAAAAAATCCTCAAGCTAGTGCAAAATTGAAGTGTTATATCTTTCAGTATAACAGAAGAGACCAAATAGCTTCAAGTTTAATTAACAACTTTTTTGTAAAAAATTCGTTTAATAATTGCATTAGTATCATTTCGAGTTGTTAATTTACAGCCGTATGATTCTCTAGGTTGCGTTATAAAAGAAATAAAAATAAAAAATCATACTTTTGCCCAGCAAAATGAATAAAGTTTTATTCGATAACAACAAGATTGTTGAGGCTATGTGCCAGTTCACTTTTAAGCCAGTGCAGGATAATACTATTTTTGGTCAGTATTGGGATTTACTTAAACCAGAACAAGTTTACTCAAAAAAAGAAAACATTCAAGGTGTTAGTTTTGTCATTGCAAGCAATCAGCAAAATGTTAGTCCTTCAATGTCTAACGCTATGAAGTTTTCTAATACGTCACAGGATAAAATTATTCAACTACACCATAACAACTTATCAATACATCAAATAAAAAATTACCAAACTTGGGAAAATTTCAAGGTAGATATTGATAGTGCATTTTCAAAGTTCAATGTTTTATCAAGTGATTCACATATTGAGAGAATTGATTTAAGAGCAATTAATGTGTTTGACTTTCCATTATTAAATTTTAGTTTGTCTGATTATTTTAATGTATTCACAAATCAACCTGCTACAATCAAAAATGCGAACACAAATATCAATCTTGAATTTCCATTAGAGCGGGAAAAAACTTTTGCTGTTATACGCATTAATACAAATCTGCAACAAGAAAAAGTAAACGTAGTTCTAGATTTAAGTTTTATAAGTATAGAAACAAATATCAAGTCCTCTGAATTACAGAAAATAGATGCCATTTTACAGTTTGGGCATTTAGAGTTGCACAAAATATTTTCATCAGTAATAACTGATAAAACTAAAGCTATTATTAAATAACTACTTTACCTATGTTTTCAGATATTGACAATAATCCAAAAATGGAGTTAACTAAATCAATTAGCCAAGAAATAGCGAGTTCTCAAAATTACTTTGTCGCTACAAATATGCCTTCAACGACCCAATTCAGTAATTTTATAATCCCTGCCTACTGCGATAATTCCATTTTTAAAAACGATAATGAAGTTTACAATCAAATTTCAAGAAAAGACTTAATAGAGAGTATTACTCAACCTTCAAGAAATTTTCTTTTTAAAACAAAAATTGAAGAGTTATTATCAATTTATTCTACTATTGGTTTTCAAAACGAAGCAATTATTGAAATCGCTACCGATGTTATTAGAGACTGTTTAAATCAGGATAAAAAAGATATTAAAATTTCTCGTACTGGTGAAAATGAACTTTTAATTTATCGAGAAATTGATGGTGTTTTCAATAACATCATCATAGATGAGGATGCTGATATTGAATTTTTACACATCCCTATAAATAGAGCAGATACTTACAATGAGTACTACCCATTCATTGAAAATATTGATACATATAATTTAGCTTCTAAACTGTAATTTATATGTATGAGTTGCGAATTAGAAAACGTACCCGAGTATCTTCATTTTAATAATGATAAGCAAATTTTTGATGAAGTCGATTTTTTAGATGAACATCATTTATATCGGCTTTCTGTTGATGGGAATCCTATCGAATTTCCAGGTGGTACAGTTACATCACTTTCTTGTAAGTGGAATATTTTGATAAATGAAGAGCATTTGTTTTTTGTAGACCAACCTCAGCGGTATAATGCCTTCAAATACGCTTATGTTTCTTTGATTCGGCAACTAATTATTAAATGCCATAGAAACGAACACCCTTTTAATGAATGGCACAAATTAACTTGTTCTTTATTACACAAGCCTAACGAATGTGATTATTCTCATTGTGAAATCAATATAAGACATCAAAGATTTTCTGACGTAGAAGAAACTGATTGTAATTTCAATGAAGTTTATACTTATAAAATTTGGCAAAAAAAGAACAACTTGTTACAAGGTAAATCAGCATTTATTAAACAACTTAGAAGTGATTATCGTGTTGAAATGATGAAGATATTTTGCAATCCATTATAGTTAGTAAGCAATTTATAAATTAAATTCTTTTACCGTGACATCTTTTGTATTTTAAATCACTACCACAAGGGCATTTCGCATTTGCAGGTGTTTTTGAGTAATCAATTTTATCTGCTTTTTTTTCACTTTTTATTTCAGGTTTTTTGGTTGGCAATATTGTAGTTTCCCCGTCATTGAAATCTATTGAATGTGTCGAGGGTATTTTAAAAGATACAACTGTTTTATTATTTGCATTAGTTATAGCAAAATCACCTAGAGTTAATAAATCCATCCCGATAATCAAATCAAATTTTCCTGTTGTTAGCTTACATTTTGTAACGTTTCGGAAAGGTATTACAAGGTCATTTGGTAGTATTATATTTATATTAAAAACATCTTCAGTTGTTACCCCACCGCCATGATGCACCTCTGCCTTATCGTGTGGCTTTAACCCCAATAAATCTATAATTGTTTGATTTATACAGCAATTTGTTGCACCTGTGTCTAGCAAAGCTTTTACTTTAAAAACCTTAGGTGGAGGTGTTCCTTTACTATGTACTGGATGGTAGGGTAAACTTACATGGCAGTCTACAATAATCTCTCGTAATATGGCATCTTCCTTTATAGTAAAGGCGTGATGTCCAGTTGTTGTTCTTGTTTTCTTAAAAAACATTAAGCGAAAATTGCTCTTGAGTGAAAATTTTGTATGTGTGATTCACCTTTCACATCGCAAAAGCGTATTAGAAAAGTACCCAAATCATATTTCTTAGTACTTTCTGTATATGCTTCTTCATTTGTATCATAAACACCAACAACAGCTTCACCAACAATTACAATGTATTTATTGGTGTAATTCTTTATAAGAATTGCTTTGTTATTTAAGAAATACTTAAATTCTATTTCGAGCATATGATAATATTCAGTGAGTAAAGATAAACTTAAATTAATTCCGAATTTAAGTGTTTTTAGTACAAAAGTTAATATTTTCTTAACGTAGTATTGGAGAGAGACCCCACCCACCTACGCTTCAAGAAAAAACGGCTTGTGCAGTAGCCATAACAACAATACCAACGCTTCACTGCACTTGTGGTGTTGCCGCCATTTTTAACTGTCATACTTTTTGTGCCTATGCAGCTACCCATTTTGGCACATTGCCCATTCCACTACGTTACATAGTCAATCAGCCAAAGCCATACTAAGCATTGCTACAAAAAGTCGGGCTGCCCCAAAGCCCCTTCGCAGCCCTTACGCCAGTACAAAAAATGTCGGAAGCTACCCATACATAATGCGGTATTATAGGTTCGTTACACATAGCCATCCTAAGCTCATGTACACATGCCACCGCAATGGCTATCCTATAACACGCCATTATGTTAAGTAGCCAACACCACATCAATTTTTTACAAAATTGTAGCCGTGCCATTCCCTTTGCTTCCCACCCTAAGAAACCCCACGCCCCACCCACCCATACAACGGTGCAGCAAAAAAGTAAGCATATTGTTTAGTGGTAGCCATTTGCTTTTGGTCGGCTCATGCCTTTCGTTTCCATTACGTTTAGGCATTACGTCCATGTCGCTACGCTTTATTACCTACACTATCCTTCACTACATTACATCTTCAGTCATTTCACCCACCACAGCACCACACAACAATAGCAATTCCCTCACTTCATTACACAAACCTGCACACAGGCTTTGTCAGTCATGGCAGCCCTTTTTGCCTTACACAAAACCCATACACAATAAGGCTTG
>JAYVNQ010000052.1:0-6990 GCA_043758365.1 Chitinophagales bacterium
TATTTTTGAACACATGTGGATGATTTGCAAAAAAGAATGGCAGCAGTTTTTCGGCAGCTTAACCGGCTACTTAGCCATTATTGTTTTCTTATTGCTAAATGGGTTGCTAATGTTCGTTTTCCCCGACTATAATTTGTTAGATTTTGGTTATGCATCGCTGGAAAGTTTCTTCAATTTGGCACCATTTATATTACTCTTTTTAGTACCAACTGTTACTATGCGTAGCCTGGCCGATGAGTATAAATCTGGCACTTTTGAAATACTCAAAACCCTGCCTCTAAAGCCTTTTGATATTGTTGCGGGTAAGTTTTTTGGTGCATTGTTAATTGTGGTGGCAGCTTTAGTACCAACTATTATTTACGCAGTTAGTTTGCAGCAATTAAGCAGCGTAGGCGGTATAGATATTGGTGCAACAATTGGTAGTTATTTAGGACTGATTTTTTTGGGTGCGATTTATACAGCCGTTGGAATTTGTGCCAGTAGTTTTACCAACAATACTGTGGTTGCTTTTATTGCTGCTGCATTTGTATGTTTTATTCTGTACAATGGTTTTGATGCTATCAGCAAACTGCCAATTTTTAAAACTGGCTGGGACTATTATATTGAGATGTTAGGTATTAATTTTCATTATAAAAGTATCAGCAGGGGTATTGTTGAAATAAGGGATATTATCTATTTTTTCGGATTTATAATGTTGCTGCTATTGATTACGCAACGTAACTTAATGAAGCGGTAATATTGAAGCAATTTTGCTACAAATGCTTTTATTGAGCAATTACCTTTAAAGTATTTGTAGGTTAATAATAAACTAATAATGCAAAAAATTATAGGCTCTAAATATGGTTGGATACTACTAACAGTGGCTTTTATAGCCATTGTGTATACCTGTGTTTTAGTGCCATATAGAATTGATTTAACTGCTGAAAAACGTTTTAGCCTTACAAATAGCACTCAAAAATTATTAAAAAAATTAGATAATGAGGTTACTGTTAATGTGTATTTATCAGGTAATTTAACATCGGGTTTACGCAAGGTTTCTAATAGTGTTGATGAGTGTTTACAACAGTATAGAAACTTGGCTAGTGGTAAAATTACTATCCATTATATTGATCCATTTGCTATAAAAAATGACTCGCTAAAAGCACAAATATTAGACTCACTAAAACACTACGGCCTAACACCATTTACACAAGTAGCACAAGAAAAAAAAGGTGCTGAGCAAAGCCAACGTTTTGTAATTCCTGGCGCATTGGTCACGTCGGTAAATGGTACTTATCCTATCAACTTTTTAAAAGGTGCTGGCAATAGCAGTGAAGAAACTTATTATAACAATATTGAGTCTTTGTTAGAGTATAAATTTTCTAGTGCTATTGAGAAAGTAACGAGGCAAACCATACCACGCATTGCTTACATCATTGGCAATGGCGAGCCATTGGGTTATGAAGCTTCTGAAGCCATCATCTCATTGGCAAATGAGTATAAATTAGATTCCTTAAATCTTAAAAAAAGTTCAGTTATTCCACAAGCTTTCGAGTGCCTTGTTATGCTGCAACCAACTACTGTTTTTACCGAGGCAGATAAGTTTAAAATTGACCAATATTTGTTGCATGGCGGTACCATTTTATTGGCAACAGATGTATTAACCGCTTCGCTTGATAGTTTGAACATAAAGCCGCAAACCGTAGCTTTTGATAAAGGCTTAGATATTTATGATTTGCTGTTTAAATACGGTGTGCGAATTAACCCAGATTTAGTACAAGATTATCAGGCAACCGATATTAGTCTGGTGGTCGGTTCGTCGGGTGGTAAGCCACAAAGCCAATTGCTTAAATGGCCATATTATCCGTTGGTTTCAGGTAATAATCTGCACCCGATTTCGAAAAATTTAGATCCTGTCTTTTGCAAATACGTCAGCTCAATTGATACCGTAAAAGCAGACGGGATAACTAAAACGATTTTATTGTCCACCTCAGAAAACGGTAAAAAAATTGGTACTCCGGCTATGATAAGTTTTGCCAGTTTAAAATATGCAGATGATGCAAAAGAGTTCACCGAGCCAAATATTCCAGTAGCAGTTTTATTAGAAGGCAGGTTTAAATCGCTGTTTGCAAATAGGTTATCCGCTGCTAAAATAGACTCGCTAAAAAAAGCGAATACCCCATTTTTGCCAATTGCCAATAACGCAGGAAAGCTAATAGTAGTAAGCGATGGCAATATCTTTTTAAACGAGCTATCGCAAAAAGGTCCGTTACCAGTTGGCTTTAATAAATACACCAACTATACATTTGCCAACAAAGATTTTTTAATGAACTGCATGGATTTTTTAGTAGGTAAAAGCGGCATTTTTGAAAGCAGAAACAAAGATTTTACACTCAGGCTTTTGAACAAAGAAAAGGTAGAAGCCGATTATACAAAATGGCAACTCATTAATATAGCTGGCCCAATAATTTTGGTAATTTTAATAGGTTTTTTGTTGCAGTGGATAAGAAAAAATAAGTACGCAGTATAAAAAAAGTTGGCACTTGAAACTAAAAGAGATTTACGATAATAACAATCGATAATTATTTAAAAAAACATGACTTCTCAACAAATAACATACTTAGTTTTTGGGTTGGTACTGTTACTAGCATTGATTTTTGACCTTGGTTTGCTCAGTAAAAAAAATAAAACGGTAACTATAAAACAGGCGCTACATCAAACGCTATTCTGGGTGACTTTAGCCTTGGGTTTTTTTGTGTTTATGTGGTGGCAAGAAGGGCATAAGCTAGCCCTTGAATATATTAGTGCTTACCTGATGGAATGGAGTTTAAGTATTGATAATATTTTTGTATTCATACTCATTTTTAATGCCTTTAGAGTAAAGCCTAAATTTTATGGCAGGGTATTATTGGTTGGTGTGTTAATGGCTATTGTGTTCCGGGTAATCTTTATAAGTATTGGGGTATCGCTAGTTGAAAAATTTAATTGGCTGCTGTATGCTTTTGGGGCTTTTTTACTGTACACTGGTTTTAAAATGTTTACAGCCAACGAAGACGAAGAGTTTGCGCCAGAAGAAAGTAATATTTATAAAGTAATTAAACGTTTTTTACCATTAACAAATAACGACGGGGATGGTAAATATGTGATAGTGGAAAACAGTAAAAGACGTTATACAACTTTATTTGTTGTCGTGTTGTTACTTGCAGGTATTGACCTTGTTTTTGCACTCGATTCTATTCCAGCGGTTATGGGAATTTCACGTAGTAAAATGGTAATTTATACCTCAAATATTTTTGCAGTTTTAGGTTTGCGAAGCTTGTTTTTTTTGTTACGCGGTGCTGTTAATAAATTCGATTATTTACAACAAGGTATTGCCATTGTATTGGTATTTATTGGTGTAAAAATGTTGACCGAACATTGGATAAACCAATGGGTTGAAAAAAATACACAAGTATTTATTTCCCTTGGGGTAATTATGGTATGCATCTTCGGCTCTATCTTTTTTTCAATGTTTATGAACAAGCAAAAACATCTTAAAAAATAATCGCATTGTCCTATTCAGTCCGCCAAATTGCTCAAATAATTTCAGCATCAGTAGCACCACAATTCGATGCTGCTATCCAGCATTTATTGCTCGATAGCCGTAAAATCAGCTTCCCCGAAACTTCCTTATTTTTTGCACTGTCTGGCCCAAGAAGAGATGGTCATGAATACATAAAAGATATGTATGAACGTGGCGTTAGAAATTTTATTGTAAGTGAAAACTTAAATACAATTTTCTACCCCGAAGCCAATTTTTTATTGGTAAATAATGTGCTTGAAGCCTTACAAATATTGGCCGCTCAACATAGGCAGAGGTTTGTGTACCCTGTTATTGGTATTACCGGCAGCAATGGTAAAACTATTGTTAAAGAATGGCTCTACCAGTTGCTCCAAAATGATTACAATATTGTTCGTAGCCCACGTAGTTATAACTCGCAAGTTGGTGTGCCGCTAAGTATTTGGCAAATGAATGATACTTATAATTTTGGAATTTTTGAAGCAGGTATTTCTACCATTGGCGAAATGGAAGCGTTGGAAAAAATGCTTCAACCAACCATTGGTATTTTAACAAATATTGGCGAAGCTCATAACGAGGGATTTGCAAATGAGCTAGAAAAACTACTAGAAAAACTACAACTATTTAAACACTGTAAGCAATTGGTTTTATGCAAGGATTTTATTACCAATTTGATAGATTTAAATATAAATAACAGCGGTTTATTTAGCGATAAAATACAAATCTTTTCATGGAGTAGAAAGCAGAATGCGACTTTAGAAATTATTAGCGAAACGACCATTAATAATGAAACTGAAACAATTTTTTTATACCAAAATCATTCATACAAAATAGTAATTCCATTTACTGATGCGGCCTCAATTGATAACGCTATTAACTGTATTTGTGTTTTGTTAATGGTAAATGTATCGGTTGATAAAATACAAGAAAGGTTGTTGCAATTGCAACCTATTGATATGCGGATGCAACTTAAAAAAGGCATTAACAATTGCTATGTATTAAACGATAGTTATAGTAATGATTTGTCCTCATTAAGCATTGCTTTGGATTATTTAAAACAACAATCTGGAAATAGTATTACTACAGTTATTTTATCAGATATTTTGCAGTCTGGATTAGATAATGCTACATTATATCAGCAGGTTGCCAACGAGTTACGGCAACGGAATATTCACCGATTTATTGGTATTGGCGAAGCAATTTCTTCTCAGCACCTTTTATTTTCGGGTATACAACAAACCACTTTCTTTGCAACTACCGAAGTATTTTTGAAGCAGGCAACACACCATCAATTCAATAACGATTATGTGTTGCTAAAAGGTGCAAGGGTATTTGCTTTCGAACGCATCAACCACTGGCTGGAACAAAAAACGCATCAAACTATTATGGAGATAAACCTCTCTGGAATGGTGCATAATCTTAAACAATACCAACAACATTTACACCCAGCAACTAAGCTGATGGCAATGGTAAAAGCCTTCAGTTATGGAAGTGGAAGTATAGAAGTAGCAAGACTTTTACAGTTTTATAAAGTTGATTATTTGGCGGTTGCTTACGCAGATGAAGGTGTTGATTTGCGGCAAGCTGGTATTACCTTGCCAATAATGGTAATGAATGTTGACGAAGCTGCTTTTGATGTGCTGGTTAATTATAATTTAGAACCTGAAATCTATTCGTTCGGTATTTATAAAGCCTTTAAACAATATTTATTACAACAAGGTGTCCATCAATTTCCAATACATATTAAACTCAATACAGGGATGAATCGATTGGGTTTTGAGGTTGGTGAAATAGAAGTTTTATGCGAACAATTGGTTACCCAAAATTTGATGATAGTTAAAACTGTTTTCAGTCATTTAGTAGCTAGCGAATCTGCCGAACATGATGAATTTACACAACTTCAAGCTAATTTATTTAACCAGGCCTGTACCATTTTGCAGCAACAATTGCCTTATGGTTTTATACAACATTTAGCCAACTCATCGGGTATTTTTCGACACCCAAATTTGCAGTATAACATGGTACGTTTGGGTATTGGTTTATATGGTGTAGATAGTGCTGATGGTACCCAATTACACTTGCAACCTGTGGCAACTTTAAAAAGCACCATTGCACAGATTAGAACTGTAAAAGCCAATGATACCGTTGGTTATAACCGAAGAGGCAAAGTACTAAGAGATAGTAAAATTGCCATTGTTCGTATTGGTTATGCAGATGGCTTTAATAGGCAGTTGGGCAACGGTGTTGGTAGTATTTATCTGCACCACAAATTAGCCCCCGTAATTGGTAATGTTTGTATGGACATGGTGATGATTGATGTAACCGATATTGCGGCTGCAAAAGAGGGCGATGATGTAGAAATTTTTGGTAAACATTTACCAATACAGCAAGTAGCAAAATGGTGCCGTACCATTGCTTACGAGATAATGACCACCATTAGTCAACGTGTAAAAAGGGTGTATGTTGCGGAATAAATATTTCTATTAAAGCGTACAAAGTGTACAAAAACTACAATCACTTAACATGATACTTTGTCTCGTTGAAGTTGGGTGTACTTTGTGTGAAATCAAACTATCTATATTTGCCCTTCTTTAATAATACAAACCAATGAAGTCGAAACATTTAATCTTTATAATATTAGCCATTGTTTTGGTCGATCAGGCTTTGAAGTTTTACATCAAATTACATTATTACTCAGGTCAAGAACATAAGATTATTGCCAGTTGGTTTAGGTTACATTTTGTAGAAAACGAGGGCATGGCTTGGGGATGGAAATTTGGTGGTGGTATTGGTAAAATTGTACTCACCCTATTTAGATTGGTAGCGGTTATTTGGGGTAGCTTTTTGCTAAAAGATTTCATCAATAAAAAATATCATAAAGGTTTTATCATTTGTGCCGGATTGATTTATGCTGGTGCTTTGGGCAACTTGCTTGATAGTATGTTTTATGGGTTAATATTTGATAATAGCGACCCATTTATGCAAAACCTTGCCCATCTATTTCCTAAAGATGGTGGCTATGCTAGTTTTTTGCATGGCAAAGTGGTTGATATGCTATACTTCCCATTAATCAGTACCACCTACCCAAGTTGGATACCTGTTTTGGGAGGCAAACCGTTCGATTTTTTTGAACCCGTTTTTAACATTGCTGACGCGTCAATTTCTGTTGGCGTTATTGTGATATTAGTATTTCAGAATACTTTTTTTAAGAAAGAAGAAGAAATGAAAAAAACGCTTGCTGCTGAGGAAAGTATTCAAGCAAGCTAGCCCTACTTCATCCCTTCCAACTCTTTTTGCATCCTAAACATATCGTCACGCAATCTTGCTGCCTCAATAAAATCAAGATCCCGAGCTGCTTTTTCCATTTGCTTTTTTATTTGTTTAATGGCACCTTCCATTTTGGGGATTGTCTTGTATTCAACCTGTTCTTCTGCTGCAATATTTAAACTGCC
>JAYVNQ010000053.1:0-20204 GCA_043758365.1 Chitinophagales bacterium
TGCCTAATGGTCAAAAATATTAATTAACTCAAACAGCTTCTGAGTCTATATCAAAATTTTCTAGTTTATTGCTAGAATCTTTGTTGTGAATAGTAGAAAAAAATAGCCCTCAATTTAAGGGCTATTTCTAAAATATTAATTTAATTTACCAATATGTTTTAATTACCTGTAGACTCTTTTTGTGCATCGGCTTTCATTTTTTCGTTGGCATAAATTGCAAATTCTACACGTCTGTTTTTAGACATATTTTCTGGTGTGTCATTCGGGTATTTTGGCTGACTTTCGCCGTACCAAGCTGTTTTTAAACGACTGTCAGCAACACCCAAATCTCTTAAAAATTGAGCTACTGCATCTGCTCTTCTTTTAGAAAGGTCGTTATTATGGGAATCTGTGCCACTGGCATCTGTATGACCTTCAATACGAACATAAGTATCTGGGTATTTATTTAAAACAGTTACCAACTCTCGCATATTTGCTTTTGATGCTTCATTAAACGTTGATTGATCTGTTGCAAACAACACCCCAGAATTAAAAGTCACATTAATGCCTTCTCCAACACGGGTAACTTCTGCACCAGGAATATTCTCAATTTCTTTGGCCTGTTTATCCATTTTTTTGCCAATTAGCCCACCAGTTACGCCACCAACTGCAGCGCCAATAATAGCACCCAAAGCAGTGTTGCCAGCTATTTTACCAACACCTGCACCAACTGCGGCACCAGCTCCTGTACCTATTATTACTCCCTTTTGTGTTTTATTTAAATTGCTACAACTGCTAATTAAAAGAGTAGTGGCTGTTAATGTTAAGAAGAATGCTTTTACTTGTTTCATAATCATTTTATTTTGCCAATTACTTGACGTTATTGTTATTTAATCATTTAATAAAAAAGTTGTACCGTACCCTTAAAAATCCTATTACGGAATCACTATATCCTTAATTTTATGGTTTGTAGGAATGTCATAACATGCTAATAACCTATTTCCCTTACTTTTATTTAAAATTAACTGATGGAAAAATGTATAATACTTGTTGCAGAAGATGATGCAGATGATAGATTTTTGCTGCAAACAGCATTTGAAGAAGTTGGAGGCGATGAACAATTACGATTTACTGAAAATGGGGTTGAACTAATTGAGTATTTAGATGGATTGGGTGAAACACCATTTTATGGCTTTATTTTATTGGATTTAAATATGCCAAAAAAGGATGGTAGAGAAGTTTTAAAACATTTAAAGCAACATACAAGATATAAACGCATACCCGTTATTATATTTTCAACCACAAAAAATGAATTAGAAGTGTTGCGTTGCTACGAATTGGGGGCCAATACTTATATACGAAAGCCTGTTAATTACGACTCCTTAATAAAAGTTGTTGAGGATATGCGTAAATATTGGCTTAATCATGCTTTAATTGCTGCATCTTAACTGAATATTTTTTTAACGAAGCCAAATTTTTTATTTTCAGTTAAAATATTACTACTGAAATTTTTTAAAACAAAAGGCACAACTAATTTAGCAACCCAACCTGCTCTACCAAGTATTAGTTTCTTAATAATCAAGTCAATACCAACATCAACACCTAAATTTATTAAGGGGTTTGTCTTATCTCTACTGGTAAGTTTGCCAATTACACCAAGTGCATCTGTTGCTGGTTTTAACGTTTCTCTTAACGCAGCCGTATCTTCTTTAATAATTATTTTTCGTTCCTCTAACAACAACTTTAACCTTTGTTTTTCGGTAATCAAATCTTGGTATGTATCAATCTTTATCATAAATAAGGTTTACGATTGTGTTTTTAATAGGGATAATAATTTTTTTCTTTAGTAGAAAACAAATAATCCCAACCAGAAAAAATATTAATCCCGTTACTAGAAATCCTAAAGACGTGTTTTCAAGCAAATTGCCCAAGCAAATTGCCAATGCAATTGCACCAAACAGAATGAATATTAATCCAAAAAGTGCTACCACTAAAAAAAATAGAGCGGTAGATGCAATGTTAGTACCAACAATGGCCGAATTTATTAGGGCTAAATCTTTTTTAGTTTCTATAAAATCACCAATATGCTCTGTAAGCAGTTCTGCCTTCACTTTAAGTGTATGTTCCATTGCTATATAGATAAATAACTGGCAATACCAAATTGGCACTACCAGTGTAAGTTAAAAATTATGCGTAAGATTCCTCTGCATTGCGAACAGCATCTTTTAAATCAGCCTGTAAATCATCTAATTTACTTTTACCACTATCAATCAAATCGCCCAATTGATCCGCCCAATCGTAAGCCTTATGAGATAGACGTTTTCTAAGGTCGGTTCCTTTCTCTGGAGCCAACAATAAACCTATAACTGCACCCGCAGCAGCAGCACTAACAATGCCTAAAATAACTTTTGTACTAGTAGTCATAATTGAAATATTTTAATTTTAATAACTTTAAAAGGAATATTTAAAAATTTATGCCGTTGTTAAAGTCTAATATTGAGGAATATTATTCTCAAAAGGTGCTATTTCTTATGTGGTAGTATTTTTGATGTATGTGCAATGAAATGATGAGTTATGAAAAAACGTTCGGTTTTAATTATTGATGATGAAACAGATTTGTGTGTTTTACTTTACAGCTACTTGAAACGTAAAAACTTTGATGTACAGTTTACACATAATCTAAAAGATGGGCTAGTAGTTATCAATAAAATGAGACCAGATATTTTATTTTTAGATAACAATTTACCTGATGGTTTTGGTTGGGAAATGGCATCACAATTGGCTAAAGATTTTCCTGAAACCAGAATTAATTTAATTAGTGCTTTTCATCCAAACCCACCAAATTTCGACGGCGAGAATAATGTGAATATTATTGAAAAGCCAATATCTACCAATACTTTGGATAGTTATTTGAACTAAAATTTCGAGGCAAATAAAATATTTTAAGGCATCCCATAAACGGGTGCCTTTTTAGTTTACACAGATAGGTTAGTATGCTTTGCGATGATGGTTTCTCCAAAAAAGATACTGGCTTTACTGTTAAAATCGTCTGGTAAATCAGTAGTGAAAAAACTGATTAACTTCCCTTTTTCACATTTATTTTCTAATTCTGGATGACTTTTTAAATAATTTACAAGGCTGTCTGCTACAATTTCTCCTTGCGATAAAATGGTAACACCGCTTGGTACAAAGTTTTTTATTTTATTAATTAGCAACGGATAATGCGTACAAGCTAAAAGAATCGTGTCAATAGAATTGTTTTGTTTTAAAAGATTATTAAGATGTTGTAAAACAAAATAATCTGCGCCAGCTTTATCATATTCATTATTCTCAATTAGGGGTACCCACATTGGGCAAGCCTCTTGAAAAACCTGAATTTTTGGGTAAAACTTTGCAATTTCAATGGGATAAGATAATGACTGAACCGTACCAAGTGTGCCCAATACACCAATATAATTCGAGTTTGTATAATTGCCAATAATCTCAGTGGTAGGTCTAATAACTCCTAATACTCTTTTTTTAGAATCTATTTTTGGTAAATCATTTTGTTGAATAGTTCGCAAAGCCTTTGCAGATGCTGTATTGCAAGCTAAAATAACTAAGCTGCAACCTTGAGCAAAAAACCAATTTACACACTGTAATGTGTAGTGATAAACAGTTTCAAAGCTACGTGGCCCATAAGGTGCACGTGCATTATCACCCAAATAGAGATAATTATAATCTGGTAGTTTTTTTACTATTTCTTTTAAAACAGTCAGACCGCCATAACCACTATCGAATACCCCAATTGGACCTTGCATAATTATGATTAAATGATTTGGCTAAAAAGTAATAATTGGAAAATTACAATAATAAAACTTTAGTTACTACATAAAAACCCTCTTTAAAACAAAGAAGCATCCGACCGTGGTGGGATGCTTCAAGTTATTTATAAGTATTGAAAATTGACTAGTTTTTAGGTCTTGTAGGTGCTGGCCTAGATATTGTTGGCCTAGTTGGTGCTGCATCGCTACCACCGCTAGATACTGGTAAACCTGCATTTCTTAAAGCATCTTCAGCCTCTTTTGGCAATTTTAGTTTTAAAGCTACTGCAACTTTAATTGATAAGTTGTCTGCAATTGGAGGCGGAATCACAAAAGCATCAGATTTCATTACATAAACATATTTCTGTTCTTGAATAATTTTGATTAAGGCATCATAAATTCTTTTTGTATATGGTGCTAAGATTTCTTGTTGTTTTTGCTCAACTACTTGGTTTTGGTATTGCTGCCAATTAACAATCTTAGATTTCAGTTCGTTAATATCTTTCAACATTACAGAACGAACCTGAGGGGTTAATTTCTGAGAATCTTTTTTAAATGTGCTATCTTTTACTAAAAATTGAGAGTAAGTATAGTCATAATCTGGCTTAAGAGTATCGTTAATAAATTTACCCATTACGGTATCTAATTTTTGTTGAATGCCAGGGAAAAGGCTTAATACAGTTTGCTCATCAAAAATACCTATTTTGCCTTGTTGTGCATTGGTATTGCTAACAAACGAAAGGCTTAATACAAAAGCCGCACACACTACGAAAACTTTTTTCATCACTTTATTTTTTGTTTTTAATTGTGAATGTAATTAGCCAGAGTTACTATCAACTTTTATGACGGCTTATTGCATTATGGTTAATTTATAAATGGTTGGTTGTTAACTATTTTCTACAATTTGATGCCTAATTCACTTAAAATATCATTACTCTTATCCAATTTAGGGTCGGCAAATATAACGGTAATTCCCTCACTTTTATCAAGTATAAAATCGTAACCACGGGCTACCGCAATTTTTTGTACAGCGTTGTAAACCTTATCCTGTATGGGTTTTACTATTTTTTGACGCTCCTTAAACAAATCGCCTTCATAACCAAATCGTTTTTTTTGTAAATCCCTTACTTCTTTTTCTTTGTTAAACAATTCTGTCTCACGTTTCTTTTTTAGTTCTTCGGTAAGCATAAATTGTTCAGCATCGTAGTTCTTATACATTTTATTAAGCTCTGCCTGTTTTGTATCAATTTCTTTTTGCCATTGCTCACCTACAACTTGTAATTTTTTATCGGCCGAAGTATAATCTGGCAATTTGCTTAAAATATACTTGGTATCAATAATAGCATAACGCTGCGCATTTACCGAAACAAAGGCTATAATTACCAAACAAAGGGTCAACAATAATTTTTTCATAATCCAAAATATTAAATAATTGCAAATACTTAATTTTTTATTCAGGTTCAACACCTAAGCTAAACGTAAATTTCGATGCGTCTTTAATTTTGCCACCATCGGTAATCCTATCTAAACCAATACCATAATCGAACCCTAGCAAACCAAATGCTGGTAAAAAGAAACGCATACCCACACCAACCGAACGACGTAAGCGGAAAGGATTAAACTCTTTTATACCATAATAACCATTGGCTGCCTCAAAAAAAGCTAAAGCATAAATGGTACTACTTGGGTTAAGGCTTAATGGATAACGCAACTCTAACACATACTTGTTAAACATGGTAAAATATTGTCGTGCACCACTTTGATCTGGGTTAATCTTAGGATCTGATGTTTCGTAAACAGGGTAACCACGTTGCGAAATAATATCGTAACCCAATAAAGCAAATTGATTACTTAAACCAGCATCACCCAATTGAAAACGTTCAAAAGGCGAGATATTTAAATCGGGATTAAACTTACCCAAGAAGCCAAATTTTGCAGCTACTTTTAAAATCAATTGCTTGTTTCTTTCAGCACCGCTTGGTTTGGTTAAAGGCACATAAAACTCGCTATTAAAACGCCATTTGTGGTATTCAACATATTTATACGGGTTAGCATCGTGTACAATACTTGGATCAATAAGTGAATATGGAGGTGTAACGGCTAAGCTTAACAAAAAGTTTGAACCACTTCTAGGAAACAAGGGCGCATCAACAGATGAACGTTGTATGGCTGCTTTAAAACTTATGTT
The DNA here is from genome assembly GCA_043758365.1 of Chitinophagales bacterium. Classification (GTDB taxonomy): domain Bacteria; phylum Bacteroidota; class Bacteroidia; order Chitinophagales; family Chitinophagaceae; genus Parasediminibacterium. The sequence goes on from JAYVNQ010000053.1 coordinate 5,971, forward strand.
GTGAGAAAAACCATTGTTAAAACCAGGCAAATTAATTTGATCAATATAATAGTTCTTTAATTTATAACGGGCAAAATTAATACCCATTGATAGAGAGAAATAGTCATCTGGCCATTTCAATTGCTTCCCCAAACTTATACCAACACCTGTGGTTTGAATGTATGAGTTATTGGCAGCAGTGCTTGTATACCTACCAGTTGTATAATCGTAGGCATTGGCGTATTTTGTATCGTAAATAGAGAATGTTAATGAATTGCGTTTTTTGCCACCTAACCAAGGTTCAGTAAACGAAAAGTTGTACGAACGGAAAGCCCTACCATTGCTTTGAATACGGAAACTTAGTTTTTGGCCATCACCCATTGGCAAAGGATCCCAAGCTTTTTTATTAAAAATATTTTTTAAAGAGAAGTTATTGAACGTAACGCCCAATGTACCTGTTAAGCCTATATTACCACCAAAGCCCGCACTTAATTCTAATTGATCGCTAGATTTTTCTTCAACGGTATAGTTAATATCAACTGTTCCATCCTCTTGGTTTGGCACAGGGTTTATGCCAATTTTTTCTTGGTTAAAATAATTTAACTGGGCAATTTCTCGTTGCGAACGCACCAAATCTGTACGGCTAAATTTTTCACCGGGCACAGTTCTAATTTCTCTACGAATTACATATTCTTTTGTTTTTTCATTACCTGCAATACGAATGTTTTTAATGGTAGCTTGCGGCCCTTCCACCATCCTAATTTCATAGTCAATAGTATCATTGTAAACTGCAGTTTCTATTGGGTCTGTACGAAAGAATAAATATCCATCATCTTGGTAAATACTGCTGATGTCGCCACCTTCAGGTCCACCACCTTTACCTAGTTTTTTATTCAATATTTCTAGGTTATAAACATCGCCTTTTCTAATACCAAGCACAGCAGATAACACTGAATCGGGGTACTTTGTGTTACCTCTCCATCTGATGTTACCAAAATAATATTTATGACCTTCATTAATTTTAATATCAATGTTTAAGTCTTTTTTGGAATTTGGATAAATGAGTGGTTTGCCAACAATAACGGCATCTCTATAACCTAATGAGTTATAATATTCTAATAATTTTTCTTGGTCTTCAGTAAACTTTTTCTCGTTAAACTTTGCTGATGTAAATAGTTTTATCCGAACGTATGGATCTAGTAAACGCTTTGTTTTACTTGGAAATAAGTATCCGTTTTCCCTTATGTATTGTTGGTAGCTATATGACCTGTTTTTATTAGGATAGCCACCACTATCAATGGCTGGATGTAGTGTTAAACGAGATTGTTCTTTAGTATCTTTTAGCTGCTTTTTTAGTTTCGCCTCATCTATGGTATTGCCTACAAAACTGATATTGCTGATACGTACTTTAATGCCCTTATTTACAATTAAGTTCAGGGCAATTGAGTTTTCAATATTAGCATCTTTACGTTGTTCAATACGTACCGATGTGTTTTGAAAACCTTTCTCAAAATAATATTTTTTAATAGCTTCTGTAGCCGAACGCTTCATAGCTTCGGTAACAACCCTGCCTTTTACAAGCCCCATTTTACTGGTTAAATCGTCGGCTTCACCTTTTTTAGGACCAGTAAATGTAAAGTTTGCTAAACGTGGTCTTTCGGTTACAACTATTTCAATATCAATATTGGTGGCCACTACTTTTGTAACATATATCTCTACGTCGCTAAAATAATTTTGTGCCCAGAGCTTGTTAATGGCCTTTGAAAAATTATCCGACCCGGGGATTTTAATTTCATCGCCAACGTTTAAAGTAGAAATTGAGATAAGTAAGTTCTCGTCAAAAAACTTATTACCAGTTACTTTTATGGAGGCAATTTTATAAATCTTTACAGGATTTTTTGGGTTAAACAGGTTCACCAAGTCGGCATCAATAGACGTGATGGTTGTATCAGTTTTTTCTTGAGAATAAGTAGAATAACTAACTAGCACGGTACCCAAAACAAGTAATAAAAATTTGTACATTTTCTGCATCCGATGACGGTTTGTATGAACGTTTTGGCTGAAAATTATAATGCCTTCAGCAGTTGAATGACTGTTTACTTCTAAAGTGGGCAAATTAAAGGGATTATTTAAAAGTGTTTGTTAAATAAACCAATAATAACAAGGTTTTAGTGAGTGGCCTCAACTATTTGCCCTACTTGTTTACTTGTTTTTCCAAAACGTCTCTCACGGTTTTGAAAATCAATAATTGCTTCGTACAAATTTTCTTTTCTAAAATCTGGCCAGCGTGTATTGGTAAAATATAGCTCGGCATAAGCCAATTGAAACAATAAAAAATTACTGATACGATATTCTCCACTTGTCCGTATCATCAATTCAGGATCTGGCAAGTTGCTAGTGGTAAGATATTGTTGCAAAGTTTCTTGATTAATGGTGTTAGCATCTATTTTGCCAGCTTGTACATCTAACCCAATATTTTTTACCGCATTTACCAGCTCCCAACGGCTACTGTAACTTAATGCCATCACCAAATTTAAACCGGTGTTTTGGCTAGTCATATCTAGGGCTTCCATCAATTCTTTATGGGCAAACTCAGGCAACATATTCATATCGCCAATTACGTGCAGCCTAATATTGTTTTTATTTAAAATGGGCACTTCTTTCCTTATCGTATCAACCAATAAAAACATTAGTCCATCAACTTCTTGTTGGGGTCTGTCCCAATTTTCGGTACTAAAAGCATATAAAGTAAGGTAGCCAATACCCAATTCGGCACAGCCTTCTACAATGTTGCGTACACTTTCAACTCCATGAAAATGACCGTATAAACGCTCTTGTCCCTTTTCTTCCGCCCAACGTCCATTACCATCCATAATAATGGCTATGTGAGTGGGCAAACGGGTTTTGTCAATTTGATTTACTGTTGCGTGCATGGGTTTACCTGCCATTTTATGAGCCGCAAAAGTAATGATTAGGTTGGGTTTACGGCGAGAAACAATTATGGTAGTTAGAGTAGATGTTTCTAAATCATCGAAGTTATTTTTGGGTTTCTCCAGCATCCTTTCGAATACAAACAACGGATCTTTACACCCAAAACTATTTTACCCAAACAAAACCCTTTAGCTGAAATTATTTAGCAGATATATTGTGATTTTTATAAAATAGGAAAAGGAAAATTGCTAACAAGTAAATACCTTTTATTTAGCAGTTGGGCAACGATAAGATTGCAGGTTGAAAGACATACCAATATGAAAAGTAGCGTACGAATCTTTTTGCTGGCTATTGCCACGTTGCCTGTCTTTTATACCGATGGATGTGCCTAGTTCGTAACTTCTATCTTGTAACAAATAACCTGGTGTTGGTTGGCCAGTAATTGGGTCTGGTGGAAAAGCATCTGGTGCATACGATGTGCTAACATCATCTAAATAATCGGTGTTAGTAAAACGATACGATAGTTCGGCAAACCAATTTATACGCTCGTTAATGGCATGTTTAAAACCAATACTGAATGGAATAGATAATGCGGTACCACCATATTGCGTTCGGTCAGGATATTGCGTACTGCCTTGACCCTCGGTACCAATGGAACGCAAATAATATTTTTCACCCCCTAAATAAGCATAAGGATCGAAAGAGAAAACACCTATACCCAAACTAACATAAGGTGTATAACTATATTCTGGAAAACCTGGCAAAAACCTAAAAAAATTAAAATAACCACTTACACTTAGTTCATAAACATCGCTATTAAAACTAAGGTTGCGTGTTTTTTGAACAATGTTGGAGCTGTATGAGTCGGAATAAGCTAAGAATGAATAACTGCCATCTATTTTTAAACCTACATAATTATTTAATTGTTTAAGATAGTAAACGCCTGCAGAAAACTTAGGCCGGTTTATGGAGGCATTGGTATTTAAATCGCCAAAATAATGCCCTAAACCTATGGATGCTCCAACCTCGCCTTTATGTACAAATGCCTCATACATTTGGGCATTGCCTAATTGCAGGAGGCTTATAGAAAATAAGGTGATTATTAATCGCTGTAACATACTCATTTAAGGATGTATAACAAATATAACGGTAGATGGCTTGGAATATTTGATTTGAAATTTATAATTTATATAAAATATTTTCCAGCCTCATCTCAAAACAGCACGTGTTACTAACTACATCTTCGCTTCTTCATCCTTAATTACCTTATGTTATTTACGGTGCCAATCGCTCAATTAGCCAACTACCGTTGTGTTGTAAAGTATATTGTAATCTATCGTGTAAACGACTACTGCGACCTTGCCAAAATTCTATAAGGTTTGGCTTTAAAATGTAGCCACCCCAATGTGGGGGCCTAGTAACATTATTGCCAAATGTGGCTTTATAAGTTTGTTCATTTTCTTCTAAGATGCGCCTATTGCTTATCACACTGCTTTGTGGCGAACTCCAAGCACCAATTTTACTACCAATAGGGCGGCTGTTAAAGTAGGCATCACTTTCGGCAGCAGATGTTTTTTCTATAAAGCCCTCAATCCGTATTTGCCGCTCCAATTCTTTCCAGAAAAAAACTAAACTAGCATAGGGGTTTGCTTCAATTTCTTTGCCTTTGTGACTATTGTAATTTGTAAAAAAAGTAAAGCCATTTTCGTTATAGCCTTTTAGCAAAACAATGCGTGCAGATGGCTTTCCAGATGGTGTTGCTGTAGCCAAAATCATAGCATTTACTTCATCAATATTACTTGCAATGGCTTCATCCCACCAACTGGTAAACTGATCTATTGGGTTTGTTGCTACATCGGTCTCGTTTAAGGATTGTAGTTTATAGTCACGCCTAATATCCGCAATAGCAATTCCCATATAAATATTTTTTAGCAAAAGTATTTGTTGTAAATCGATATAAAATAAATTACACGGATTGTTTAAACTGTAAAGGAATAATAATTGTAATTGTTTATACTTTTTATAATTCCAGCAAAATAAAACACATGAAATATTTATTCATTGGCTTCACTGTTTTAATAAGTATTTTTAATTGCAATAACGTTGCTACTAAAAGTGTTATTAGCAGCACTTCTAAAAATACCAAAATCAAAACATTAGTTGATACTTTAGAATTGCCAAAGCCGTATGCTACAAAATCATCTACAAATTTTAGTAAGGTATTGGGCTGGCCAAATGGTAAAACACCAACAGCACCACAAGGTTTTACGGTAACTAAATTTAGCGATCACCTAGCCAACCCTAGAAATATTTATATTGGCCCAAACGGCGACATTTTCATTTCAGAAGCGAATACAGAAATAAAAGGTATTCTTAAACTTGCGGTAAACCTTTCAGGCAGATTAAAATCTCAGCAATTGGGTAAAAGCACCAACCGCATTACATTACTAAGAGATAAAAACCATGATGGGATTCCTGAAATACGAACTGCTTTTTTAACGGGGCTTAATCAACCATATGGCATGACAATTATTGGTAATAAATTTTATGTTGCAAATACTGATGGTTTGTGGCAATATCCTTACAAGGAAGGGGATACTGCAATAGCTGCTGCTGGGATTAAAATTTTAGATTTACCTGCTGGCGGCTATAACAATCACTGGACAAGAAATATTACTACCAACACAGAAAAAAATAAAATATATATTTCGGTAGGTTCAGGTACCAATATTGCAGAACATGGTATGGATGTAGAAAAACGCAGAGCCAATATTTTAGAGATAAATATAGATGGCAGCGGCGAAAAGGTTTTTGCTAGTGGGCTTAGAAACCCTTGTGGTATTGCTTTTCAACCAAAAACAAATGTGCTATACACTGTTGTAAACGAACGTGACAAACTAGGTGACGAGTTGGTGCCAGATTATTTAACAAGCGTAAAACAAGGTGGTTTTTATGGTTGGCCTTATAGCTACTTTGGTAAAAACATTGATCCAAGAATGAATGGCGAACGCCTAGACTTAGTAGATAAAGCAATAGTGCCAGATTTATCGCTGGGTGCACATACAGCATCTTTAGGTTTAGCTTTTTATACGGGTAGATCTTTTCCTACAAGATATAATAACGGAGTTTTTATCGGGCAACATGGCTCGTGGAATAATAGTAATTTAAGTGGCTATAAAGTTTTATTTGTACCATTTAGCAACGGTAAAATAGCTGGTAAGGCAGAAGATTTTTTAACAGGGTTTATAGCAAATGAAACAAAAAGCCATGTGTATGGTAGACCAGTAGGTATTGCCGTTTTGCAAGATGGCTCTTTGTTGGTTGCAGACGATGCTTCTAATACTATTTGGCGCGTTAGCGCTAATGAATAGCTTTGTAAAAGCTGCTGGTAACACTTAAAATTTGATAGACTATTTCATTCACAGTATTTGTTACATAGTTAACCTAACGCAAATTCTACAGCCGCAGTAGCATGTATTAAAGCCGTATCAAAAACAGGAATGGAACAATCAGATTGCTTAATTAAAATGGGTAATTCTGTACAACCTAAAATAAGTCCTTCGGCACCTTGTACTCTTAATTTTTCAATAATTTCTAAGTATTTTTCTTTGGTAGCTGGCAGAAAAATTCCCTTGCCCATTTCGTTATAAATCGTGTCGTTTATAAAGTCAATATCAGCCTGAACTGGTACGATGGTTTTAATATTTTTCACAGCTAATTTATTGATATAAAAAGGTAGCTGCATAGTATATTTTGTACCAAGTAAAGCTACTGTTTGTAAGCCTTTCAGCTTAATAGCATCTGCTGTAACTTCTGCAATATGTATTAGTGGAATATTGATGCCATCACTTACCCTATCAGCAATATGATGCATCGTATTTGCACCTAATAAAATACAATCTGCACCTGCGGTTTCTAGTCTATTTGCGATGCCAATCATAATGGTTGCAATACCATCCCAATTATTGGCATAAGTAAGAGTTTTAATCTCTTCAAAATTTACCGAATACATCAAGATTTTTGCAGAAGCCGCACCACCTAATTTGTTGTTGGTAAGTTGATTTAATAATCGATAATAGTCTAATGTACTATGCCAAGTAAGCCCGCCAATAAAGCCAATAGTTTTTTGCATGTAGCAAAGATAGACCGCTGATTTGAATGATTATTTTATTATAGCTGGGCAAATGAATTTTGAGAAAAATCACTGTATATATTCTTACCTCTGTGGCAAACTTTTTTAACTCTGTGGTATGACCTACAACTTGGTTTCGTAAGTTCTCAATACTTTAAATTTATTAACGCCACCTTCCGCCGTTATCATTTTATACTGAATGTGGCGTAAAATATCAGTTGGTTTTATATTAGCCGTATCAGCAACATTATACACAGGAAAAGTACGCATAACAGTACCTTCAATTAGCGTGAAATTATCATTGCCTTTGTACCCAATACGCAGTTTTGTATCATCCAAAATATCGGGGAAATAAACAGGTTTAATAGATTCGTTTTTCTCGGAAGCAATACCAATCACCGTACCAAAATTGCCGTCCTTACCACTGTAAATACATAGCAGTAAATCAGGAAAGCCATCGTTATTAAAGTCATCAACTGCTGCATTTTTAAGCCTTCCTTTAACTTCAAAATTAGCATCTCGTTGGGCAGAGTTACTAAAGCCAATTAACGAAATGGTAAGCCCATTTTTTTCAGCTGATTTATTGTTGCAATACACCCTATAACCAGCCGATGTATATTTCATGGTGGTATCAATTTTTCTGCCTTGTGCAAAGGTGACAGTACTTACAACTAACACAGCAACCATTGTTAACCAACTATATTTTACAGCCATTTTTATTGTTGTTTTAAAATCAGCAAAGTAATTGGTTTTAATGAATTGGCATTGCATCATATGTTCTGCCACCTAATTCTCTACCAGCTTTTTTCTTGTTATTGCCACCCCATTGTTTAAAGAAAAATGCAACACCATGTTCATCACATTGTTGCTTAATATCCCAAACCCAAGATTCGTTCATAGGTCTTGCTTTTCTACCACTTTCTCCACCAACAATAGCCCAATCAATATTGGTTAAATTCATATTGGGTAATGCACCAATTAATGGTTCGCAGGATAAGAATTTCACTTTAGCATCTGTATCTCTTAAATAGTCAATTCTCTCAACCACTCTTGAATCCTCAACCGAAACCCCCATCCAAATATTATTTGTCCAGTTTAATTTGTGGTGTAACTCATATAGTCTTTCAGCTCTTTTTGTTAATACCTGATAAGTATGTTGTGGTGTATTATTCATTACAGCAAATACCTTTTCGATAAATGCAAAAGGCACTTCTGGGTGAAACAAATCACTCATAGAATTAACAAATACTACTTTCGGTTTCTTCCATTCGTATGGTGTGTTTAAGGCATCTTCATGTGTTCTTACAGCAAAGCCATCTTTGTATTTTTCAATGCCCATTGCTTCCAATCTTCTTGTCATTACCTCTGCATAACAATACTTACAACCTGCCGAAATTTTGTTACAGCCGGTTGTAGGATTCCAAGTCATTTCTGTCCATTCTATTGATGATTGTGCCATGGATATGTTTTATAGTCAAGTTTCTTTTTAATTTTATAAACGTTATCATAAGTAACTAAAGGCGAAACACCTTCATAGTCAACCAACTTTTCTTTTTTCATTACTTTCAAACAATCTGTAGCATGGCTACAAATATGACCTTCATTATAAACGAAATCTAACAACTCAAAATTGTTCTTGATTTCTTTCTTTAAAATTTTATCTCTTAAATTTTGTTGAAACTCCTCAATTTTCGTAAGCTTCTTTTCAGTAAAGAAAGAAAGTTGGGCTTTCTTTTTATCATCATCTATATCGAAGTTGGCTTGTCCATTTGTTTCGTTTCTTTTCCATGTGATTGATAAGAATTTGTCAACGGCTCTTGGATGAGTTGCTCCAAAAATAATTCCATGAATATTTGCTCCCTTCCTCAAAGAAAATGGGTAGAGCTTTAGCTTAGACTCTGAAGGAAGTTTTTTCCTAAGTTGCTCTATGATATTGCGATGAATAAATTTGTAAGGGTCTTGTTTTGCAGCAACCATATCAATATCCAAATGAACTTTAAACTCTTTGCTGTCTCCAAATCGCCAAAAATAAGATGCTGAAACAAAGTACAGAAAGTCAGTTTGATTAGTTCGTTCAAGTTCTAAAAAATATTTTTCTGATAAAAATTTTATCCCGTTTTGGTCAAGGTAAACGAGACTTGGAAATTGTTTTATTACAGGTAAAAGTTTTGGAAAACCATCTTCAAAATCTTCGTTATATAAATGTAGCTCAATAGCTCTTTTTACATCACTATGGTTTTCTAAATAGTCGTTACATGCTTTTTTCAAAAGCTCAAATTTTGGCTGTTCTTTTTTATTTGGCTCCCATTCATTTAGATAGAGTTTCACTTTTACTTTCTTCTGAAATATATTGCCAATCTGCTCCTTTATTTTGTTCAATATTCTTATTGGGCTTCCTTCCACAGCATTTTTATCATAGCCTGTTCCAGCAAAAAAATCAAAAATGCAAATAGTATTTGAGCCACTCATAACGAATGTTGGAATCCAAGCTTGAGCATAGTCTTCAAAAATTTCAAGTTTGGCTATCGTTGTTTCATTAAAAGGCTTTTCGTGCAAATCTATTCGTGCCATAATGGAATATATTTATATTGAAATTAGATAAAAATGTCTTGTTGGAAAGTTTCCTTACTTATAATTTATAACTTACCACTTACAACTCTAAAACAACCTTCCCTGCTCACTTGGTCGTTTAAATAAACTACAATCCAAGTCCCAACGCTCAGCGTTTAAACCATACAGTTTGTTGTATTTTATAAATTGTTGCCGCACCAAATCAGCTATGGGGCCTTCGCCACGCATTCGTTTGCCATAACGGCTGTCGTTTACTTGGCCACCGTGGCCGTTTTCTATTAAGTGCCATACTTTATCTGCTCTATCAGCAAAGTTTTTGTACAGCCAATCATGAAACATGAGTTTAATTGCTCCGTTTAATCGTATAAAAGTATAGGCACTAAACGTTGCACCGTTTTCGCTGGCGGCCTGCATGATGCGTTGCATTTCATGTTCGTTCAAACCGGGTATCATTGGCCCAAGCATTACACCCATTCTTACACCTAAACTGCTTAAATCTTTTATCACTTTTAGCCGTTGTAAATCAGTTGTGGTTCTGGGTTCCATCACACGGCGCAAATCCTCGTTAAAGCTTGTAATGCTTACCAGAATGCTTACTAAATTTTTGCTAGCCATCTCTTGTAAAATGTCTTTGTCTCGCAGCATGCCTGCGTTTTTGGTAATCATGCCAACTGGTTGGTTAAACTCGTTACACACTTCTAGCAATTGCCTAGTAATGCCAAACTTTTGTTCCGCAGGTTGGTAGCAATCAGTATTGCCACTAAGGCTTATTGGTACGCATTGCCACTTAGGATGCATTAAAAATTTACGCAGCAATTCGGGGGCATTTTTCTTTACAATTATCTTACGCTCAAAGTCTAGCCCGGCACTGTAACCCCAGTATTCATGGGCATTTCGGGCATAGCAATAAATGCAGCTATGCTCGCAACCTTGGTAAGGGTTCATGCTGTAAAACATGCCCACATCGGGACCATCAACTTTATTTACAATACTTTTTGCATGGTCTTCTAAATATACTGTTGCCTCGTTCGATTCCGTCCAATCGTCAATGCCTTCAATATGTTCCCTAACAGCTTGGTTGGTAATAAAACGGTTCTTGGTATTTATTTGTGCCCCACGACCTTTTAAGTAAGTCTCATCTGTATTGGTTGATTGGGGTTTTGCGTTGGGATTATTTTCTTTCATTGTGTAAGGTTTACTGGGCTACAAAAAATTGAAACACAAAGGCACTAACGACACAAAGCAGCACAAAGAATGTCTTATTTTTTTGTGCAACTTCCTGCCCTTGAGCCTTTGTGGCTAAGAAAAAAACGATGCCTGTGTTGCTGTTTCTGATGGCTTGTTTAACAAGAAAAAGCTTGTTGCTATATTGTATTTCTTTGCATCAATATGCTTTTTTAACAATACCGCTTCATTAACCATAAAACTTGCAGAAAAGCTTGTATTGCTATACTCTAACCAACCTTTTTCGTATTGCCAGGGTAATAATTTTCTTGCAATAGTTATATGTGGTTCTGTAATAAAGTGAGCTTTGTTTTTTACATTAAACGACAATAAAGATTGGGCAGATTTTGTTGATTTTACTAGGTCTACAATATCATTTTTTGTTTGCACATTGGCATAAATGGTATGTGCAGGAAAACTGCCAAAGCCATTAATACTTACTTGAAATGGTGCGGCACTTTCAAAAATATTTTTTAGTCTTGAAACAAATTTCTTCTCTTGCATTTCCCACTGCACAAAATTGACCAACGTTATATGGGGCTTAGAATACATAGCCGTTGGGCAATCATATTTCTCCGCAAATTGTTTTTTGATACCCATGATTTTATTGTACAAATCTTCATGCGGTTGTATAATTAGCAGGTACTCATTAATGTTTAATTTACCACCTACTGTAATTGGTATGTCATTTTGTTCACTATTAATAAATGGGTGTTGCATAATGTGTGGTTTGTTGATAGATATTCTACTGCCCAAAGGCTGCGGGATGGCAGTGGCAAACACGCTGAGGGCTTTGTGGCGTTGGCTTTTGTGGCGGATTTGAGAACGGACAGCCCGAACCAAAGTTGCTAAAGAACTAACCGTACATAGCCCCAAAACCAAACATTTTTACAGAAATATTCTATTTATTAATTTCTCTTCTTCACCAAACTTGGTACGGTACAAACACAAAACTTGCAACTGCAATTGGGCATTTTCTAATGCCACATTTTTAAGTAATTGTGCCGATGGCATACTGAGTGCCGTTTGTAATTGTTGCAATACACCACATAGTAAACCATGAGTACTTACGAGGCTACCATCGCTTAGCAAACACATATTTTGTAGGTATCTAAATAAGGTTGCTTCGGTTTGTTCATCGGTACAAAAACCTGCTAAAGCCAATTTAGTAGTGCGGTTGTTGCACTCGGCTACTATGCGGTATTGCCCTTGTGCATGGTTGTTGTCTGAAATTGTAGAAATCATAAAACTAAATTTTGTGGTATAAAAATACTAATTAATTTAGCATAACAAAATTTAATTTTTATGGATGATGATATGTTTTACAGCTCTGCCTACAGTGGCACAAAAAGTTTTTCACAACACGATGTGCAAACTGCCAATGCCACAGGGTTTGGGGCTGCCGCCGATGATTATGCTGAGCGTGGCATTGATTTAAATGAGCAGTTAATTATGAATAAGCCAGCTACGTTTTTCTTTAGAATGAATAGCGATGCGATGGTTGGATCTGGCATTAATAGTGGCGATATTTTAATTGTTGATAGAAGCATTAAGGTGATGAATAATAAAATAATTGTTGCTGCTATTGATGGCGATTTAATGGTGCGGCGTTACTTACAATCGTTTAACAGAGCCACGTTGAACCCAGAAAATAAAAAGTATAAAGAAGTTGAACTCAATGAGTTTACGGCGTTTCAAAGTTGGGGTGTGGTTATCTGTGTGATACATATTTTAGACCCGCTTTTATTAGAAAGATGCAACCGCAAAAAGGTAAACAAAAATGAAAGCTATAATAGATTGTAATAGTTTTTATTGTTCTTGCGAACGGGTTTTTCGGCCTGATTTAGAACATAAGCCAGTAGTTGTTTTAAGCAATAACGATGGATGCATTATTGCCCGTAGCGATGAAGCGAAAGCCTTTGGTGTAGCAATGGCTGGTCCTTTTTTTAAAGCCAAACCCATGCTTGAAAAACACGATGTAGCTACTTTTTCATCTAACTACAATTTATATGGCAATATGAGTTGGCGGGTGATGGAAACCTTGCGTATGCTTATTGGGATTGAAAATGTAGAAGTGTATAGTGTAGATGAAGCGTTTTTAAATTTAGATAATGTACCGAAACATCAATTGCATGAAACGGTACTAAATATTAAAAATACCGTAGAAATGTGGACGGGTATAAAAGTATCTATTGGTGTGGCACCTACAAAAGTTTTAAGCAAGGTAGCTAACAGATTGGCCAAGAAAAATAAAGAGGTTACCAATTGTATCTTAATTTTAGATACACCTCGTAAAGTTGAACAAGCTTTGCAGCGTACCGATATTGAAGATGTTTGGGGAGTTGGTTATCAATATGCACAAAAGCTTAGGCGGCTACAAATTAACACAGCATGGCATTTGAGCATAAAAAGTATTGATTGGGCCAACAAATATTTAGGTGGCGTAGTAGGTGCAAGACTGGTACGTGAACTGCAAGGCCGTGAAAGTATTGTGATGGAAAATGAACTGGTAAATAAAAAAATGATTGCTACTACAAGAATGTTTGGCAGCCCTGTAAAAGATATTAAAAGTATTAAAGAAGCAGTAGCCACTTATACATCAAGAGCGGCCGAAAAACTGCGTAGGCAACATAGTGCTGCCAACATTATTAGTGTGTTTGTAGTGCCAAAAGAACCCTCGACCACTGGGCGTTTTAGGCATGGCCCAAGCATTAGCTCCTATATTACTTTAAACGCCGCGACCTCTATTACCAACCAATTAATAAAACCTGCTATTGAGCTTGTTGATTGTTTATTTGAAGAAGGTAGATTATATAAAAAAGCTGGTGTAACACTAAGTGGTATTGTACCCGATTCATCAATTCAAGGTAATTTATTTTTGCCTGATACTCAGAATAGCAGCCGACTATTAATGAGTATGATGGACAATATGAATTTTTCTATGCGAGACGATGTATTAAAGTTTGCATCTAGTGGGACTACCCGAAATTGGAAGATGCAAAAAAGCTTTCATAGTCCACGCCATACAACTCGTTGGGATGAGTTATTCGAAATATTGTAACCCCGAAAATCCAAAATTATATTTTGAATTTTCGGGGTTACTTAATTAGTATAATATGCTCTTTTAAAAACTTGTACAAGCTTGTTATTGTAATATTTTCTTTTGTATTGTAGTCTTCGCTGTTGGGCGTGATGACAAATTTTTTATTTACTTTCAAGTCAGCAGCACTGGTATAAAAACCTTTAGAAATAGTTGGTGCATTGGTAAGTTTTATTTCTATACAAGCCAATGGTTGTAGGCTTTTTACTAACACTACATCACATTCCGCACCATCATGTGTACGATAAAAATACATGTCAATACCAGCCTGTTTAAACTGATAAATTTGTTCAATTA
>JAYVNQ010000054.1:0-2195 GCA_043758365.1 Chitinophagales bacterium
TTGAGACTGTTTTCATTTTTAAAAGTGTAAATGCAGTGCCAGAGGATAGTGCAAATATTTACTATTTTTTAGGATGGAATGCTTATAAATCTAAAAATTTTGGTGCGGCACGCTATTATTGGGAGTTGGGGAGTGGTTATAAAAGCAATGTTTCTGCAAAATATGCATGTGCTTTTAGATTGGGCTTACTGCATCAAACGGGTGAAGGTGTTGGTAAAAACTCTGAGTTAGCTTTTTATTATTATAATATGGCTTACGCAAATGGTCAGAAAATTGGGAACGTAGATGCAACAAAAAACATAGCCGCTTACTACGAAAATGGTATTTTTATTACAAAAGATAATGAAAAAGCCCTAGAATGGTATCAAAAAGCAAAAGCTCAAGGCAACAAATATTGCGATGCAGACATAGCACGAGTAAAAAAGATTCTAGCTAGAGGCGGTGCTTGAAATAGTAAAAATTAAACTAATGTATTCGTTTAAAAAGTAGGGGCAGTGGAAAACCACCGCCCCTTTTTCAACCCTAAACCCTTAAAAAACGATTAAAATTAGTAAAAAACTACAGGTAACAATTTTTTTTACAATTATTTTTTACAAACGGTTAAAATCGCTCTAGTTTATTAAAAAAGAAGTCCCCTTCTATTGCAGCATTCTCATCACTATCACTACCATGTACAGCATTTTCGCCAATAGAAGCTGCAAATAATTTTCTAATAGTTCCTTCGACTGCCTGTGCAGGGTTAGTAGTACCAATAAGGGTTCTAAAATCTGCTACAGCATTGTCTTTTTCTAAAATAGCAGCTACTATTGGCCCACTACTCATAAATGCAACTAATTCACCAAAAAATGGTCGTTCTCGGTGTACATCGTAAAACAAACCAGCTTGTTCTTCGCTAAGTTGTAACCATTTCATAGCTTTTACATTAAAGCCCGCTTTAATTATCTGGTCTAAAATGGCACCTGTATACCCTTTGCTAGTCGCATCAGGTTTAATCATTGTGAAAGTTCTGTTACTCATAATCTTGTATTTTCGGCGGCAAAAGTAGCAGATTTTAAATCTTAGCCAAGAAATTAACGCTCTCTTTAAAAAATCAATTTGAGGGTATGAACTGAAACCTGCAATTTTGCCGCCACCTTATGGATGCAATCGCTCAATTTTTTCCTCAAATACTATTGCCAAAGCATATAGTTGTTACTTGTCATCAAAAGCCAGACGGCGATGCAATGGGCAGTACGCTTGGCTTATATCATTTCCTAATTCAGTTTGGGCATACCGTTACAGTTATTTCTCCCACCAACTGGGCAGATTTTTTAAATTGGATGCCTAGCGTTGATAAAGTGCTTGATTATGAAGCTGGTAGGCACAAAGCACAAGCTATTATAGATAAAGCCGATGTAATATTTTGTTTAGATTTTAATATTTTACACAGAACAAGAAATTTAGAGCAGCCAATTATAAAATCTAAAGCTGTAAAGGTGTTAATAGACCATCACCAAGAGCCACAAGAAACACAGTTTAACTATGGCGTGAGCGATACTAGTAAAAGTAGTACTTGCGAAATGGTATACGATTTTATTATGCAATCTGGTCATCAAGATAAAATTAATATAGATATAGCTACATGTTTGTACACTGGTGTAATGACGGATACTGGCTCGTTTCGTTTTCCATCTACCAAAGCATCTGTACATAAAATGGTGGCACATTTTAAAGATTTAGGTTTAGAACATACTAGTATTCATAATAATATTTATGATAATTTTTTAGAAAATCGGTTGCGTTTTACGGGCTTTGCATTACTAAATAGGCTAGAAGTGCTGTATGAATATAATACCGCTTTAATGTATATTACCAAACAAGATTTGGTGCGATTTGAAATAAAAACTGGTGATTCAGAAGGGCTAGTAAGCTATTTATTAACTATTAAAGGCATCAAATTAGGTGCTATTTGTATAGATAGAGATGAAGAACGCAAATGGAGTTTTAGAAGCAAGGGTAACTTTGATGTTAATACATTTGCCCGCAAGCATTTTGAAGGTGGCGGACATTTTAACGCCGCAGGCGGTAGAAGTAGCGATGCATTAGATACAACAGTTCAAAAATTTAGAGAGGTGATTTCTTCATATGAAGAGGATTTAAGATAAAATTTGATGATGTGATAATTTGATAATGTGATAATTTGATAATCGAACTAA
>JAYVNQ010000055.1:0-2181 GCA_043758365.1 Chitinophagales bacterium
GAACTACAAGCAGTACAAGCCTATAAACAACAGCACCCTAACCTGATAAAAGAGAGACCAGGGCTATATGACAGCCTGAACCTGATAGAGCAACAATATTATTCACAACAAAAATGAAGATGTATGGAAAACAAAACACAATCACCCAAGTTTCTAAAAAAACGGAAATTCATGGTAATGCTACCGTTGTTGGTACTGCCATTCCTCACCATGGCCTTTTGGGCATTAGGTGGTGGTGAGACAGCACAAAACATCGTAGAAAAGAAAGAAGGACTAAACTTACAGTTACCCGATGCCAAGCTCAAAGAAGAAAGGAACACCGATAAGCTGTCGTTCTACAAAGAGGCAGATGCGGATTCGCTAAAGAAGGCAGAAGCCATGCGGAATGACCCTTATTACCAAAGGGATTCATCGTCATCTGCATTGCAGCAATTGGCAGCAAGAAATGGTAATGGTGGGTTCAATTATTCATCAAGCAATAGCGTGGATGCCAATACACAAAGGGTGTACAGCAAGATAGATGAAATCAATAGGCAGATCAATCAGCCTGCTGTGCAACAAGTCCCTTATCAATCAGAGACGTATTCACAAAACAGTAACGAACAGTTCTCAAAAGATGTTGACCGTTTGCAGGGCATGATGCAGACGATGACCAACAAGCCTGAAAAAGATCCTGAGATGGAGCAGTTGAACGGTACGCTGGAAAAGATACTGGACATACAGAACCCAGAAAGAGCAAGGGAACGCATCCGTGAAAATTCGCTGGTAAAAAAGTCACAGGTATTTTCCGTAAGTACAGATGAGAAGGTAGATAATGCTACTTATTTTGGCAAAATCGATACCATCAAAAAGAAAAGAAACAATGGTTTCTACGATGATGGTTCGGTATCAACCTTGACACATGAAGCCAGCAATGCCATCCCTGTTGTGGTACAGGAAACTCAAATAGTAACAACAGGTGCTACTATTAAACTGCGTCTGTTGGGCGACATCTATATTAATGGTGTACTGGTAAAGAAGGGCAGTTTTATTTACGGGATTGCTTCATTGGACAAGGAACGTTTGCTCATCAATATCCTCAACATCAGGGCTAATAACAACCTGTTGCCTATATCAATGTCTGTGTACGATATTGACGGGTTGGCAGGTATCCATGTGCCAGGCTCTATCAACCGTGATGTTGCCAAACAATCTGCAGACCAGACCGTGCAATCCTTCGGTATTGCAACACTTGACCCTTCATTGGGTGCACAAGCTGCGAGTGCTGGTATCCAGGCTGCCAAAAGTCTGGTAGGCAAAAAAGTGAAGCTTCAAAAAGTTACCGTAAAAGCAGGGTACAAAATATTGTTGAGGGACAACAACCAACAAAATTAAACAAGCAACCCAAGTATAATCAAACATTATTAATCATCAATAAAATCAAGAGTCATGAAAAAATTACTGTTTATCCTACTGGCAATGCAGTTGTCACTAAGCATTGTACAAGCACAGGAAAATATTGGTAAATCTGCCTACATCAATCCCTATAAATTGGAAGTTACCTATAACAAAACAACACACTTGGTGTTTCCTGCAACTATTACTTCTATTGACAGGGGCAGTGAGGATATACTGGTTCAGAAGGCGACTGGTGTAGAGAATATAATTAAGGTAAAAGCCGATAAAAAAGGCTTTGATGAGACCAATCTTAGTATCATAACCAACGACGGAAAGCTCTACTCTTTTGTGGTGCGTTATGTGGATACACCTGCTTACCTCAACATTAATATGGCAAGTATTGGTGTTGCCACTTATCCATCAACAACAACATCTACGGTTATTTACACCCAGCCTACAATGAACCTAGAAAATTTGAAGTTCTATGCTGACAAGGTAAAAGAAGCAAAAAGTAATATTAGCATAGAAGATAACAACAGTAAGGTTTCTATGGAACTGAATGGGATTTACATAAAGGGTAACAGCATTTTCTTCAGGTTGGCACTTGAAAACAAAAGCAATGTGGATTATGGTGTTGAGCAGTTTCGTTGGTACATCAAGGACAATAAGCAGGGAAAAAGCACCGCTGTTCAGGAAACAGAAATTGAGCCATTGTATATCCAAGGCGATACTTCTGGCATCAAGGGTAAAACAAAACAGGTATGGGTAGTGATATTGCCAAAATTCACCATCCCCGATGGTAAG
>JAYVNQ010000056.1:0-2173 GCA_043758365.1 Chitinophagales bacterium
TTAGTGGCAAACTTGCTAAATGCGATGCTCCTTCAATAGTAAGCGCTAGTGTAGTACTGTCTTTATTTGCTATAAAGTAAGGTTTGTTTTGAGCAAATGGTTTAACCAAATACATTAACAATAAAAATAATAATAACGGCTTCATCTATAAAAATTTAAGGTGAATGTAAGCAATCGCTAAAAGCTAATCTAAACATTGTTGTGTAAATTTGCAATCGTATTAAACCAAAAGACTTATTTCTAATCCCTTTAAAAAAAAATCGTACATGAAAACACTATTTAAGATAAAAACATTTGTAATATTAGTTATATGTATTGTTTTTGCTGAAAAATCCAACGCCCAAAGCCAAGATAAAGACACTACAAAAAGTTACTTTAAGGCAAGTCTAAGCTATTTGTCTGATGCTGTGTATAATGGCAGAAAGGATTCTACAACGTATCCATACATTACGCCAAGATTTGGTTATTACGATAAAAGTGGTTTTTTTGTAGATGGATCCTTGTCTTATTTAGCGGCTGCTGGCGAAAAAAGGATTGATTTATTTACATTAGAAGTGGGTTACGATTTTAATATTACCAAAAAATTAAGTGGTGGTATTTATGCTGATAAATATTTTTACAACACAGCTAGCACCAATGTTCAAAGCGATATAAAAGGCATAGCTGGTGCTTATTTCAACTACGATTTTGATGTGTTACAGCTTTCAGCAGGTACTGGTGTTGTATTTGCCACAAAAAAAGATTTTTCGTTAAATGCTAGTATTGGTCATGCATTTACATTTGGCGATGATGGGAACCAATGGACCATTAACCCAACAGCATCTATGAATGCAAGCACGCTCAACTTTTATGAAGGTTATACAGATAGGCGTTCAGGTAAAAATGCTGAAAAAAATGGTGCAAATGCTGGCACAGTAGCATCTGTAACTACCATTTACAACAGAGGCAACGGACTTACCTTACTAGATTATGAGTTGGCTTTGCCAATAAGTTACGATGCTGCCAAATGGGGCATCTCATTAACACCAACATTGGCATTGCCACAAAATCCAATTTATACACGAACTACCACTACCTACAAATCACGCATTGGCAGTTCCACTATTTCACAAACTGTCGACTCAACACCACAATCTGAGAGAGCGTTAGGCACCCCTTTTTTTACAGAATTAAGTGTGTATTTTAAGTTTTAAATATTTGTTTACCAGCGTGGTGCTACTATGTAGCTTCGTTTCGCCCAGGCGGGCTCTTGTACATTTATAACCTAATTTCGCTTTTACCCTAGCGTAATCTAGTTAGTGAGAGAAAATGTAACACAAATAAGATAAAAGCCTGTTTGAAGTTATTTTTTTAATCACAAACCAAATCCGTTTTACCCGTAGCAATCAGCGTTCCTGTTAAATTTCCACCTTTTATCACAATTTTTTAAAGCTGTGTATATACAGTCTATATTTAAGTTTGTTCCAAAATTAAAAGTCTGTTATGAAAAAAGTTGTTGCTGTTATTATGCTATTGACTGTTGGTTGTTTTGCTGCAAATGCGCAAGCTAGCCCATCATGGTGACGCTATTCTACCATTTCGCCCGATGGCGAAACCATTGTTTTTACTTACAAAGGCGATTTGTATAAGGTAGCTTCCACGGGTGGTAATGCCATGCCATTAACCTTTCACGAAGCACACGATTTTATGCCAGTTTTTAGTCACGATGGTAAAACCATTGCCTTTGCCAGCGACCGTTTTGGCAACTTCGATATTTTTACAATTCCATTAGATGGTGGCGAAGCAAAACGTATAACGTTTCATTCTGCTAACGAATATCCTTATGAGTTTACGAACGATAATAAGGCTGTAATTTTTGGTGGTGTGCGGATGGATGTTGCCAGTAACAGAACCTTCCCAACGGGCTCGCAACCAGAGTTGTACCAAGTGCCAGTTATTGGTGGTAAAGTGGTACAATTACTAAGTATGCCTGCCGAAGAAGTAAAGTTGAGCAAAGACGGAACGAAGCTTATTTATCAAGATAAAAAAGGCGGCGAAAATGCTTGGCGTAAACATCACACCTCATCTATTGCTAGAGATATTTGGGTTTGGAATATGCCAACCAATACACACAAAAAAATAACATCATTTAATGGTGAAGATAGAACACCCATTTATACCGATAACGAAAAAG
>JAYVNQ010000057.1:0-19938 GCA_043758365.1 Chitinophagales bacterium
AACATTATCATAGGTTTGCCCGTCTGCTGTTGTGTATGTGTTTTGGTCAACGTTATAAACCCCTCCATCAAAATCTTTAATTATTGTGTTACCAAAATCATCCGTTTTTACACTTTCTATATTTTGCAATGTGTTACCATCTGCATCTTTAAATGTGTTATTAATTGCATCAAAGCTATCTACCGAATTTCGGGGTGCTCTCTCTGGTTGTTTACCACTACCACCACTACCGCCGCTTGGTGCACCACCACCACTACCACCAGGTTTTGCACCTCCAGTTGGTTTGGGTGGTTTTATAGCATCTGCTATGGTTTTGCCTATCCTTGTTAAAAGGCTATCTGCACTGCTTGTTGCTGCCATTGCGGCCCTTGGCATTTGTGGTTTATTGCTGTTTTGCAACTTTGCTTTTGTTGCTGCATTGGCTTTGTTTTTGGCTATTAATAACCAAACAATTAACGCAATTAATACAGATACTCCAATAATTATAAAGATGTTTTTCTTTTGCATTTGTGTTGTTTTAGTCGCCTGTTTGTAAATAATTAATAGTATCGCTTTTGTTGATTTTTGCTTTTTCTATATCAGCAATTGCACTTACTGCACGGTATTTTAAGATTATACCTCCAACAATAAGTATTACCACTACTATACCCGTCCATTGCCAAAATGATAATTGTTTCATTTACTTAGAATATTTATTAATAATTGCGTGTACCAATGCCGCTAAAATCAATGCTGCGGCTATTGCTGCACTTAGTTTGTAAAGGCTTTTATTGTCAATTTCAACGGTTACGTTTACTGTTGGCAATTCGCCGTTTTTTGTTAGTCCTAACTGATCTAAAATGCCCATGATTTTTATGTTTTAGTTTCCTTGACTAATGTCTATTTCGTCAATTTCTTTTTGTAACTGATAATCATTTTCTATTTTAAAACGAATAGTTGCCGATGGCTTGCATTGCTGCCATGCAGTCATTGTAACATTGTCAATTATCCCGTCTTGCTTTACACCTAACGCAGATTGTAACAAGGCCGCTTTGGGGCTGTACCTACCATAAATAATTGGGTAAATAGGTGTTTTGCCGTCAGTATTATTTAGTTGGTGTTTTGCGGCTTGTGCCTTTTTTATAAAATACAGCACTATAACGCTAACTACTAATGCCACTAAAAGCGTATAGAGAATATGTGTTGCCTTCATTGATTATCTTTTTAAAAATGAGTAGTAACCATCTGTTAAACGGGCAATATCGCTGTCAAAAAAGTTGATAAAACCACCAGTCATTGATTTAATTAAATGGATACCACCTGCTTGTTTGTAGGCTTCATCTAACCAGCCTAACTCCCGTGTATCGTTCATGCTATTAATAGCAGCAATAAACGCTTCTTTATCAATTCTTCTTAACCATAACCACGTCCACGTGCTACCACTACTATTGGCCCACAAATCGTTTGCCTTTTCACGAATAAATGATACCCGTTCTTGTGGTAATTGTAGTTTATCGGCCACGGCTTTATCTCCTAAAATTTTTCCAATATCTTGGCTACCACCTTTTAAAGCGGTATAAACTTGATACAACACAGTAATAACAACAATTGCTACTACTGCAATTAGCACCCAATGAAGCGTTGATTTTTTGCCCGTTATTAACTTATCTAATGCCATGATTATTTTTTTGATTTGAACGCAAAAAACAATAACACTCCAACCACCACCACACCAACTACTACCAATAAAATAGTAGTGGTGTTTTTCTTACCGTTATCGGGCGTAGTGTTGTTATTTTGATGAGGGATATTAGGGTTTGGATAGTAAGTAGGCATTGCAGCATTATTGCCTTTTACAGCATTAATAGCACCTGTACCAGCACTCACCAATTTTACCAAATCATCTACAAAATTTTTAGTGCTTTTTTGAGGGTTTCCCTCTACTATGCCGTCAAGTGTAGTGTATTGGTAATCTCTGGCAGCTAAAGCCATTGCATCGTTTGCCGCTATTTCTTCTTTGGCGGCTTCTACATCATTTGCATCATTATTATATGTAGGCTCAACCCAATCTGTATTTCTCCATTGCGTTTCGTGCATAAGTATTTTTTTATCTGTTAAAGACTTGGATTTGCGTATAGGGTATTTACCAAATTGCCATTTACAATTGTTTCATCTGGTAGATCGTCAGCATGTAAACCACTAGCCGTTTTATTTAATTGCATTTCAATTAATAGGTTAATGCTTTTCCCCTTAACATCTGTGGGGTTGCCTGCACTTTGTAGGGCTAAATTTCTAGCTAAACCACGCCAAAAATCTGTACGCATTTCTGGTGATAATGACTTTGCGTAGTCTAGCATTTTAACAACTTTTATCGTCCAATCTGGCTCGTTTACAATATCTGCACTTATGTACATTGCGTCAATTGCTTTGTGCAAATACACTAATACAAAATCTTTTAATTTATCGTCCGCATCGCCTGGTATTAAAGCCGTAATTATGTTTGTAACAGGGCTTTCTAAAATGGCAATTAGCTTATTGGTTATTTCAATGGATGGCTGCACGTGTTCGTGTATCCATGTATCCACATCGGCAAACAATGTTTTAATGAACAATACTATTTTGTTGAAAAATCGTTTCATGGTTTTACCTGTTTACTTGTTTATTTTAATGCCTGTCTCTATCTTCCAAAGACTTAATTCTAAATGTGTTGCCTTCAGTTCTTAGGTTTATGTCTATCATGTTTTTTTGTAAATCTTTTATTGTGCCTAAAAGTTCTTTTACAAAATAGAGTGATACGGCCAATAGAGCAGAACACATTAACAACAACACACTATCAATACTTCCCAATGAACTACTCATTTTTTTACTTCTTTTTACTGGTTCGTGGTTTGCGTTTTACAAGTTCGTAACCGTGTGGCATTCTTACACCTGCGGCCAATAAGGTTGCTTTGAGGCTACCTTTATTTACTACTTTTTTTTTTGCAGCCTTCTTTTTAGGGGCTGATTTTTTTTTACTTTAGTAGCTGCTTTTGCTTTTACAACTGCACCACCTTTTTTGTATTTGTAACCTTTCATTAAGGTTCCGTTTTTCTTTACTCCTACTGGCATAATTTGAGGTATTAAAAAAGGCAACAACAATTGCTGTTGTTGCCTTTTTGGTTATAAAAAGTGTTTTTTTTGTTTTACTATCTACCTGAGAAAGTGTTATTGGCTGCACGTAAACGCTCCTGTAAAATGTACTCTTTAGCAAGACGTACACCAAGGTTGAATTTTAACGTGGTAGTGGTTGTAACACCTGCAGTTGCAGGAATTACTAACGCCAATTCAGTTACGGCTGTTGAAAACAAACCTTCAAAATCTACACTGATACGTTTGTTATCAAATTGTTTTGCCAATTCTGGACGATCCAAAGACACACGTTCTATTGGACGTTGATCGTATAAATCGAAGGTTGAAATTTCAAAAGATTTTTTCAATTGTGCAACGTTATCGCTACTTACTTGGCAACTTAAAAACTGTGTTGGATTTTCTTTTAAATCAAACAAGAAGTCCGCAATTGGGTAGGTAACACCATGTCCTTTTAAAGTTGTGGCACCAGCCGCAAAGGCAATAACGCCATCTTTAATTACTAACAATGGATCGCTTTTGTGGTTGCCAAAAATAACCACACGCTTATCAGCATCGGAGCTATTTTCAATAGTCAACTCCATGATACGGTTTAATCGTAAACCATTGCTTTTTCTGAAATCGAAAGAGCTGTCTGGAAAATCTAACAATGGGTCGTTAGCACCTGTGTATTTTGGTAAGTTCATTTTATTTGTTGTTTAAAAAGTTTGTAATTTTTGGTAACTGATTTTGCGAAAAACTTATTTACTACATTTTAGTTTTCGGGAGCATTTCCGCTTTGTGTTCGTCCATTTTATCTTTAATAAAAAGTGCAATTACACTTGCCGCCGCAATGGCTACAATAAATATTGCGAGGTTTGCCCATTTGTTTTTTACAACTTCCATAATTTTTAGTTTTTTTTTATTGTTTAGGGTGTAAAGATGTATCAAGCCAAAACGGCTGAAACTCAATAATGCTGGATATTGTAGCTTAATGAGGCATAATGTTTTATTATGTTTTTAATTGTTTGTTATTTGCATAAAAAAAGCCCTCGCATGACTGCAAAGGCTTGTGTTTTAGCATTGAATATTTAAACAATTAAGGTTCTCCTAATCGTTCTTTTATTTTATCAATTATTATGGGTGGATATACTCGTTTTTTTCCATCACGAAAAGGTTTTATTAAGTCTTTCAAATCTTCGTACTGATCTATTTGAACATACAAAGTTCTAAGGTCGTAACCATACTTATTAGCAAGTTCACCCAATGTGTTTACAAGATGTTTTACTACCATAATATTATTTTAACTATTACCTACTAATTACTACACAATCGTTTATGTTACTGCTTTTCATTACTTTTTTATGCTTTTCTGTTATCACATGCCAATCAAGCCATTTAGGTTGTTTAACGGTCATGTTATCGCCTGTTTTAAACAATACCATACGGTTGTAAACCTTGCATAAATAAGGCGGTACTTCGCCCAAATAATGAAACATAAAAGCCACATCAAAATTGTTTTTTCTATGGTTGATTATAAACGTTTTTACACTACTTGGAATATTGCTATTCATAAACCTGCCACTATCTTCAATAATTACAAAAGCATTTGCCAAATTGTGCCAAACTGCATTTATTGCGGCTTCAATATCTTCAATAATTAAAACGCAATTAGTGCCTTTCCATCGTGGTAATTGTTGTACCGTTATAATATCAAAATCACTGTATGCAGGGTGTACAATATCATCTAACACAATTATTTTTTTACCACTTGCCTTTGCCAATTTTAAAGCAGTAGTTGTTTTACCACTACCATTGATGCCTATTAATAAAAACCGCTTGTTTTGCGGCTTTATTGTAACTGTGGTAACACTATTTTCCATGTTAAAAAGATAAAACGTTTATAAGCCTTGAACCTATCATTTTAGATATGCCTAAATACAGAAAAAAGTTTTTTGGTACTTTACCATGATTGGCAATAACCCAATCTTCAACAACGGGGTATAACATTTCTTTTTCCTCAACAGACATTGGTAAACTTTTAAACAACTTGTCTATTTTGGCATTGGCTTTTTTAATGCCTTTTTGCTTTTCTGTTAGGTCTTCATTTGCAATGTCATCAACTATTTCAGCCACTTGC
This sequence comes from Chitinophagales bacterium, assembly GCA_043758365.1. Lineage (GTDB taxonomy): Bacteria > Bacteroidota > Bacteroidia > Chitinophagales > Chitinophagaceae > Parasediminibacterium. The sequence goes on from JAYVNQ010000057.1 coordinate 5,225, forward strand.
AACGCATCATCACCATACAGCCGTTTTAACTTACGCTTGTAGTTGTAACTAGCACCAAAGCGAAAGGTTTCCGTTTGTGCTGAATTAATCATTCCTAACACGAAATCGGTATTGGATTTTATTTTTTTTGGTGTCATTGGTTCCTCAATTTCCTCCTCCTCTTGCTCCTGCAAATCTTCTTCCTCTTCCTCAACATTGTTATTGACTGCTAAGGGTTGCAAATGCTGTTTTTCGGGCTTTGTTTCTGTTGGTATGGCCACATCTTCTATTAACTCATCCAATGTTTCGGCTGGCTTAAATACATCTCTCATTTTTAAATATTTTTATACTTTTTTACAATATCCATTAAACCGCAAGTGGCCAAAAAATCAAACGGTTTTGGCTTCTTTTTTTGAAACGGTAATTTGATACCAAACTGCTCTACCATTACCGACATTATTTTTGCACCATCATAATCATCTGTTGTAAACTGCCCATTTTCATCTAAGGCTCCAATAATATCAGCTACTTTAAAAACAACTGTTTTAATTACTCTAGCATCTTGTTTCATTACTTCATTTTGTAACAAAATTTCATCTAGTTGATCCTGCGTTAAGGTTGTTACATCTATGCTTTTAAAGGGTACTAATTGTTCGTGTGGTACTACTTGCATACTTCAAAATCTTTTAAAAATTGTTGGTAATAACCTTCATCAAAAAGGGTTGTTTCTATTGTGTCTGGAATGCCAAACGTGAAGCCTTGTGTAATCTTTTCAGCTTTGTTTGCTAACTGGCTATTAATTACAAAGTCCAAGGCTTTATTGTAGAAGTGTTTTCTACTTTTAAAATAGTCTGTTTGAATACCTACCTCAATTACTTCATTAACTATTTTAAGTTTTTCAGCACTTAATTGCAATGGATTTTCTAATAACTCATTAAAAAATTCCTGTATTGTAGCAAAACCACTTTCTGCAATGCGTTTTTTTAGGTTTTCAGAAATTTCACCTTTGAAATTGAGCGTTATTGTAAGGCGATTTGGGTTTTCAGTAGGTACTTTTTTCTTTTCAACCACTTTTAAAGATGCTTTTTTTGTGGTTGCTGGTTTTTCAACCGTTGATTTCTTAGTATTGGTCGATTTTTTAGGATTTTCAACTTGCAATACAGGGGTTTCAACCGTTTTTGAGTAGTCGGGTTCATCATTGCCATAAGTTGAGGCTAATTGCTGCGTAGAAAACAATGCAAATGCTTCATTTTCTAGCTCGGCAGTTTCATTTTCATTATCAAAATCATCTTTAACTATTGCATCAATAGCCGCTTGCGATTGTTCGGGTGTTTCAGTAGTGGGCTGTGAAGTGGTTTCTTGTGGTGGTTCTGTGTTTTCAACTTGCATACGTTGTATTTTTTACTGGTTGCAAGGTGAAAAAAGATGTTGGCAGTGGTGTGCCAATTTTAAGAGTAAATAAATGGGCTATTTTCAGAGAAATTTTTTATTTAAAAAAACTGCATTAAAAAAAATTTTGAAAAAAACATAAAAAAATCCTGCTAAGTTTTCTGTTTTTTAAATGTTATTTTGTTACAACCTCATAACCCTTTGATAATGTGTAGAGATAGTGTAATAACAATATGTGTATGGTTTTTTTATAACTCAAAAGTGTTATAATCTTAATATTATAGTGTTTACAAGGGTTTCAAAGGATTATTATTTATACTGTTATATAAAGTGTTAGTAACCAATTGTGTAATATTTTGTAACACAGCTATATATATAGTGTTACATTTATATAATAGTCGTAGCAAGGGTTTTAGAGGTTTGTAACAAAATAACATTTGTAACATTGTAAAATCAGAGAAAAAAAAATAAAAAAAACAGATAAAAAAAGCGGCTATTAAAGCCGCTTAGTTAATTTTTTTAATTTATTATCAAAAACGTACTCTTTGCAGAGTATAGTACCTACCACAGAAGGCAGCCCAAAAAATACCGTTGCTTGTTATTCTTGGCATAAGTATTCTACCTGTTTTTTCAGCTACTTTATAGTCATTTTTATTTAACCATCTCTTTACATACTGTTTTTGATATTTATTTTGTAAAAGATGCTCTACAATTTCATTTAATGAAAGAAAAATAACATCTTCTTCAATCAATGAAAAAATAGAATTGATAGCAGTTTTTATTCTTGTATTAATACCTTCAACAATTTCATCTGGTAGAAATATTTTAGTTTCTGATAGTTCAAATTCAGTAATAAGATTATTTAAAATCTGTACTGCTTGTTCTTTATCTAATGGTGATAATACATTAATTATTACCTCTTCATACGTTGTTTTCATGCTTTTAAGGTTGGGTTTGTGGTTAAAAAATGAACGTACAGGGCAGGGATGGTAATGGTAAATTGCTCTAACATGTACATCATGTTGCCTCGCTCTAGTGGGTTAAGGTCATTTAGTTCACTAGCCATTGCGTGGCGAAATACCTGTACCAAATCTTTAATGTAGTGGTCGGCAGGGCAAAAGGTTACAAAATTGTGTAGAATGTCTACACTGTCTTCTAATGTGGGGATGCTGCAAAGATTACTTAATAATCTTTCTGTGTTTACTTCGTTTTTCTGACTTTGCATTTTAGAAAATTTTGAAATGATAAAATAAAAATACCTGGTCGCTGCAAAGTCAGTTTACCGTGAGGTAAAGAAGCTACGGACTTTCACCGTTTCGCCAGGCGTTATTTAAAGACAATAAAAGTGTAGGATTTTACCCCACTGAAAACCAACTTTGCAGGGTAAAAGTAGGGGAAAATTAGTTTTCACTTTATTTTCATCTAAAAAATTGTTTGTTTAGTGTATAAACAATATCTATTTTTGTGTAGCAAATATGCTTAGCAAAAATGGTAAGCAAATTCGTTAACCATATTTGCAAAACACACATCCATCGGTAGTTTAACGCCTATCATTTGAAAGGGATGTTTTAAAAAATATTGCTGTTTAAGCGAAAGGGTAATCTTCGCCGAAAGCAAATAAAAAAAGCCAACGCCCCGGGATAAGGGTAACCATCCCTTCCAAGCGTTGGTTTTTTATTTGCCTATAAGGTTCACTTCGTGATTAAAGTATATTCTCCCATCTCTGTACACTAGCACCGCAATTCTTACATGCTCTACCTTTCCATCTATTTTACATTTTGCTTTGAAGTTAAAGTACCCTATCAAATTAACTGGGTCGGTTTCCTTTCTTTGCCCAAAATTAGAATACACAGCATAGCGTAATAAATCAACTAAAATAAGTAATACAGCGGCTTTTTTATTATACAACGCACTGCCTTGAATTATTTTATTTTTTCCTTGAGATGATAGTGTAATTCTATGTCCTAAACATTTGTTTACTACTGATTTTCCTTGCAAATTTTCTTCATAATAGGCTTTCATCTCTTTCCGCAATATGGTTCTTGTACATGTTTTCCAATGTGCAGGTGTAGTTATAGTTGGTATAATTGTTTGTTGATAATTCATGAGTTTGTGAATATAAGAGGTTAAAAAATGACTTAGGTTAAGCGTGTTCTTTATTGTAAAATGCTATGCAAGCAAAATCGTTGGCTTTAATTTTTTTGTGGCCGTATGCAGTGCCTTTTTGCTTTTGGGCGTGGCAGTAAAAGGTATTACTATATTGATGTTTGTAAAAGTGTACACAGTTTTTACACCGTTGCCGCTTGGTTTGTGGCTTAACTATTGGCGGCGGCTCGAATAGGTTTAATTGTGTAAGCATAAAAATATTATTAATTATTAAAATACTTTTCCATTTGTCTGTAAAAACTATTAATAACTCTACTGTTTTTGCCTCTTTTTTTGTACGAAGGATAGTCTTGACAGGTGTTTAAAAACGAAAAATATTTTAAGTTTTTATAAGAAATAAGTTTTTTCATTAATCTATTCGTTTGTATATAGTATTTTCTATGCATGGCTATTTGCGTTTTAAAGATGTATTTACAAAATCCATATTTTCTATCATAATTATTACCAGTAGTTGCTTATCCCAATCAAAATTTTTGGCACTGTACATATTTTTAAAAATGGTAATTGTATCTGCTTTGCTGTAACCTGTATCTAACATACAAGTCCAATCTGGTAGATCATCTATTTTGCAATACCGTACATCTACAATGCGGCCAGTGGTTAAAAATTCACCTTCTAACAATAACCTGTAAAAGCTATCTATATGGTATTTGCTGTAGTTGCAAAGCCGTATGGTAGTTAGGTATTTACAAAAGAATTTACCGTTCCAGTTTTGGCTAAAAGCAATATCAGCTTTGTAGTTATAGGTTATTTTTTCGGGTGCAAATAGTGTTTGTGTCATGGTGTAGATTTTATAGTAAATCGGTTACGCCTTTGTTTATTATTACTGCTTTGGTATCTAATACAGCGTCGCTTATAAAGTCATTTTTAGTAAATTCATAGTACCTACCTAAACATTGCTTTTTGTACACTTTATACTCAATACGGCTTTCATTCATTATATCTTTTACTACAGGAAAATACACGTTGCGTTGTGCAGGCTGTGTTTTGTAGCCCATTGTGTTAAGAACGTTTTTTACATAGTTCTTATCCTTCTCCTGCATTTTGGCTAAGTACAGTAACACATCATCTAACCCCATTTTTATGGTGTGGTAGTCGCTTATTTCAAACAAGGTGGTAAGGTTGTGGGTAATCAGTTTTTCAACTGTTGGTTTACTATTTTCTACAATTTTTGCAAGTGCATCCGTTTTTAAAAGTTTGGTATTAAACCAGTGTCGCTCCTCTTGCTTACTTAAAATACTGCGTTGGCTTAGGTAGTGTAAAAAGGCAGGTATTTCATCTAACAAATCATCTAACAGGTTTACGTTGCGGCCTTTAATTACAGGTACTTTAATAATCCAAAACCTAATTTCTTCTTCGTCAATGGTGGCAAAATTGTCTTCGTTGTTAGATAGCAATATGAATTTGCCGAAAAAATCCATACTCACCTGGTCCACTCCTTTACCTTCTTTCATAATGCTGCCAGCTGTGGATAAACCTTTAATTTTTTCCATTACTACGTGCTTTTCTATCTTGGTTTCATCGCACCCAATAATTAGCTTGGTAGCCCAATGGCTGTTAAAATTGTTCTCAAAATCTTGGTTACTTACAACTGCTAAGTTTTCGGTAAAAATCATTTTCAACCACTTTAAAAAGGTGGTTTTGCCCGTTTGCCGCTCACGGCTTACAAGGCATAAAATAGGTAGTATTTGTTGTGGGTTTTTGTAGAGTATGGTTAAATAATCCAATGCAAGCTCATAGCGTTTTATGGTAAAACCATCATCCAAACTCATTATATCTTCGCCAAAAATGTGTTTTATAAAAGCCATTGTACTATCGCAATTGCCCTCCTCTGGTTCGTGGCTAAATGGGTGGTACGTGTTGAAACAATTATAAATAACCCGTTGATAGTTTAAGTGTTCCGGTACATTGCAAAACGCTTTGTACTTTGGTATATGCCTAAAAATATCCTTTACATTATCTTCTTTAATAGTTTCCTTTCTGCGTTTGTGTTGTTGCTTGGTAAGGTTGCCGTATTTGTCGGGAATTTCTACATACTCAAAATAATCATCACCAACACGAAAGTAATTTTCTGCACTACTTGGTATTTTAACAAGGCACTTAGTTTCCTTTTCATCGTACTGGTACAATGTGCCGTTAAACTTAAATTCTTTGTCTTTTAAGTCGGGGCGTTTATCAACATGGTATAGGTAAAATTGATCTACATCGTGCAAATAAAAGTACCTATGAATTTTGCCTACACCATAGGTAATTTCAAAGCGTGTAGAGTAGCCTAAAATTTCTTTTTTCTTAGAGAAGTCCGTAAACTCTCTACAAATCGCCTTCGTTTCATCGCTAAAAGCACATAGCAAATCATCTAACCCTTTTGGGCTACCTTCTAAATCATCGCTATTGATGTGGGCAAAATATTTTTGAATATTATCTAGCTTACTGGTAAGATCGTAGAACGTGGCTACACTTTTAAAAAACTGTTGTGGCCTACGGTACAAGTCTAGGCAGTCGGTAATATCTTTAGTGCTAAGGTTTCTACAATCTCCATCGGTAAGCCATACCAAACGCTTGTATCTACACGTAACAATTAGCTTTAAAATATCGGCGTGCAGCTCGCCCGTTTCTCTATCTTTTAAGCAGGTTATTGATGGCAACCCCACACAATCTATACCGTGCATGGTTGCCTTAAATGCTTTAAAATAGCCCTCGGTTAAATAGAGTGTATCAGCTTCTTTTTTAGCGTCGTATTTGGCTACCAATGCAGGCGGAAAAAATGGAACAACAGGTTCGCCTTTTGGCATTAAATACTTTATAGTGCTACCATCTTTTTTTACAATAGGTTCAACCAGTCGAGTAATTTTATACACTTGGTTTTTCCAACGGCTACCCTCTTTGCTGTAATTAATTAATAAGCGGTCTAGTGTGTAAGCCAAAATATCTATACCCTTATCGCTTTGGGTAAAAATGGGTGTAGCAATAGCAACGTTTTTATTAGTAGCAGCATCGTACTGCACAATGCCAATAGTATTTTCAGCATCGGTAATACCCAAAAAATCCATTCTACTTTTAAAGTATTGTGCAGGTGTTGGTATGGCATTATCTGTAATAACAACTTGAACTGGTGCCAAACTTGTTGCATCGGTTTGTATTAATAATTTGGCTTTGGCCATAACAACAATGGTTATTTTTTTGGTGCAAAATGTTCTAACAAGCTCACTGGTGTATTGCTAAACTTTGTTAGCTCTATCACTTCAATTAATTCGTTACTATGGTTAAGTGTGTTGTAGTGAAATTGCCTAATAGGTATAGCGTTCGCATCTACCCTTTTGCAGTAACCGTTTATAGTAATTATATCCTTATTAAACGATTTTAACGCGTACCAAATAATGGCTTTTGAGGCTTCGCTCAGTTGGTTAATAGCTTGTATATCCGTTGGGTTAAGCATGGTGTTTAATGTAGTTTTTTAAGCGTGTTTGCTACCAATTGGGCTTTTAGTTTGTGTCGTTGTGCAATGGTTAAATCTTTACTATTGCGATACATGCGGCGGTGTTTTACACGAACTGCATTTTCCATTTTTGCATCTAACCTTTGTACTTCACTTTCTAGGCGGTTAATCTCAATTTTTAGTCTGTTGGTTATTACTGTCATGCTGTGGCGGTTTCAAATACTGCCATTAAAGGCTCGTGAATAAATTTTTTAAAAGCTGTGGCAATTACTTCGTTTTCGCAGTCGGTTAATTCATGCCTTTGGTTCATCTTTCGGTAATAAGTACGCTCACTCCAAAAAAGGTTATTCATAATAAATTGTTTTGCTTGTGATCGTGATGTGTTGTAGCGTTGGTTTACCTCGGCAAATGGGTTGGTGTAGTGGTTTAGTTTAGCCATAAATTGGTAGGTTTTAATGGTATGCCGTTATCGTTGTTATCAGTATCGTTGGTATCATCATCATCATTGGTAATGGCAAACAATACCCACACATACACATTTGCAAAAACCATTGCGGTTGCTACTTTAACCAATGATTGTGCAGTGTGGCCACGAATGCCAAATAGGTTGTAAACGCTCTCGAATGGAATAAAAAAAAGTATGAGAATAAACACTACTACAAACACAATAAATAAGGCAATAATTACCTGTGTAAATGGCTTTAGCATAATTGAGGGGGTTTAAACGGTGGCTTTGTTAATGGCTGCTTGTACTTGGTTGTAAACTGCTTGGCATTCGGGGGTGCGTTCTAAGGTTTCGTACATTTCTAGTTGTTCGCTATAATACTTATCGCTTAAATCTTTAGCAGCTTGCAACGCTTCCAACATTTCGGGTGCGGATGCAATTAGTTTGGCATTTTCCAAACCATTATTTTCCATTGTAGAAAAATTGGCTATAATTTTATAAGGATGTTGCTTTGCAGGATCCTCAGCAAAAACGTAAATACTGTGTTCGGATACTTCAATTTTCCATGGCCCTGGTGTGTGCTTACTCATTTGGTGGTGGTTTAATTGTAAAAAAATGGTAGGTTAAAAAATGGATTGGTGCAACCAAAGTCTATTCGCATGAGTAGGCTAAAACTTTCCATTTGGTAGGCATGAAAGCAGCCATCAAAGTGTATTTGCTTAATCATTGGTAGCTGTTTTAGGGTTTAACTTTTGTTTGTGAGCGGCTGTAAACAATTGGTCTTCGCTTTGCATTGAAAAGAATGCAGTTACTCTAGGTAAAACCAAGTGATTGATACTTATGTGGCTTCCAGCTTCAATTTTTAACCAATCGGTTACAGTTCGTACATCTTTTAGTAAACAATGTGTGGTTAAATCTGAAATGCCTTGTTTAAGGTTCAACTCTCCATAAGTCATTCTCAATAATTCTGCAATACAGTATTTAGGCTCTAATTTTTTTGGCACTTCGTTTAATTTTTTGTGGCGTGTAAAATGGGCGGCTGTGTGCATGGCTATTCGTTTTCTAGGTCACATATATTAAAAATGTACAAACCACTTCTATCGGGCACGTAGCCAAGGTGCTGTAATGTTTCAAATACATGTTTTTTAAAAAAACGGTTGTTTAGAATGCTACGTTCAATTTCCCAAAGTGAATATTCAAGCGTTACACAGGACTTTTTTTTGAATGCTTGAGAAAGTTCATTTTCTAAGTCTTGTTCGAGGGCTTTCATTAGTTCGGGAGTAGCAGGTGGTAATGTTGTTGCTTTCATGTTTTGTTGTTTTAATGTTTAATTGTATTTTGTTGCTAACAACAATTTCGTTGTTGAGAACAAATTTATAGACATTAAATGGGAATATCCAAATAATAGTCGAAAATATTTTTCTATGGTCAATATTTATTTCGGTTCTAACTTAAAAGTCTTACGCAAAAAAGAAGGTAAAAGTCAAGAGGACATTGGTTTACAGCTTCATATAAACCCTAAAACATTAAGTAATTGGGAAACAAAAAAATCTTTCCCAAATTTTGAGCAATTGGCTTTTTTGAGCCAATATTTAAGAATTTCTATTGATGATTTTTTACTAACCGACCTTTCAAAAGAGGAAAAAAAGCACGATGCGAAGGCTTCAAATATAGATTGGGAAGCAAAATATAAGGTTGTGGAAAAGTTGTATATGGATTGTAAAATAGAAGCCGAAATGCTTAAAAAAAGTAAACAGAAAACCGCTTAACAGTGGTATATATTAATAAAAATAAATAAACAAGATGGATTTTACAACAACTGAAGACAGAATTTTAAGACAAGCAAAAATTACGGGTCACGACTTATTAGTTGCTGCGAAACATGATATTGATGAAGTTTTTGAAGAAGATGGCTATGCAAAAAAACATTCCGAATTAGTTTCGGCTTATTTAATTGCTGCCGGCTTAGATAATCATGCAATGCTACAACTTGAGCCAAAAAAGAAATAACGAGAATTCTCGTTATTAAAGTTCTTTTAAATAAAAATTGGCCAGTGTAGACACACCAGCCGTTCATCCTTAAAAATATTATTCAAAGCCTATTTCCATTTGCCCACTAAGTAGCAAGGCATCAAAATGGTTTAGGTTGTTGTTAATGGTTTTTAGTTCTTGCTGAATGTCTACCAGGCGTTTGTATTCGGGGTCGGTAAGCATTTTGGCGTTGTGAATTTGTTGATACGTGGCTTTAAGCTGTGTTTTGTTTTGCAACTTACTTACACGTTCAGCAATTTGTAAGTGAAAGTGGTTGTACAATACATCGTAGCATTCTAGTTTGTATTTAGCAAGCTGTGGGCTATCGCTACGAATAGAGAAAAGCCAACCGTAAATAAATTTTTCGGGTAGGCAAGCCATTTCACGTTGTTTACCATCGGCGGCAACTGTTGTGTGTACACACAATAGTTGACTAAGAATTTCATCTACTTTGATGTTCTTAAACTGTTGAATGTAGTCAACGTTTAATACTTCGCAAATTGGTTTTATGGCAATGTAAAATGTGCCATCGTTGTTTACTAAAGTGAGTTTTTTACCATTAAACTCAAGGAATTTTTGTGTAGTCATTTTGTGTATCATTTTTAAGGTGAGGCAGCAAAATGCAAAAGAATGTTGGCAGTGGCGTGCCAATTTTTAAAAAGTAGTGTAGTTGTTTAATGTAAAAAAGTATATAGACCAGCATAGACCTTGTAACGTGTTGTAAATGAGTACGGTTTGTAAGTTCCCGCTATTCTCCACAGCACTACACGTTTACTCACAAGCTCTCAATACTAGTATTTGCTCCTCAAAGTCGGCTACCGACATAGCATCAGCAATATCAAAATCGCCAATTTTAGTACGGCATAAACTGCTCATATAACCACCAACTCCAAGTGCAGCCCCAAAATCGTTTGCTAAACTTCTAATATAAGTGCCGGTAGAACAAACCACTTTAAAATGCACAATTGGCAACTCGATTTTTTCAATTTCAAAAGAATAGATGGTAACAGGCCTTGGGGCAACCTCAACAAAAACACCTTCTCTAGCAGATTCATATAATCGCTTACCATCTTTTTTTATGGCTGAATGTTGCGGTGGCATTTGTAAAATATTGCCAGTAAACTGTGTTGTAGTGGCTACAATATTTTCGGGTATTAAATGTAATGTATCCTTAAAATTTTCTGGGTTAGTTTCAAGGTCAAAACTTGGCGTAGTGCTACCTAAAGTAATGGTACCAACATACTCTTTTGTCATGCCCATATACTCATTAATCTTTTTTGTAAATTTACCAGTACAAACAATCAAAAGCCCTGTGGCTAAGGGATCTAGCGTGCCAGCATGCCCAACTTTTTTCACCTTTGTTAAGTATCGTACTTTACTAACCACATTAAAACTCGTCCACGTTAAAGGCTTATCAAACAATAAAACCTTGCCTTCAATAAAATCTGTCAATAACTGCATAAAGGCAAATGTAACCACTGGTCGTATTACTTTCAAGCATTCAAATACAAGTAACAATAGTAATCGTGCTAATCGTTTATGCTGTGGTATATATTTGTTTCACATCTGTACTTTTTTACCATGAATAAATACGCTAAACAAACAAGAATTTTAACAGCCGTTGATTGTATAATTTTTGGTTTTGATGGCTTAGAATTAAAGTTGTTACTAATAAAACGGGGCTTCGAGCCGCAAAAAGGCAACTGGAGTTTAATGGGTGGGTTTGTGCAAATAGAAGAAAGCTTTGATTCAGCAGCAGCAAGGGTTTTAAAGCAATTAACGGGGCTCGACGGTGTTTATTTAGAGCAGTTATATGCCTTTAGCGAACATGATCGTGATCCACTTGAAAGAACCGTATCAATCGCTTATTTTGCCTTAATTGATATTCACCAATACGAGAAGCAAATAAGTGAAGATTATCATGGCGAATGGTTTCCAGTAAATCAAGTGCCAGAGCTAATTTTCGATCATCTAGCCATGCTAAAAATGGCTCATGAAAAACTGCAATACAAAGCCGCTTTGCATCCTGTATTATTCGAGTTATTACCAGTAAAATTCACCTTACCACAACTACAAAGTTTATACGAAGGGGTTTATGACACAGCCTTTGACAAACGTAATTTCAGCCGAAAAGTTTTGTCAACTGGATTACTTATTAAACAAAAAGAAAAGGATAAAGAAAGTTCAAAAAAAGGAGCATTTTACTACAAACTAAACAAGAGAAGCTATAAGGCTAACTTCCAAGCATTTTTAAATATCATCCCAAATTCGCATAAATTAAAATAGAGTTTTTTGGCGTTTCCCGCATCTGTGGGTTGGGCTTTACGCTATAATCCCTAACGCAAACCCTCCGCCTGTAATTATCTATTTTACAAAAATCAATTTTAAAACTTAATTTTTTCAGACCATTTTTTAAGTGTTAATTTGACACCTATTGCTAAGATTATGAAAGAAAATTTTGTTGTTGGAGTTGATTATGGAACAGATAGTGTGCGTTCTATAATTGTAAACGCAGCGAATGGATTAGAAGTAGCATCATCAACTTTTTTTTATCCCCGTTGGAAAAAAGGATTGTACTGCAATGCTGCTACACAGCAGTTTCGCCAGCACCCTTTAGATTATATTGAAGGCTTAGAATTTACCATAAAAGATTGTATTGCAAAAGTAGGAAGTGCAGTGGCAGCAACATTAGAGCCATTTCTGTTGACACTACTGGATCTACACCAATTGCCGTAAATGAAGCAGGAACGCCCTTAGCATTACTACCAGAATTTGCCGAAAATCCAAATGCAATGTTTGTGTTGTGGAAAGATCATACAAGCATTAAAGAAGCCGCACAAATAAACGAACACGCTACAAAATTTGATACCAACTATTTACAATTTGTAGGTGGTATTTACAGTAGCGAATGGTTTTGGGCAAAGTTGTTAAGAACATTACGGGTTGATGAACCAGTAAGCCAAGCATGTTACGCTTGGGTGGAACATTGCGATTGGATTCCCTTTTTATTAACCGGATGCAATCATGTAAAAGATATGAAGATTGGTGTTTGTGCAGCAGGCCACAAAGCCTAGTGGAACGTGAGTTTCGGCGGTTTGCCACCCAATAATTTCTTCGCTTCGCTTGACCCATTATTAGATGGATTTTCAGAAAGATTATTCTCTCAAACTTATACATCGGACCAAGCTGCCGGCACTATTTCCACTGAATGGGCAACACATTTAGGATTACCCACGGATGTAGTAATTGGTGTTGGCGCATTCGATTGCCATATTGGTGCAGTTGGCGGCCAAATTGAACCGTATTATTTAAGTAAAGTAATGGGCACTTCTACCTGCGATATGTTGGTTGCACCTATTGCAGAATTTGGCGATACATTGGTAAAAGGAATTTGCGGTCAAGTAAATGGGTCAATTATTCCAGGTATGATTGGTTTAGAAGCTGGTCAATCTGCCTTCGGCGATACTTATGCTTGGTGGAGAGATACCCTATCTTGGTCATTGAAAAATATTTTGGCAAATTCAACATTACTTGATGACGCAACTAAGGAAAAACTGATTAACGAAACGATAGAAAATATCATCCCAACATTAACCACAGAAGCTGAAAAATTAAATTGGAAAGAAACCGATTTACTAGCAATAGATTGGTTAAACGGTAGACGTACGCCTGATGCCAATCAAGCATTAAACGCAACTATTACAGGCTTGCATTTGGGTTGCAATGCGGCTTATATTTTCCGTGCATTGGCAGAAGCCACTTGTTTTGGCGCTAAGAAAATTGTAGATCGATTTATTGAGCAAGGTGTGCCAGTAAAAGGTTTAATTGGTTTGGGTGGTGTTGCTAAAAAATCACCATTTATTATGCAAATGATGAGCGATGTAATGAATATGCCAATTCGCATTCACAAAAGCGAACAAACCTGTGCTGCTGGTGCTGCTATGTTTGCTGCTACTGCCGCTGGTATTTACAATAAAGTTGAAGATGCTATGAAGTGCTATGGGGCAAGGGTTTGATGCATATTATGAGCCTGATGTAAGCAAAATAGAACTGTATAAAAAGCGGTATGAAAAATACACAGCACTTGGAAAATCTTCTGAACCTTGATTTATATGATTTGTATTATTTTCTTGATTATTTAAAGTAATTATATTATCTATCAAAATCGAAATACAAATAATCAAGAAAATAATACAAATCATATAAATCAAGGTTCAGAAAAATGAACAAATACGACCACATACAGCAAGAAGCCTATGAAGCAAATATGCAATTGCCTCAATTGGGCTTGGTATTATTTACGTTTGGCAATGTAAGTGCAGCCGATAGAAATTTGGGCGTTTTTGCCATTAAACCAAGTGGTGTTGCTTACGAAAAATTATCTCCTACAAATATGGTGATTGTTGACTTTGATGGCAAAACTGTTGAAGGCAAATTGCGTCCATCATCAGATACATTAACCCATGCTGTTTTGTACAAACATTGGAAAACGATTGGTGGCATTGTTCACACACATTCAACCTACGCAACGGCTTGGGCACAAAGCCAAAGAGATATACCAATTTTTGGCACTACTCATGCCGATTATACAACCGTTGATATTCCTTGTGCTGCACCAATGAGTGAAGATATGATTGAGGGTAATTACGAACATGAAACTGGTTTTCAAATCATGAATTGCCTTAAAGAAAAAGGCTTAGATTATAAAGAAGTAGAAATGATTTTGGTGGGTAATCATGCACCGTTTACTTGGGGCAAAAATGCTGTAAAAGCGGTTCATAACAGTGCAGTTTTAGAACAAATTGCTCAGATGGCTTTATTGACACAACGGATTAATCGTAATGCACCAAGATTAAAAGATGCGTTGATTAAAAAACATTTTGAACGTAAACATGGCCCTGATAGTTATTATGGGCAGTAAAGAAATAGGAACACTGATGACATAGATTGGATGGATTTTTCACTGATAATCAAAAGTACTTTTATCTATCTCATCTGTGTTATCCGTGTTCGATATTATGCTTCGATAAAAGCTCAATAAAATATCTAACTGATGCAGTATGCGACGCAACGATGTTACATTGAAATACAAAAGCTCGTTTCATAAAAATAAAAAATCAACTACACAATGAATACTTTTCAAAAATTAGAAGTTTGGTTTGTAACAGGTAGCCAAGATTTATATGGCGAAGAAACTTTGAAAAAAGTAGCCGAACATTCGCAGCAAATAGTTACTGCTTTAAACGAAACCAAAGCGTTGCCAATTAA
>JAYVNQ010000058.1:0-6904 GCA_043758365.1 Chitinophagales bacterium
TAACGCCTGTAAGACGTTTGAAAACAACGGGTGAACAGTCTTGTATATCCTTATATAGCATAGTGCTATAACGAAGAAAAAAGTAAAATATTGAATATCTAAATTATGTTAGAGGTCTATTGTCAATAATTTGCGCATTGGCTCACACCACAAAGCCTAATAATGATTGTTTAATTGTTAGGCTTTTTTTATGCTCTGGATTTTGAATTGAAATATTTTCAAACGATACCCTACTTTTTATACTCGTTTTACTAAAAACAACTAGCCAAAATTTTATATTTTAATTGTTGATGTTGTGTAAAGTTTCTACATTCATACAGTCGATTTATCCCCCTCATAAGAAACTAGTACTGCTTTTTAAAAGACCACTTTACCGATGGATTATTAGCGAGTTGGTGGTTTTCTGTGTTCGTTAATGAGAAATTTTGGACATAAAAAAAGCGACTTACGCCGCTTTAAATGTTTTCACAACGGAATAATCCTTATTGTGATTTGCTTTCAATGAAGTAAAAATAGATATTAAATTGATAAAACAAAAAATATGGGAAAGAAAATTTTAGGCCTTGATTTAGGAACAAATAGTATTGGATGGGCATTGATTGGAGTGGATGATATAACAGGTTTATGCAGAATAATTAAACTAGGCTCTAGAATTATACCAATGAGTGAGGACATTCTTGGAAAGTTTGATAGTGGTATTACAGAATCTGACACTGCACAAAGAACAGGTTTTAGAGGTGTTAGAAGATTAAGAGAAAGACATTTGCTAAGAAGGGAACGTTTACACAGAGTGCTTAATATTTTAAATTTCTTGCCTAAGCATTACACTGGGGAAATTGATTTTGAAAGACGACTTGGACAATTCAATAAAGAAGCCGAACCTAAAATAGCTTACCGCTTTAATGAAGAAACAAAAAACTTTGAGTTTCTATTTAAGAACTCATTTAATGAAATGGTGGAAGATTTTAAAATACACCATCCACAACTATTAGAAAATGGAAAGAAAATACCTTACGATTGGACTATTTATTACCTACGCAAAAAAGCATTAACACAAAAAATAGAAAAGGAAGAATTAGCTTGGTTGTTGTTGAATTTCAATCAAAAAAGAGGCTACTATCAATTAAGAGGCGAAGAAGATGAAGATGCAACAAGAACAGCTAAGACAAGAATTTACTTTGCTAAAGAAGTAATAATAAATATAGTAGATACCGGCAAAAAGTACAAAGAGAATAAGGTAATAGAGGTTACGTTAGAAAACGGGGCAGTTGGCAAAATCTTTAAAAGAGAAATACCCAATTGGATTGGTTTGGAAAAAAATATAATCGCAACTGTAGACCTTGATAAAGAAGGAAATGATAAATACGATGAAGACAAAAAACTAAGCCAACGTTTTTCAATTCCCACAGAAGCTGACTGGGAAAAAGAATGGAAGCTTATTAAAATCAAGACTGAAAATGATTTAAAGCAAAGCAAAAAATCAGTTGGCTCATACATCTACGACACATTACTTCAAAACCCAAAACAAAAAATAAATGGTAAGTTGGTTAGGGTAATTGAACGCAACTTTTATAAAAAAGAGTTGGTGCAAATATTGGAAACTCAAAAAGAGTACCACCAAGAACTTCAAGACCAGCAATTGCTTATAGCATGTGCTGAAGAACTTTACGAAAATAATGAAGCACAGAGAAATGGTTTAATAAACAAAGATTTAGGACATCTATTTGTAAACGATATCATCTTCTATCAACGACCACTTAAAAGTAAAAAATCATTAATTAGTGATTGCAAATTTGAAGAACGCCCTCTTAAAGACAAAGATGGAAAGTTAATGAAAGATGCTAACGGAAAACAAGTAACCAAGCCTATTAAATGTATTGCCAAGTCACATCCATTATTTCAAGAATTCAGGCTGTGGCAATGGCTAAAAAATTTAAGAATTTACGAAAAAGCTACCGATACTGATGTCACTGCCAACTTCTTAAATTCTGATGAGGCCTGGGTAAATCTATTCGAATGGTTAAATGATAGAAAAGAAATAGAAAAAGACCCTTTAATTAAATTCTTACTTCAACCCCAAAACTTAAAACCGAAAACACTATCAGTTGAAGCAAAGAAGTATAGATGGAATTATGTGTACGATGCTGTAAAAGATGAATCAAAAAAATACCCTTGTAACGAGACACGTTCACAAATACTTACAAGACTATCAAAAGTTAAAAATCTACCTGCTAACTTTTTAACTAAAGAAGTTGATGAAAGCCTTTGGCATATTTTGTATTCAGTTAACGACAAACTAGAAATACCTAAAGCCTTACAATCATTCGCAACAAAAAACAATTTACTTGACAATGTAGGTGCAGATTTTGTTGAGCAATTCAAAAAGTTTCCGCCTTATAAAAGTGATTACGGGTCTTACTCTGCTAAAGCAATAAAAAAACTATTGCCTTTAATGCGAATGGGTAAATATTGGAATAAAGCAGACATTCATCAACAAACAAAAGATAGAATTAATAAAATAATTGATGCTGAATTTGATGAAAAAATAAGAGATAGGGTAAGAGATAAAGTCGGTAATCTCAAAACAATTCAAGACTTTAAAGGCTTGCCATTATGGCTTACCAGCTATGTTGTATATGATAGACATTCGGAAGATGGCGAAATGAAAAAGTGGGCATTGGCTAAGGATATTGAAAACTATCTCAACCCTAAAATAGAAGATTCATTTAAGCAACATTCACTTCGCAATCCTATTGTAGAGCAGGTGATAACAGAAACTTTGAGAGTAGTTAAAGATATATGGAACACTTATGGAAATGGTGCAGAGAATTTCTTTAATGAAATACATATTGAGTTGGGTCGTTCTATGAAGAATACCAAAGCCGATAGAGAATATTTAACCAAACAGATGACAGAGAACGAAAATACCAACCTTCGTATAAAGGCTTTGTTGGCTGAAATGATGAATGATAGTGATGTTGAAAATGTTCGACCATACTCATTTAGTCAACAAGAAATTTTGAAGATTTATGAAGATGGGGTTTTAAATTCTGACATCGAAATAGAGGACGATATTTTAAAAATAAGCAGAACTGCACAACCATCTAAAATTGACTTAGTACGTTATAAACTTTGGCTTGAACAAAAATATCGTTCGCCATATACTGGTGCAGTTATTCCTTTGAATAAACTGTTTACTACTGCCTATGAAATTGAACATATCATACCTCAATCAAGATTCTTCGATGATTCATTTAGCAACAAAATCATTTGCGAAACAGAAGTTAACAAATTGAAAGATAACAAGCTTGGCTTAGAATTTATTAAAGCCCATACTGAAGAAATTGTATCCTTAAATTTTGGACAAACAGTAAAAATATTCAGCGTTGAAGCTTATGAGAATTTTGTAAATGACCATTATTCTAAAAGTCGAGGTAAGATGAAAAAACTTTTGCTAGAAGACATTCCAGAAAAGATGGTAGAAAGGCAAATGAATGATACAAAGTATATTAGTAAAGTGGTGAAAAATTTATTATCAAACATTGTAAGAGAGGATGGTGAACAAGAAACAACATCTAAAAATGTAATTCCAAGCAATGGGCAAATTACTGATACTTTAAAACAGGATTGGGGATTAAAAGATGTTTGGAATGCAATTATAGCACCTCGCTTTGAAAGGCTTAATACATTGACAGGAAGTGACAATTTTGGCAGTATCAATGAAAAAACACAAAAGTTTTTACCAACTGTACCTCTTGAATTAGCAAAAGGTTTTTCGAAAAAGAGAATAGACCATCGCCATCACGCAATGGATGCCTTGGTAATTGCTTGTGCCACAAGAAGTCACATAAATTATTTAAACAATCAACATGCTTTAGACAAAAGCAAGAAAAAAACAAAAGAAGAAAAACAAAAAGACAGAGAAGATTTAAGAACAATTCTTTGTTTTAAGAAATATAACGAAGGTTCTAATACTAATTACAAATGGGTATTTAAAAAGCCATGGGAAGCATTTACACAAGAAGCTAAAGCCCAATTACAAAGCACTATTGTTAGTTTTAAACAAAACATACGTGTAATAAATAAAACAGTAAACAAATACGAGAGATGGGAAAGCAAAAATGGGGCATTAGAGAAAGTAACTAAAACGCAAGAAAAAGGAGATAGTTGGGCAATAAGAAAACCAATGCACAAAGACACCATTTCTGGCTTGGTTAGCATTCGTTTTAAGAAAACTGTTCAGTTATCATCAGCTTTAGATAGCTGGCAAGATATAGTGGATAATGATTTAAGAAAATTCATTAAAGGACTTATTGAAAACAATACAGACAAAAAGGATTTATTGAAATATTTCAAAAGCATCAATAATATTTGGTATGATAAAGATGTTTCTAAAGTAGATGTTTATTACTGGGACAATGATAAAAATGGCATTCCAAACCATGTTGCCTCAAGGGTAAAATTGGATGATTCATTTACTAAAGAAAAAATCTTAACCATTTCCGATACAGGTATACAATCAATCCTTTTAAACCATCTTAATCAAGAAAAATATCAGAATGCAAAAGATGAAAAAGGCAAACCTGTAGCACCAGAGCTTGTTGCTTTTTCAGCAGATGGCATTGAAGAAATGAATAAGAATATTAAAGAACTAAATAAAGGAAAATTTCATCAGCCAATTTTTAAGGTTAGAACATACGATGCAAGAGGTACAAAATTCAATATAGGGCAAACAGGTAACAAGAAAGACAAGTTTGTAGTCTCAGCAGATGGTACAAACCTATTCTTTGCAATTTATAAAGATGATAAAGACAATCGCAATTATGAAACAATTCCTTTAAATATTGTAATTGAAAATCAAAAACAAGGTGCTGTACAAAATAAAAAACCTCAAGATTGTTCCGTTCCATTGATAAATGAGAAAGGCGACCGACTTTTATTTTTCTTGTCACCCAACGACCTTGTTTACATCCCATCTTTTGAAGAAAAAGAAAACCCACAATTAGTTACACTAGGAAATATTAATTCTAAGCAAGTTTATAAATTTATTGATGGATCTGGCACAACTGCCAATTTTATCCCTAATATATCAGCCACTACTATATTTAATATAAATAAAAAAGAACAAGCCAAGCGTGGGTTAAATTACCCAATACAAAATGAATACGGCTTAGGAAGCCCTCAATCAAAAAATCAAAAATCACTCGACGAAATAATGGTAAAAGAATGCTGCTGGAAACTTCAAGTAAATAGACTTGGGCAGGTAATAAAAATTCTAAAATGATAAAACGCACCCTACAAATCGGTAGTCCTTGCCACTTAAAATGTGCCAATAGCCAATTAGTGGTTAGTTATAGTCATGTAAAAGGGCAAGAAACTAAGCCCGATAGAACCGTGCCTATTGAAGATATTGGCATATTGGTACTAGAGCATCAACAAATAACATTGACGCATTATTTGCTAGATCAATTGGTAAGCAACAATGTGGCCGTTATTACCTGTAACGATACGCATCACCCAACAGGTATGTTGCTACCACTTGAAGGTAATACCATACAAAGCGAACGTTTTAGGTATCAAATAGAAGCTACTGAACCACTAAAAAAACAACTATGGCAGCAAACGGTTAAAGCAAAAATTGCCAATCAAGCGGCAGTTTTTAGCAAGTGGAACATTAATAATAAACTATTGGTGAATTTATCAACCAGCGTTTTAAGTGGCGATACTGGCGGCTGCGAAGGCACTGCCGCGGTGCATTATTGGCAAAATTTGTTTCCTGATAGTTGGTTGTTTTTTAGGCGGCGAGATGGCATACCGCCTAACAATTTACTAAATTATGGTTACGCCATATTACGAGCCACAATGGCAAGGGCTATTGTAGGTGCTGGGCTGTTACCAACGTTTGGTATTTTTCATCGCAACCGTTACAACGCTTATTGCCTGGCCGATGATATTATGGAACCTTATCGCCCTTTTATAGATGTGATTGTACGGGGCATTATTGATGAAACAAGTATTGTAGGCGTATTAACGCAAGATTTTAAAACCAGATTATTAAATGTTGCCACTGTCGATGTATTACTAAATGACGAGAAAAGCCCACTGATGTTGGCCATGCAACGCACCGCCACATCGTTAGCAAGATGCTATGCTGGCGAACAACGGAAGATTTTGTACCCAGAGATGCCTTAATTAAATTATAAATGATTAATGATAAATTATGAATGTACGATTGCTGTCAACTCATAATTTATCATTCATAACTCATAATTCATTTGATTGTGAAATCTGACCGCTTAAACGCTTATCGTATTATGTGGGTACTTGTATTTTTCGATTTACCAACCGATACCAAAAAAGATCGTAAAGCGGCAGGCGATTTTCGCAAGAAAATTTTGGCAGATGGTTTCGCTATGTTTCAATTCTCTATTTATTTAAGGCACTGTGCCAGTATGGAAAACGCCACCGTACATATAAAACGGGTACAAAAACTACTACCCGAAAAAGGGCATGTAGGCATAATGACCATTACCGATAAACAATTTGGGATGATGAAAATATTTCAAGGAAAAAAGCCTGCAGTAATAATGGATGTACCACAACAATTGGAATTATTTTAGAAAATTAGGAAATACAAAAGCCGTTAAGTAGCTATACCCAACGGCTTTTGAAAATTGTTTTTTAGTTCCTACTTTTTGCTAAGATGCTTACTATCATTGCGTTTTAGCCCAAACTGTTGTCATCGAAGTTAGTAAGAACTAAAATTGAAAGCAAATCACAACCAGACCGCAACCGGTAACAATTTTACATTTGTTGTCATCGAAGTTAGTAAGAACTAAAATTGAAAGCAAATCACAACGTCCTGCTAAATGGTCATTTTCATTCAGAAGTTGTCATCGAAGTT
>JAYVNQ010000059.1:0-19882 GCA_043758365.1 Chitinophagales bacterium
AATATTCCGTTAACCGATGTGCAAAAAATTAAAGTACCAACACTTGTTATTGGTGGCGATCATGATGTAATTAAAGAAGAACATACAATGGAAATTTACAAGCAATTAGCCCAAGGTTACTTATGGATTTTGCCAAATTCTGGCCACTCAACGCCAATAGTTTATACAACAGAGTTTAATAAAGTCATAGATAATTTTTTCTCAAATCCTTATCGTAAAATAAAAAACGAGGGTAGATTTTTTTAAAAATTTGCAGTTAATGTTTTAAAAAAAATAATCCGCTCTTATCTAAAGCGGATTATTTTTTAGCATATATCAAAATAATATTATTATGCTCAATACGCTTCCCAATCGCAGCCAATTGGTGCACCTGGTGCCATCTCTTTAGCTATTGGTATTTGAATATCTTTTGGGTTGGTAATACGCTCTGCAATATAGTTATAGTAGGGCTTTAGCTCATAATTACTAGCAGCATTTTTTAGACAATATGCTTTAATTTCTTTTAGCTTATTGTGGCAAATTGACTTTACTAAATAGTTTGCATTATCGTTAATGCTTAGTGCTAATAACCAAGTAACTACCTGTTGTTGCGTTTGTAATTGCACGATTTTTTGTAGCCCTTTTAGTGCGCTAGTTTCTAATGTCGATTTCCAAATATCAGTTACCACATCATCAAAGCCAATGGTGTTAAACCTCGGTTTCATTTGCACCAAGCGGTTGGCCCGTTCAGCATTAAATAGAAATGCTAATTCATAATCTGCCAAAGCTTCTGCAGCTGATAAAGCATCAAAACTTAAGCCTGTTCTTTTAGCAAATAATTCCCCTAGGTTGTAATATAATGGCGGTCTTGGTGGCAATAGTTTTAAAATATTTTCTGGTAGCGTTAATATGTCTGGTGATAAACAGGACACAGCATCCTTTAATGCTTTCTTCTGTATTGTATTTGATAGTGGCTCGGGCTGTTGTTGCAGTTTATCGCCACGCACACTGTAACTATAATTCATGCCGCCAATTAGTTTACTTACAGCTTCAATTTGGTAGCGGTGATAATTATACACTGGTACTAACGCATCTTCTAAGCGTGTAGTTGGAGTATTATTTCGAATGGCTTTTTCACTAAAATTTTCCAATGCTTTTTTACGTACCGCTAGTACATTTTTCAGTTCTTCGGTAGCATCTTTTCCGTTGTCCCACAAGTGGGCATAAGGGTGTAAACCACCTGCAGAACGAGCATCTATATCGGCGATAAATAAAATCCCATTTTTGGTGTTCTCTTCTAATAATTTTCTTAATGCTTCATCCACATTTGTACCAGTAGGGTAGTCATTATAACCGTACATAATAGCACGTTTATCCCACTCACCAATTTCGTTGGTATACACTTGGCTAAAGTCAATTTCACCTTTACTATTTAATGTAATATTTGGGTGCGGATAATCCATTACCGAAGCCCTATTGTTAAAGCTAGAAGCATAATTATGTTGTAAGCCAAGTGTGTGACCAATTTCGTGTGCAGCCAACTGTCGTAAACGTTGCAAAGCTGCTAGTCTCATGGTTTCTGGTACTGGTTTGCCAGTTTCGTAAGGCGACAATAAGCCTGTAAAAATTAAGTAATCTTGCCTTACTCTTAATGAACCTAAAGTCACTTGACCTTTAATTATTTCACCAGTTCTTGGGTCGGTAATAGTAGCCCCATAACTCCAACCTCTAGTGCTACGATGCACCCAGTTAACCATGTTGTAACGTATGTCCATTGGGTCAGCATCATCGGGCAAAACCTTTACTTGAAAAGCATTAATAAAACCAGCCGCTTCATACGCTTGATTCCACCATTTTGCACCATCTATTAAAGCTGAACGAATTGGTTCTGGTGTGCCATTATCTAGGTAATAAATAATAGGTTCAATGGGTTCACTTTTTGCCGCCGTTAGGTCTTTCTTTTGCAAGCGATGCCGAGCAATAAATAGTTGTTCTATGGGTTCGGTAAATGGTGTACTATAATCAAAATACGAGATGCCAAAATACCCACTACGAATATCATATTTGCGTGGTACATATTTATTGTCTGGCAATTGCACAAACGAATGGTGCATTCTTACAGTAATCGCTTCTACCGAAGGCGTAACGGTGGTTACAAACCTACCAGCATCGCTACCACCAGTAAATGTAATAGTTGCTTCAAACTCACTATTTAAAGGGAAATTTTTAGTATTTGGTAAATAAATAGCAGAGCGACTTTCATTAAAAACATAAGTGCCTTGCTTCATTGCTTTTATTTTATCAGCAACGCCATGAGCATCTCTTAAAAAGAAATTTGTTGCATCTACCAATACTTTATCGCCTTCATCTTCATCTACCACAAAGCTTGCAATAATTGATTGTGCGAAGCTTTCTCTAACAGCTTTTTGTTCTCGCAAATCGCTACTGCTAGCACGGTAAGCATAGTTTGGTTGCACCATCAAAACTTTCTTGCCAACCCTATTAAAATACACAATTTTTTGTCCACCAATTTGTCCACGATCTAAACCAATATCGTTGCTACCAAGCCCTGCTGGCAAAGAATGTACATACAAAAACTCTTTATCAAACTTGTCTATCAACAGCCAAATTTTTCCATTAGTAGCATCCCACCAATAAGTAAAATAGCCATCCATTTTTTTAAAGTTTTTGGTTTTGTCAGCAATTTTAAAACTGGTTTGTGCAACGGCAATACTTAGCGATGCACAAAACAAAACAGCCAATAATAAACGCATAGTTGTGGGTTTTGGTAAAAAATAGAGTAAGGCGGTAGGTGATTTTTTATTGATGGTAGCACCTACTAAATATGATAGGCGTAAATATTCCTCAGGATATAATTAACTTTCATTAAGTATTAAAAATTCGGAAGTAATGCTTTTTACAACAACTCATCAATAGCCTTAGCTAATTTATGATCTAGTGCTGTAACAACATCACCTTTATCATGTGTATTTAGCCAAATTTCTACCTTGTTGTAAACGTTCGTCCACAGTGGGTGGTGGTTCAGTCTTTCGGCTTCAATGGCAACTCTTGTCATAAAAGCAAATGCTTCTGAAAAATTTTTAAACTCAAATTTTTTATACAATCTATTGTCGGCTTCTTTCCAACCCCCAACCTCTAAAGGTGCTTTTTTACTCTTTGCCATAGCTTACTCTTTTTATGAAATAATATATATAAAATAAAACATGTTATGCGTAATCAGCGGTTTCTGAGAGACTAAGATTTAAAATTTTTTGTTAATAATCATTGGTAACATCTTACGCCAAGTTGGCCAGTCATGATGTACGTCATTACCCCAAATAGCAATATCGTGCCAGATGCCTTTGTCCCATAAAACCTGCGAGAATTTCCGGTTACTTTCTGGGTCTTCATGGTTACCTGAACCTGTATAAATATGAATATGGTTACTGGCTTTTATTTTATCTAAATACCATTGGTCTGTAAGCTTTGGAATATAGTGATACGGGCTATTATAGTACACTTGCTCATCCCAAAAACCCTTAGTGTATTCAGTTAAATCATACACCCCACTCATGCTAATAACGCCATTAATAATATCTGGTCGTTTTAAAAATAAGTTCATTGCATGTAACGCACCAAAAGATGCACCACAAGTATAAATAAATGTATGTTGGCTAGTGTTGTTTCTAATAAATGGCACCACCTCATTAAACACATATTGGTTAAATTGATTTTGCCTGATGGCTTTATGTTCTGGCAGCATTTGCGTGTTCATCCAACTTTCTTTATTAATGCTATCGATGCTAAAAACTTTTAGTTTCCCTGCGTTTATAAAAGGTGCCAGCACATCTAATATTTGAAATCGTTCGTACTCTAAATAATCTGCTGCTGCTGTTGGTATTAGCAATAAGGCAAAACCATAATGCCCATAAGTTGCAATAGGCATGTTTTTGTTCAATGAAGGGCTATGCCAAGATGTGATTGATTTTTGCATAAGTTAGTCTGAACGATGATTTTGTATGATTAAATTGATTGCATGAATTAAAAGTAATTAAACGAATTGCACCGGTTTTCTTAACTAATATTTGATACTTCATAAAACGCATCTGTGGTAATTAGTATCATCCGTGTTCCTATCAATGTCACTAAAAGCTATTTTTCTTTATTTCTTTCCATAAATCTCTATAGCACTGTGCTGCAAAGCTAGTAGCAGCAAATGTTTCAAGCGGTGCTTCGTTTACGCCCATCTTTTCAATATCGCTTAGGTAAGGAATATAATTTTTGAAGAAAATCTTGTCTTTATAAAATTGGTTCATTACCTCATGATGTAAATTTTTTCGGTGATCGACCATGCTAAAAAAGCATTTTATTTTCTCATTATCAAACCCATATTCTTCAAAATAATTGGCAACAGTTGTGTATGAACGAATAGATAGTGTGGTAGGAATATTAGGCATTAAAATCCAATCGGCGGCGTTAAAAATATTATCATGCAGTAACGAAATACCCGGCGGACAATCTAAAATAACAATGTCAAATTCCTTTTTAATGGTTGCCAATAACCCAGCTAATTTTCGCTTCGATTGTTTCATATCGTTTAGCAAAATATCAGCTTGTCGTGCCGATAAATCTGCGGGTATAATGCTCAAGTTTTCATAAGGTGATTGTTGAATGGCTTCTAACAAACCTAGCTCACTATTTAGCAACTTTTTCGCCTCGTTTTTAACCGAAGCTTCTACTCCTAAAAAAAATGAGGAACTGCCTTGAGGATCCAAATCCCATATCAATGTCTTGTATCCTTCTTTGGCCGATAAATAGGCCAAATTAATAGCGGCAGCAGTTTTACCAACACCGCCTTTAAGATTATAGAGTGCTAATGTTACCATGGCTTAAATGTATAAGAAATTGTTGGAGCGATATAGTAACACTAAATTTTTCTCAACAAAAACTAGTTGCTTGTTAATAACAAAATAAGTGGTAATAGTAAGTTGGCAATAGATTTGAATACGATGAAAAAAGTATTGTTTGTATTATTTGTAATGATGATTTCGGTAGCATGTCATCATAAAACAGTGCCACAAAGTTTTACCAACGGATCGGCGGTAACAGAAACAGGGAATGCCTCTTACTATGCCGATAATTTAAATGGCCATGCAACTGCAAGTGGCGAAGCTTACAACAGTAATAAATTAACAGCAGCTCACCGCAAAGCTGTTTTTGGCACAATAATTACGGTAACCAATTTAAAAAATGGAAAGCAAGTAGCAGTGCGGGTTAACGATCGTGGCCCTTTTGTAAGTGGCAGGATTATTGACGTAAGCAAAGCCGCAGCCAAACAAATAGATATGGTTGGTGCAGGAGTTGCGAAAGTAAAAATTACTTACAGGAAGAAATAAAGTTTGTATTACGGTGCATCGCTTGGGCAAAATATCGCCTCTTACTTACAACCAATTACCCCTCTAATATTCTGCATGAAAAAATGCTTATTTATAATCTTGTTTCTGTGTGCTGCGATGGATGGTATGGGGCAAATCATTACTATTAATACAAGCGAGTTTGATATATTAAAACCTTATGGTCAAGGATCTTCAATCGCCTTGCCAATTACAACAAGTGGATGTTTTAATGTAGGTAATAAATTCAATTTATACTTATCTGATGCAAATGGAAGTTTTACTTCTGGCACAACTTTAATTGGCAGTTTTGATGGTTTTTTTACTACTTACGTTAACGGGATTATACCTACAAATTCAGTAGCCTCAACAAATTATAAACTTAGGGTAGAATCTACAAATCCTGTTTATATAAGTCCTTCATCCCCATCTTTTGAGGTAAAAGCATCAAGTAAAGCAATAGCCTCTATTGTAACGGCTTCTGTACTAAGAACACTAGCCGACCAAGTATATTTTGGTTGGTGTAGTACTCAGCCAAACAATGCACAATTAACCTTAAATAGCCAGTCAACAAATAGTGTTTCCGTTACAGGGCTTTTAAAAAATGAGAAAGCTGGAACGACAACAAACGTATTACTAGTAAATAATGCATTTGCAGTTACTTTACCCACGCCAACTTACTACACATTCACTGTTAAAACCGACTCTTTAGGCATAGTAAGTATTAAAAGTTATTTCCTAATTAATACTCCCAATTTGTTGGGTATTTCAAACAACGGTCAGCAAAAACCTTGTTTGCCAGATTCTGTTTATTTTCAAATTCCCATTGACCCAACGAGTGGGGGTATTGGCAATAATTTTCCAGGGATGTTATATAGGATTGATTGGGGTGATGGTACAACATCCTATAAAAAGCAATGCGATTTATTAGGGTCAAACGGTTTGATATCACATTTATACAGCCAAACATCTTGCAATATTGCCAATGGAGCTTTTTTTGTTACACCTTCACTTTACTTTCCTTATTTCCCAACGGGCAAATCAACGACTAATAATTGTGATGAAGGTAATGTGTCATCTAATTCTAGTGTCTTTCAAAAGCCTAAACCAGATTTTTCTTATGCCTCTAAAGCCTGTACCAATACTACTGTTACCTTCACAAACACTAGTAACCCAGGTTCAGCAAAAAGCCAAAATGGTAATGCTTGTGTAAGTGTTGCTTATTATACTTGGTTTGTTAATGGTACGGTAGTTTATACATCTACTAACCTTGAGTTTAACCCACCTTTAGATTACAAGTTTACTACTCCAGGAACTTACAGTATTAAATTAAGTATAGATAACAATAGTTGTGGTTTGATTGATACAACAAAAACAATTTGCATAGAGTCGCCTACAACACCACAGTTTACCCTTAACACGGTGCCAAGTTGCACACCTGCGGTAATTAATCCAACAAACAATACACCGCCTAGTAATTGCGGGCCAATAACATACAATTGGTTTGTGTTAGACTCTTTGGGTAATACTGTTAGCAGTAGTTACTACAATATTTCAAATTACCAATTGGCACAACCAACCATTACGATAAAGCAACCTGGCAAATATCTAATAGGGCTTGGGGCCGCTAACTCCTGCGGCGAAACCTTTGCTAGCAAACAAAACATCACTATTGCTGGCAAACCCATTGTTACGTTACCTCCGGCTAAATCTTATTGCAGTCAGGGCAAGACTATAAAGTTCGGCACAGACGTAAGCCATAAGCCTGTTTACGATATTCAATATGGTACTTCGCCAATTTATAAATGGGTGATTTCGCCAAATAACTATTCAAAAGGTAATGGTACAGATGAAACCTCTCAGTACCCAGAAATAACTTTTAACAACTATGGTACTTATACTGTTAATTTGGTTTATACCAATAATTGTGGTTCATCTGACACAGCTACACAAACCATCACATTTGCCGCGCCAGCAAGTTTTACCGCAACGCCACCAACAGCTACTATTTGCAGCAATACAGCTACTAACATCACTTTATCACCGTCTAACATAACATACGATTGGACGGCAACACCATCATCTGCTGCAATTACAGGTTCATCTTCTCAGAGTAGCCAAACAGTTCCCAGCATTTCTCAAACACTGGTAAATACAGGCACGGTAGACGGAACAGTAACGTATAATATCACTACTTCTGGCTGTTTAACAAGCTCACAAACGGTGGTTGTTACCGTAAACCCAGCTACTACAAAAGCCAATGCAGGAGTTGACCAAAAGCTCTGTAATGTAACAAGCACAACACTTCAAGGGAATATTGCTTTAATAGGAGCAGGCTTGTGGACGAAAATATTTGGTGTATCTGGAACAATAACAGATGCCACAAACCCAACCACAACAATTACAGGTTTAACAGCACCAGATAGCATTGGCCTGGTTTGGACAATTGGCAATAGCGGCAACAGTTGCCCTGCCACTAAGGATACGGTGGTGATAGTAAATTACCCGCAAGCTATTGGTGGCACAACTGCTGGTGCAACTACGGTTTGTGGGGCAACCAACGGCGGCACAATTACTTTAAGTGGTCAATCGGGTACTATTATCCGTTGGGAATCATCAGTTAATGGCGGTACCAATTGGTCATCAATCAACAATACAACCACCTCATTAACTTATACCAATATTACCCAAACCACACAATTTAGAGCCGTGTTACAGAGTGGCAACTGTGCTGTGGTTTTCTCAATCATTACAACTATAACCGTTGCAGGCGGCACAGGCAATTCCAACGCAGGAATAGACCAAGTTTTGTGCAACCAAACAAGTACGCAATTAAATGCAGCAGCACCATCTAGCGGTAGTAACGGCACATGGACTCAAGTAGCTGGTACAAGTGTAACAATTACTAATAAAAATCTTTACAACACAACAGTAACAGGGCTTACAGTTGGTACGGTTAAATTTGTTTGGTCGTTAAGTAATGGGGTTTGCGCTGCTAGTAATGATACTGTTTCGGTTACAAATTATGCCGCTTTAACAAACACAGTCAATGGTACTTCACAAATGGTTTGTGCTGGTCAATCAGTTAGCATTATAGGGCAAAACCCTACTGGCGGTAATGGCTTATATAGTTATCAATGGCAGCAAAGTATTGATAGTGTTAATTGGGTAAATATTACGGGCGAAACCTCAGCCAATATAACTTATAACCCAACAGCCAATAGCTATGTAAGACGTGTTGTGTCGTCTACACCTTGTAGCCTTGAAAGCAATGTTGCAAAAATTACTGTGCAACCAAGTGTTAGTAATAATACTATTACAAAGGATACTATTATTTGTGTTGGTAATTCTGTAAGTACGTTGCTAGGTTCTACTCCAAATGGTGGGAATGGTTCCTACACATATCAGTGGGAAAGTAGTGTTAATAGTGGTACAACTTGGGTGTTCATTTCTGGTGCAACGGCTGCAAATTATTTACCACCATCACCAAGTATTACAACCCAATTTAGACGACTTGTTAGCAGCAATGTTTGTTCAGGTTTACAATCAAATGTCAGCAATATTGTAACTATTACTGTTAACCCAAATGCGAAGGCTTTATATACTTTCACAAAGGATATTGACTGTGCTGTTTTCAACTTAACCAATGCTATTCAAACCGTAACCAATAGTGGTAATGGTAGTTACTTGTGGTATGCCAATAATGTGTTGATAGGAAGTACAGTATCTATGCCAAATTATTCCATAACAAACCCTTTCGATTCAGTTATTATTAAACTAAAGGCCATTAGCCAATACGGTTGTAAAAACGATAGTGTAGAGCATAAATTTTATACGCTTCCAAAACCTGCTACTGCCTTTATAATTAGTGATACCGTGGGTTGTGGCCCAATAAGTATTAGCGTTACAAACAAAACTCCCAATGCCAACCTATTTAGTTTTAAGTGGAATTTTGGTAATGGTACAACATCAACATTAGCGAACCCAAGTGCATTTATTTTACCTCCAAACCCAACACATTTCGATACGGTTTATACCATCACCTTAACAGCATTTACACCTTGCGATACTGTTACAACTACACAAAAAGTTAGAGTAAAATCTAAGTCACAATCTTTATTTACACCCAATAAAAGTGTGGGTTGTTCGCCATTTCCAGCAACGTTTACCAATACGTCTCGTGGTAATAACATGAGCTTTGTATGGGACTTTGGAGATGGTAGCGCCACCTTTGCAACCACCAATTTAAATTCGGTTCAACACACGTATAGTACCGGTAAGCAAGATACTTTTAAAGTAAAGTTGATAAGTACTAACGAGTGTGGTAGCGATACTTTGGTTTATAACCTTGTTGTATCACCAAACAAAATAAAATTAGACTTTGCAATTAATGGCAACGAAGCTTCAAGTTGCTTACCAAGCACTGTAAGATTTATTAATAATACCAGTGGGGCCACGTCTTTTAGTTGGGATTTTGGTGATGGCAACTTCTTAACTACAACAAAAAATATTGATACTGTAGCACACACATATACAACCCCTGGCACCTTTGTAGTAAAGCTTTCAGCCACTAACGGTTGCTCTGATACTACAGATTACGAAACTGTAAAAGTGTTTGCAAAACCTATTGCGAAATTTATTGCTAATCCGCTAACAGCTTGCTTAGGCGATAGTATTCGTTTTACCAACCAAACCGATACTGCTACTGGTTATACTTGGCGTTATGGTGATGGCAATGGCTCATCATTAACAAACCCAGTTTATGCGTATAAAACCGCAGGTAATTACACGGTTAAACTTATGGCTGTAAGGCAATACAGCAGCATTGTTTGTGTTGATAGTACGGCTACAAATATTATTATTGTTGCCAAGTTAACTGGTGCGTTTAAAGTAAGTGATAGTGTTAGTAACTGCGTACCCTTTAATGTAGTATTTACTAATTTAAGTACGCCATCTGCATTAACAACTTGGGATTTTAATGATGGTAAAAAGGATACAGGTAATTTGGTGCAACATAACTTTATTACCACAGGTACTTTTACTGTAAAAATGAATGCCGTTAATGCTGGTGGCTGTACATACGAAGCCTCTAAAACCATTGTAGTTAAAGGGCCTTCGGGCACTTGGGTGTATGATAATGGTTTGATTTGCGGTAACAAACAAGTACGCTTTCAAGCCAATATTTTAAATACTGATTCGCTACGTTTTAATTTTGGTGATGGCACATTTTTAACTACTACTAACACCATTGTTTACCATGCTTATTTGCAATCTGGTAATTATTTACCTTCCCTAGAACTATTGGCTGGAGCAACTTGCCGTGTTACTTTACAAGGTGTTGATACTATTAAAATAGATGACTTAAAAGCTGGTTTTACAACCACACAACAAAAAGGTTGCGGTATTACAACTGTTGCCTTTAACGATACTTCAAGAGTATTTTTTGGGATACAAAAATGGCAATGGAATTTTGGCGATGGCTCGGCATTAAGCAACGCACAAAGCCCACAACATACCTACAACATTACCAACACTTGGCCAGTACAATTAATTGTGTATGCCAAAAGTGGTTGCACCGATACGGTTAATTTGCAGTTACTTGTAAACGTAAATACAAAGCCAAAAGCAACTATTACAACGGCTGGTTTTGGCTGCACAAATCAAGGGGTAACATATACCGCTAACATCACATCCGTTGATAGTGTACTACTACAGCTTTGGAAGTTTTATGATGGTTCAAATGCAGTTGGGTCAACAGTTTCAAAATTATATCCATCCGCTGGCACTTACACCACAAGCTTTGTAGTAGGTACGGTTAATGGCTGTTACGATACGTCTTATAACACGCTACCTATTTACCAAAGTCCAACAGTTATTGCCACTAACGATTTATCTATCTGTAAAGGCCAATCAACACAGTTAAATGCTACAGGTAGTAATAATTATTTGTGGAGTCCTAGTAATAATTTAAGTTGTACAACTTGCTCAAATCCTATTGCTACACCAAGTATTACTACATCTTATGTGGTTAGCACTACCAGTAATTTGGGCTGCATTGCTACCGATACAGTAGTGGTTACAGTTTCCCAGCCGTTCAAGTTATCAGTATCAGCAAATGATAGTATCTGTATTGGTCAATCAACCAGGTTATCAGCCTCTGGTGCTTATAAATATAGTTGGCTACCTGCTACTGGTTTAAGCGATGCAGCAGTGCAATCGCCATTGGCAAATCCTATTGTTACAACTACCTATCAAGTTACTGGCACAGACCAGTATAATTGCTTTACAGATGTGGCAAATGTTACAATTGGTGTTGGTGATTATCCGGTGTTAAACTTAGGTCAAGATCAGGTTTTGGCAGCAGGTACGCTATTTACTTTCAATCCTAAATTTACCAATGGGCCAATAAAGGATTGGCGTTGGAATCCAGTTACCGACTTGAGTTGTACCACTTGCCCTAATCCTATTGCTACTGCTAAAAATGATATTTGTTATGCTGCTACAGCTACCAATTTTTATGGCTGTGCTAGTACAGATACTTTGTGTATAAAAGTGTTTTGCCAAAGTACCCAAGTGTTTATACCAAATGCGTTTATGCCTGGTAATGGCAGCGGTGTAAACGATGTGTTGATGGTACGTGGCAAGGGTATAAAATTGGTGAAGAGTTTTAGGATATTTAACCGTTGGGGGCAAGTGGTTTTTGAACGAGCCAATTTTCCTCCAAACGATAGACAGTATGGTTGGGATGGTCTGGTACAGGGCAAAGCAGCTAACTCTGATGTGTATGTTTACACCTGCGAAGTGGTGTGTGAAAATGATGTGCCGTTTGTATATAAAGGCAATGTGGCAATATTGAAATAGTGGTTTTTTCGTCATGTCGAAGAACGAGACATCTTGTTTTCGTCTTTGCCAAGAACGAAGCAATCTGCTACAGTGAAATTTTAAAAAAATAAAAAATGCTCAACCGGTTTATTCATATTTTTTTAATAATGATTATAGGAAACTTGGCATACAGTCAAGATCTTACATTCTCTCAATTTTACGAAAATCCTTTGCTACGAAACCCAGCCTTGGCTGGGGTTTTTGAAGGTGATATTAGGGTGATTGGCACGTTCAGAAATCAATGGCAGAGTATTACAGTGCCTTTTCAAACAGCAGCTTTTAGTACCGAGGTAAAATTCCCTTTTGGCAAGCATGATGATTGGATAACTGCGGGTGTGCAAGTAACACAAGATGCTGCTGGGGATATTAAGTTGAAACGCACACAACTATTGCCTGTATTGAATTTCCACAAATCTTTAAGTGGCGATAATGATAATTATTTATCTTTTGCAATAATGGGCGGGCCAGTAAATTCTCAGTTTGATCCGACACTACTAAAGCTAGACGATCAGTTTATTAATGGTGCTTTTAACCCCAATAATCCTACCGCTGGAATCTTCACCAAAACAGGGTTTACCTACTGGGATTTGAGTACGGGTATTTCTTACACTAGTAGTTTTGGCAATGGGGTAAAATATTATGTAGGGGCAGCCATGTTTCATTTTAATAAGCCACAAGTTGGCTTTTACACCAATAATAATTTAAGTGCTTTACACAGAAAGATAGTATTGAATGTGGGAGTAACATTGCCACTTACAGACTTTAATAAACTATTGTTTTATGCTGATTATTTTACTCAAGGAGGTAACCAACAATTTCTTGGGGGGGTTATGTACGGCACTGATATTTTGCAAGGCCAAGGTTTTGATAACTATCAAAATATAACGCTATCAGCTGGCGCTTTTTATAGGTGGAATGATGCATTGATACCCGTTATAAAATTAGATTTGTACGAGTTTGGTTTTGGTGTTAGTTACGATGCTAATACGTCACAATTAAAAACTGCATCCCAATTGCAGGGCGGGTTTGAACTAACTGCAACCTATAAAGCCAAGTTTAGGAATAGAAGCAACTCTGCTGATAAAGTACGGTGTATTAGGTTTTAGTTCGTCTTGTCTAGGAATGTGATATTTAGTTAAATCTTTCTAACCCTGAATCAAATACTAATCAACTTAAAATTAACATTTTGGGTAGCATCAATGCTGAAACCCAACAGCAAATTGAACAAGTAATTGCTGTATTTTTGGCGACCTTAAACCTTGACGATATTTTATAATTCTATTAAATGAGTAGACCCTTTTTACACACCGTTCTATCGCCCCGTTTGTTGGATATTTATGACTGTACAAATAGTGTTGTTGTTATTATTGATGTGTTTCGTGCCACGAGTACAATTGCTACAGCTTTGTATAATGGTGCCACAAGAATTATTCCTGTTGATGCTGTTGATAAGTGCATACAAATAGGTAAAATGACTGGTGGCATTACTGCCGGCGAACGTGATGGCAAAGTGATTGAAGGCTTAGAATATGGTAATTCTCCTGCCGAATATCCACGTAGTTTTATAGCAGGAAAAACATTGGTTTTAACTACTACTAATGGCACTAAATTGTTGCATATGGCGTTACAGGCTGGTGCTTCCGAAGTTGTTACGGGCTCTTTTCCAAACCTTAGCGCTGTATGTGATTATTTGATAAAAGAGAAAAAGAATGTAGTACTTGGTTGTAGTGGCTGGAAAGATAAATTTAACATTGAAGACACATTGTTTGCAGGTGCAGTAGTTAATCGGGTTAAAAAATATTTTACCATTCATTGCGATAGTTGTTTAATGGCTGAAGAAATGTACGTAAAACATAAAAGCGATATGTTGGGTTTTATAAGGCAACTTACACATTGGCATAGATTGGAAAAATTTGGTTTGGAAAAAGATTTAGAATACTGCGTTACCGAAGATGTTGCGAATGTGTTACCTATTTTTAAAAATGGGGATTTGGTTGTTGGATAATTCTGTAACGAGGTTTATAGTATTCATCGGTATTATTTAAATACAATCACTTAAAATATTTTATAGTTTATGAAAATCTATTTAGCCGTTTTTTTGTTGTTACTTACCAATTTTGTATTTGCGCAAGTTAAAAAGCCTTTGGCGGTAAAACCAATAGCAGCAACAGTTTCAGGTAGAAATATCACTATCACATTAACTCCTTATAAAAATACTTGGGTGTATTTGGGCAGCTATTATGGCAAGAGTAAAACCTTATCAGATTCAGCTTATTTAAACGATAAAAGCTATGGGGTATTCAAAGGTAAAACCAAATTAACGCCAGGTATTTACTTTATTGTATCGCCGCAGTATGCTATTTTATTTGATATTTTAATGGATAGTAAACAG
Organism: Chitinophagales bacterium; assembly: GCA_043758365.1. GTDB lineage: Bacteria > Bacteroidota > Bacteroidia > Chitinophagales > Chitinophagaceae > Parasediminibacterium. Next base: position 14,647 of record JAYVNQ010000059.1, read on the forward strand.
CAGTTTTCTATTATTGCCGATACCTTAAAAAAAGAAGATGCAATCATTACGGGGTCGTTTGAAAATGAGTTATTTAAAAAGTATTCGCAGTTCTCTATTACTAAAGGCAAAACGATAGCAGATTTAAAAAATAGCTATGCTGCGGCTAAAACAAAGGCAGATTCTTTACGTATTATTAACGATATAACAAAGGCTGGTAAAGAGTTACAGGCCTATCAAAATAATGTGATAATTCAAAATCCCAAATCATTACTAGCCACGCTTTTCAATGCCATGAAACAACCCGAAGCCCCACCAATCCCTATGGTAAAAGGCAAGTCAGATTCTACCTATCCTTACCGCTTTGTAAAAAATCATTTTTGGGATGATATTGAGTTTAATGATGACCGTTTATTGCGTACTCCTTTTTTTGAAACCAAGATTGATAATTACTTCAAATTTTATGTATCGCCAGAGCCTGATAGTATTTATAGTGAGTTAAAATATATGTTACTTTCTGCCCGTACTGGTAAAGAAATGTATCCGTATTTATTAACCAAGTTTACTAATAAATATATCAACCCAGAGTTTATGGGACAGGATAAAGTTTTCTTGAAAATATTTGAAGATTTTTATGCCAAAGGCGATACTACTTACCTTAATCCAGCAAGTCGTAAAACAATTATTGAAAGGGCTTACAGCTTAATGGCCAATCAAATTGGTGGTCAAGCGCCAATACTTGATTTAACAGATACACTTGGTAAAACCTTACCACTTTACAGCCTAAATGGGGCATTTACAATGATCGTTTTTTGGGATCCTACTTGTGGGCATTGTAAAGAGGAAATACCAAGGCTAGATAGTATGTACAAAGCAAAATGGAAAGCCCTGAATGTAAAGGTGTATAGTGTAAATGTAAACGAACCTAAAATGGATGAATTTAAGAAATTTTTAGTTGAAAAAAAGATAAGTGCCGATTGGGCAGAAGTGTACCAGACCAAAGCTGCAAGAGATGCTGAACAAGCCGCTAATCAACCGAATTTCAGGCAGTTGTATGATATGTACAAAACACCGACATTTTATTTATTAGATGATAAAAAACGCATCATTGCAAAGCAGTTAAGCCTTGAGCAATTTGACGAGTTGATTGCTGTAAAACTTAAAAAATAATTTCTCAATTGCTTATGAAGAAGGTATTATGGTTAATGATTGTGTTGCTTTTAAAAGTAGCAATAAGTACTGGGCAAACCTTATTTACTTATGGCAATAAAGCTGTTAGTAAACAAGCGTTTCTAGCAGCCTTTAATAAAAATCCTACACCCGATGCCGAACGAAAAAAAGCGTTGGATGAATACCTGAACCTCTACATAAATTACAAACTAAAAGTACAATCTGGCTACGATGAAAAATTGAACGAACAAGCATCATTTGAATTTGAAAGTAAAAACTTTAAACAGCAAATTGCAGAGAATTTAGTAAATGAAGAAGTTGGCTTAAAAGCATTGTTAGCAGAGGCTTTCATGCGTAGCCAAAAAGATATTCATGCAGCCCATATTTTTATCGAAGTGCCACAAGGTAGTGATACTACAAAAGCCTATCAACAAATTCAAGCAGCTTATAAAGCGTTGCTAGCAGGCGACAATTTTAATGAAGTAGTAGCAACTTTTTCAAGCGATGCAGTAACAAAATCTGCCAAAGGCGATTTAGGTTTTATTACTGTTTTTACATTACAATATCCAATTGAAAGTCAGATATATGCTCTTAATCCAGGTAAATCTTCAAAACCTTTTCGCAGCAATTTCGGGTATCACATTTTTAAAAATATCGAAGAAAGAGAAGCGTTGGGCAAACGTAAAATAGCCCAAATTCTAATTGCAGTTCCACCAAATGCCGATGGTAATGAAGCTGCTAAATACAGCAAATTAGCAGATAGTATTTATAACCTTCTTAAACATGGCGAAACCTTTGAAAATGCGGTGTCCAAATTTAGTAACGATACTCGAACAAGCAATACTGGCGGTATTTTAGATGAGATAGGTGTTGGTGAATTTGATGCAAATTTTGACACTAATATTTTCGATTTACAAAATGTTGGCGACATAAGTAAACCCTTCTTAACAAGCTATGGTTTTCATATTATTAAGTTGCTACAAAAGTTGCCGATAACTACTAATGCAGCCGATGCAATAAACACAGCAAGCCTAAAACAAGCCGTTGAAAAAGATGGTCGTTTGATGGCCATTAAGAAAACCAAAGTAAAAAATTGGTTGCTACTTACTACGTTTAAACAGGCAGCTTATAACCAAAATAATTTGTGGAATTATTCTGATAGTTCACTATTGAATAAGCCAGTAAAAAACTTTAAAAATATTACTGATAGCACATTACTTTTTTCATTTCCAAAACAAAAAATTTATACAGTTAATTGGCTACAATATTTAAAGAATGAAAGGGTTCAGGGCAAGCAGTTTTATAATAAAAAAATGGAGGAATTTATTGAGCAATCCTGCATTGATTATTACACAAAAAATTTAGAAGATTTTAGCAGCGTGATGAAGGAGCAAACCAAAGAATTTAACGAGGCAAACCTCTTGTTTGCAGCCATGGATAAACACGTTTGGGGTAGAAGTGGAGAAGATGTTATAGGTTTAAAAAAGTATTTTAACGAACACGCAAATAAATACAAATGGACCCCTGGTATTAGTGGATTAATTGTTACTTGCAACAGCCAACAATTAACTAATGAAGTATCTAGAAAAATTCAGGCTTCTCCAAACGATTGGCGTAAAATAGTTACCGATTATGGTACTGCGGTAATTGCTGATAGTAGCCGTTACGAGCAACAACAATTGCCCATTAAACAACAGATAAAAAATATAGTAGGCTTTGCCTCAAGTCCTGAAAAAAACGGTAGTGATAGCAGCTATACTTTTTTGTATATTACTGCTATTCATCCACAAGCAGAGCAACGGATTTTTGATGAAGCAAGAGGAATGGTGATAAATGATTATCAACAAATATTAGAACAACAATGGCTTGATAAATTAAAGAAAAAATACCCTATAAAAATTGATGATACTGTTTGGAAAACTATTAAATAATTGCTATGGATTTAGAGAAAAAAAGCCTTCATTATTTAAACTTGTTAAATCCTTTTGCAACGGTTAGAACAAAGGAGATTTTGCAGGTAAATCCTACCATAATCCCACAGCGTTTAGAGAGCAATACTGTTAAGATTGATGTGTATGAATTTAATGCCGAAACCCTCAATCAACATAGTTTTAGCGAAGCTATTAAATGCCCTGGTTTTCAAAATAGTAATACAATAAAATGGATAAATGTTGATGGCATAAATAAGGAAACGGTTGAAACGTTTTGCCAACATTTTAATATCCATTATTTATTGGCAGAAGATATACAGAGTGTGGGTTTACGCCCAAAAATGGATGAGATAGATAACCATCTTTTTTGCCTATTACACATGCTCTATTTTAACAAAGAAAAATCTACTATAGAAAGCGAACAAATAAGCTTTCTATTGGGTAGCCATTACGTTATTTCTTTTCAAGAAGATGCCGAAAGAGATGTGTTTAATGGCCTGCGTGAAAAACTAAAAGTTGCTAGTACTAGATTACGTCAAAGTGGGGCAGATTATTTGTGCTATGCATTGATAGATATGATAGTGGATAACTACTTTATTGTGATGGAACAATTGGGCGATAAAATTGAAAACTTAGAAGAAGAAATCATACATAAACCAAGCACAAAAAGTTTGGCAAAAGTTAACCAGTTACGGAAAGAAATTATTGTGTTAAAAAGAAGTATTTCGCCAGTTCGTGAATTGATAAATGGCTTTATAAAAACTGACAGCGATCTGATACATGAAGCTACCAACAAGTATTTTAAAGATATTTACGACCACGTAATGCAAGCCACCGACTTAGTAGAAAACTATCGAGATATGATGATAAATATGCAAGATTTATACATCAACCAAGTGAATTTAAAAATGAATGAGGTAATGAAAGTGATGACCATTGTAACTTGTTTATTGGCACCTGCAACAGTTATTGGAGGCATCTTCGGTATGAACTTTGAAACTATCCCTTACCTACACAATCGCTATGGGTTTTTCTTAGCTGTTGCTTTAATGTTGCTGATACCAATGTGGATGCTCAGGGTATTTAGAAGACGTGGTTGGTTTTAATTTAGCGTAACAATGAGTAGTACAAATATCATTTCATTCACCACAAGATAATTACAAGATAAATAAACATTTATTGCATTTAACCAATGCACCTATATATCTATGTGGTAAAATAAAAATACTATGAACTTACATTTAAATAATCAATTATTTATTGTTGGCGGTGCTACGTCTGGCTTTGGAAAAGCAATAACAGCAGCACTTATAGCCGAAAATGCCAAAGTAATTGCCATAGCAAGAAGTGAGGAACAATTACAATTATTACAACAACAATTTCCGTTGCATATTGAAATACTAGCAGCGGATATTACACAAGCATCAACCTTAGAAAAATTGATAGCATTGGTTGATGAAAGGCAATTACACGGCATTGTTATTAACGCTGGTGGACCGCCGGCAAAAACAGTTTTAGAAACCACTATGGACGATTGGGATACTGCTTACAATAGCATTCTTCGTTGGAAAGTAGCTTTAACAAAAGCATTGATACCGTTAATGCAACCTTACAATTATGGGCGTTTTATATTTATAGAAAGTTCTTCCGTAAAACAACCTTTAGAGAATTTGGTGTTGAGTAATTCACTTCGTTTGGCGGTTGTTGGCATGGTAAAAACCTTGGCTTTAGAAATTGCTGCAAGAGGCATTACGCTAAATATAATGGCGCCCGGTTCTCACAATACACCGGCTATCAACCGTATTTATCAAAAGAAAAGTGAACAAACAGGACTTGAAATAGATGCAGTAAAAATGACCGCCATTAAACAAATTCCTGTACAATTTTTAGGCGAAGCCGATGACTTTGCAAGTTTGGCAGTGTGGTTGCTTAGCAAACACAGCCGTTATATTACTGGGCAAACAATTAGTGTAGATGGTGGATCAATAAGGGGAACAATGGGATAGGTTTTGGGCTGTCGCCTTCAGAATATTTTTCAACTTTAGTTCGGGCTTTTCACTAGTAGTCCTCACTGCGTTGCGGGCTACTTAGCTTCAATCCCGCAGCCTTTCTGCAGAAGTATCTCTATTAAGCAAACCATGCTTACTTTTACTATC
>JAYVNQ010000060.1:0-2145 GCA_043758365.1 Chitinophagales bacterium
CAAAAGTGAGGTCGGAAAATGGACTCAAATTACACCTATATGGCAAAATAGCAGTAGCACTAATGCTGTTGACTAACTTTTAACTCTTGATTCGCATAATTTGTTTCATATAAACATCTGCTTGTTGACATGACATAATATTTACATACGTTTATCCCTAGCTTTTTTATTAAATTGAACTTAAGTTTAAGGATATTAGGTTTAACGGTAGCCGTACCAACAAAAGCAAGGAAATTTTAGTACAGTTTTAAATTTTAGTTTGGATAATTTAATTTTTAAAAAAGGAAATAAACGTGATATAGATTTTATCATAGTGATGTTATCTAATTTATACCCTGTAAGTAAGGAATTGCAAAAGGAATTTAAAACACATGCTGTTGAAGTTACATTGCAAACCGATGACCATATTTTATTGGCAGGGGGAATATGTAAATACATGTATTTCATTAAATCGGGTGCCTTAATGGTTATACCTATCATTACCACAAGCAAATTATTACCTACATCCCATTAGAAAAGGAGTTTGTGAGTTCATTGAGTGGCTTATATGGAGAGCAACCTTTGGTTGAATCCATAAAAGCCATTGAGCCAACGGTTTTGTTAGGCGTTCATACAGACATACTTTTAGGCTGGTACAATAAATTTTTTGATCTAAACTTTATTATCCGTAAAGTTTACAAAAACTACTATCGCCAAGCCCAAGAGCGTTCTCATGTTATACGAGTAGGCAATGCCAAAGAAAGGTATTTATATTTCTCAAAAAACAGAGCAGCAGCGGTAGAACGTTTGCCTATCCCCATTTTAGCTGGCTTTTTAAATATGAAACCAGAAACTTTGATAAGGATAAGGAAAGAGATTAAAAAAGAGGTTGGTGGTAGCGAAAGTGAGATGTTACTAAATACGTTAATTGACAATTTACTTGCTAAACAATCATTTAAAGATAAAAATTTAACTGCTAAAATTTTTGCAAAACAAAATCATATTACCGTAAAAAAATTGAATGATTGCATCAATAAAAATAGTTTTTTAAATTTTATAACGATAATGTAAACCTATATACAAGGTCAGTGGATGGGGGTTATTTAGCAGTTGATGCCAGAGAAACTTTCAAAAATGTACCAGTAGGCATTAATGGTTTAGTTGGTAATTATACTTTTAAAATAGCCAACAACAACTTCCCAACAGGCACCTTCATTAGTTTAGAAGATAAGTATTTAAACACCCAAACCGAACTAATAGCAGGTGCTACTTACAACTTTAGTATTACCACTGATGCAACTACCAAAGGTGAGAACAGGTTTGTGCTAAACTTTACACAAAAAGCACTTGCCACAATTATTGACAATGCAGCAGCAGGCTTTACCGCCAAAGTACTGGGCAATATTGTACAAGGCAATACAGTAATGGTAAAAATATCAGGTGCAGACAAACCAGTAACAGTTAGGGTAATTGATATCAGCGGCAAAACCATTAAAACAGTCACTGCAACAAATGGTACAAACGCTATAGATATTAGCCAAGCGGCGGGTATCAAGTTGGTACAAATTAGCAATGGACAAACAACCATTACCGAAAAAGTAGTGAGGCAATAGTGAAAAGAGAATAGTGAAAATGTAAGTGGTTCAATCAAATAACTAAATAAAAAGTAAATCATGCAAAAAATATTCAACCATATAAATCAAGCCCAACTAGTAAAAGTACTTGGGTTACTGTTCATCTTTATTGTTGTTGCAACCTTAGCAGCACATGCACAACCACCCGATGCGGGTGGCGACCCCAATAATGCCCCAATTGATGGGGGTCTATCTTTACTGGTAGCCGCAGGTGTAGGTTATGGCGCAAAGAAGTTGAAGGCGAAAAGAAAGGCGAATAGTGAAAGTAGGAAGTAAATTCTAAATATTATAAAAACGTCCGAGTTGTTCAAACATCTCGGACGTTTTTTTATGGTCATACTTCCCAATCATTTAGCCAGTAATGTACATTTGCAACCATGAGCAAGTTTTTAATTGTTGGGTTAGGAAATGTTGGGGCAGAGTATAGCCATACCCGCCACAATATTGGGTTTGATGTGCTGGATGCTTTTGTTTTAAAAAATAATAGCCTTTATAAACTAGATCGTTTGGCTTATGTGGCAGAGGTAAAATG
>JAYVNQ010000061.1:0-2144 GCA_043758365.1 Chitinophagales bacterium
TGATGGTAATTTGGTCGGTTGCTAATGCTGCAATAGGTGTAAACATTCTAATGCCTAAACCACTTTCGCCACAGTTTATAGCCCCCCCACCCCCTGAAATGGGGATTTGAGAACCCAGTCCTTTAGAATTGATAATGAGATTATCATTTTCATAAGAAATTTCTGCACCTAAATCCTGTATCATTTTGATGGCCGCTTGGTCATCATTTGATGTGCCAGGGTTTTGTATAATGGTTTTGCCTACATGCAGCAAAGCCGCGGCACAAGCCCTTTGCATAGAACTTTTAGATGCTGGTGCTGTAATTAAACCTGTAAGTTTTGATGGTTGTATGGTTGCAATCATGCCCCTAACCCCTGAAGGGGAATTTAAAATTGTTGAATAATATTTTCTATCTCAGATAATGGTAATGGCTTAATAACACCTTTGCCAATTTTCTCTAACAGGATATAATTAATGATCGATTTTTCTCTTTTCTTATCCATCTTTAATACTTCGATGGCTTTGGTTTTGTCGAAATGCATTTTAGTTGGTAAGCCATATTTTTCCAAGACTTCAATAATGGCTTCGGTTTGTTTAAACTTGAGCAATTGCTTAGAAATAACACCTGCGTAAACCATACCAATTGCCACAGCCTGACCATGGTACAATTCATATTGATTCTCAAGTGCATGACCTAAAGTGTGACCATAGTTTAATAATTTTCTATCTCCATGTTCAAACTCATCATGCTGAACTACTTTAGTTTTTAGCTTAGCATTACGTTCTACCAACTTTGCTAATAATTCTTTATTTTTTTGAAATTTGGTGAGTGTATTTTCTTTCAACAACTTAAACATGGGTGCATCTTTTATGCAAGCATGTTTAATAATTTCAGCAAAACCATTACTCCAGTCTGCTTGTGGTAAAGTCTTTAACAAACCTACATCGTACAACAAAAATTTAGGCTGCCGAATAATGCCTACCATGTTTTTATAAATGCCCACATCAATACCATTTTTGCCACCAATGCTAGCGTCAACCATTGCTAATAACGTCGTAGGAACAAAACCAAACGCAATGCCACGCATGTACACACTGGCTGCATAGCCTGTCATATCGGTAATCACACCGCCACCAATGCCAATTAAAGTTGTTTTCCTGTCTGCTTGTAAAGTGATTAATTGGTTAATAATAGAATCAATTGTAGCTTGGTTTTTATGCTTTTCACCTGCTGGAATAATAATGGTTTTAAAACCTTTAAACTTGGTTGCATGTAAAGCATTGATATTTTCATCGGTGATAATGATAGCATTTGTAGTACCTACTATCTCTTTCAATTGCTTGATGGAAGCATTGAAATAATAATCGACTGAAGCTGTAGTAAATTTGAAAGTTTGCTTTTTCATTTAGAAAAAATTTCACACAAAGGAACAAAGAGGACAAAGTGCACAAAGGCTTATAAAAATCTATTTAGCGATGCTGATAAAAATGCTAAGCGTACAAGTGTGCGACGCAACTATGTTTGATTGGAAAACTGAACGCTGGTTATAAAAAATCATTGCAAGGAACTTGCATCTTTTGTAAGATTGCTTCGTTCCTCGCAATGATGTTATGATTTACGAATTCATGATTTTGTTCTGATGGTTGATGCTTTCCATGTGCACCGCATCGAAATATTTGGTAACAAACTCGTTGCTTAAACCTAGTTTTTCGCCTTGTTTAAAGGCACGTTCTAAAATTTCGTTCCAACGGTTAGTTTGCAAAATGGTGATATTATTGTCTTTTTTATATTGACCAATTTTTTCTGCCACTTTAATACGAGCACTTAAAATTTGCATTAACTCATCGTCCAATTGATTGATTTGCTGACGCAATTTTTCTAAATTAGCGTGAAGTTCCTCAGAATTAATATCCTCGGTACGCCATTTAATGCTGCTGATCATTTCGCCTAAACGTGCTGGTGTAACTTGCTGTTTGGCATCGCTCCAAGCAGTATCTGGATCAATATGGCTTTCGATAATTAAACCATCAAAATCTAAATCAATAGCTTTTTGAGCTACTTCTAGTAAATTATCACGACGACCGCAGATGTGAGATGGATCATTAATCATCATCAATTCTGGGTTACGACGTTTCATTTCAATAGCCAAATGCCACATTGGTG
>JAYVNQ010000062.1:0-2141 GCA_043758365.1 Chitinophagales bacterium
GTACCTTCTGGCGTTTTTCTATCTCCTTCTACCATTTTATCGCCTAAATCTTTGCTGCCAAACACTACAGGATAAGTAACCAACCACCTATCATTGGCATCGTACACTTTTAGTTCGTAATCGCTTTTATCTACAATCACATAATAAGCGTCTTTGTCGTTTTCAACAGTTTTAAAAGATGTTACTGCAAATAAAACAAGCAACAACAACAAATAATTTCGAGCGGGTTTCATGCGAGGGGATTATTTTTTATAATAACGTGAATTTCGTAAAAAGATTATTTGTGACGTGTTAATTTTTAAATTTTATGTGTTTTTTATGAAATGATAATTTTGAAACTACAAAAATTTAGGGTCAGATTTTATTGCTCAAAATGTTTTGGGATTGTTGGAATATCAATTTTAAAGATAAAAAAGTAATACGCATATCTAACTATACCCATTTGTAAAGAAATGCAATGAGACTAAACAGTACTATCTATGCTGTAAACAAAAACGATCAACCTTTTACAGTCAACCGTTGTGCATTTTATCAGGGTTTATTTTTTTAAATAGCGTATTTATTATCTGCAATCATTTTTGCAGCAATACGTCTTCTAGCTTCTTTACTATTAAATGGTTCTGTTTTGGTAAAGCGTTTCAGGCCAATATGCATCATACGTAATTCATCGCCTTCGGCAAAAGCATTTAAGGCATCTTTACCAGCTTTGTTTATTTTATCAGCCGCATCGTAAATATATGTTTTAGTAATATCTGCCTGAACACTTGCAGCATCTTCGCCATTTTTATCAGTTAATTTAATTAAGCGTAGCAAAGCACTTTCGGCATGAAATGTTTCTATTGCCATATCGGCAATATTCATTAGTATTTCTTGTTCTTTATCTAATGTCATCATTAGCTTTTGCACCGCTGCTCCCGCAACCATTAATATGGCTTTTTTAAAGTTGTTGATATATTTAATTTCCTTTACAAAAGCACCTTCTTCATCGTTACCAAAATCTGGAATACTCATCAATTCTTTCTGCACATTCATAGCAGGACCCATTAAGTCTAGCTTACCCTTCATAGCTCGTTTTAACATCATATCTACGGTTAGCAAACGGTTAATCTCGTTTGTACCTTCGTAAATACGGTTTATGCGGCTATCTCTATAAGCTTTACTAATTAGGTATTCATCGCTAAAACCATTACCACCATGTATTTGCACACCTTCATCTACCACAAAGTCCAGCATTTCGCTACCATATACTTTTAACATGGCACACTCAATTGCAAATTCTTCGGCTGCACCAAGCAATGCTTGGTTAAATGGAATACCACTATTTTCTAGGTCATGTTCTTTGTCGTCAATCCATTTTGCAGTACGGTATAAGGCACTTTCACACACCCATAGCTTAATGCACATATCAGCCAATTTATGTTTAATAGCACCAAACTTTGCAATAGGCATTTTAAATTGCTCTCTTGTATTGGCATATTGTACGCTTGCATCGGCGGCACGTTTTGCACCACCCAAAGTAGCGGCATCTAATTTTAAACGACCAATATTTAAAATATTAAAAGCAATAATATGACCCTTACCAATTTCGCCTAATAAATTTTCTACAGGCACTTTACAATCTTGAAAATACAGTTGCACGGTAGATGAACCTTTAATGCCCATTTTATGCTCTTCAGGCCCTTGTGTAAAGCCTTCGTAGCCACGTTCTACAATAAAACCTGTGAATTTATCGCCATCAATTTTTGCAAAAACGGTGTACACATCTGCAAAGCCACCGTTGGTAATCCAACATTTTTGCCCGTTTAATATATAATGTTTGCCATCTTCACTTAATGTAGCCGTTGTTTTTGCACTTAATGCATCGCTACCGCTATTGGGTTCTGTAAGGCCATAAGCACCTTTCCAAACACCACTTGCCAATTTTGGAATGTACTTTTGCTTTTGATCTTCTGTACCAAAATATAAAATAGGTAACGAGCCAATACCAGTGTGTGCAGCAATGGCAACGCTAAATGAATAACCTCCACCAAGCCCTTCGTTTACAATAGTAGAAGTGATAAAATCTTTACCCAAACCACCCAAACTTTCAGGAAAGGACGTAGATAACAAACCTTGTTCACCTGCTTTTTCCATTAGCGAAG
>JAYVNQ010000063.1:0-2135 GCA_043758365.1 Chitinophagales bacterium
CCTAATAGTAAACTGCCAACAGGCGTACCCAAACCTTTGCTTAAACAAATAGAAATAGTATCGAATAATTTACCGTAATCGCTTGCTTTTTGTTGCTTATAAACCAAGGCATTAAATAACCTTGCACCATCTAAATGCAGGCTTAATTTTTTCTCATGGCAAACATTTTTTATAGATTCAATATCAGCTAATTCGTAGCAGCAGCCACCGCCTTTATTAACTGTATTTTCAAGGCTTACCAAACGACTAATTGGTTTGTGTACATCATCAGGATTATTAATGGCCTCACGTACCATATCGGCAGTAAGACGCCCATTTGCCCCATGTAATAATCTTACCGAGCAGCCGCTGTTAACAGCAATACCACCGCCTTCATATTGGTAAATATGGCTTAGTTCATCGCAAATTACTTCATCACCTGGTTGTGTGTGGGCTTTAATAGCAATTTGGTTGGTCATGGTACCACTTGGACAAAATAAACCAGCTTCTAAACCAAACATTTCTGCCGACATATTTTCTAGTTCGTTAATGGTCGGGTCTTCGCCAAAAACATCATCCCCAACTTTGGCTTTCAACATAGCATCTAAAATGCCTTCGGATGGTTGCGTAACGGTGTCGCTTCTAAAATCAATCATAGGTTGTAAAGATAAGGTGCTCATTGTTTCACACAAAGGAACAAAGGATACAAAGCACACTAAGATTATTTGTCTTCCTACAATATGAATATTATCTTTTTTACCTTGCACCCGTGGTAACCTTAATTCCTCTGTGTGAAATATTCTTTGTTTGAAATATTTTTACCTTCTCTAAAAAATACGTTACTTCATCACCACAAATAAAACGTTTTCTGTATGACAAATATTAAAGGTCCAGCCATTTTTCTTGCCCAGTTTTTAGGTGATGAAGCGCCTTATAATTCGCTTGATAGTATTTGTAAATGGGTGGCCAGTCTTGGCTTTAAAGGCATACAAATACCAACTTGGGATAGCCGTTGTATTAACCTACAATTAGCTGCGGAAAGTAAAGTTTATACCGATGAACTAAAAGGTAAAGTGCAATCTTATGGGTTAGAAATTACGGAGTTATCAACCCATTTACAAGGGCAATTGGTAGCGGTAAATCCTGCGTACGATGTAATGTTTGATGGCTTTGCACCTAAAGAAGTACATGGCAATAGTGCCGCCAGAACTGCTTGGGCGGTTCAGCAATTAAAGTACGCAGCAAAGGCTTCTCAAAATTTAGGCATTGATGTTCATGCTACGTTTAGTGGTGGGTTGTTGTGGCCTTATGTCTACCCTTGGCCGCAACGACCAGCAGGTATTGTAGAAGCTGGTTTTCAAGAACTGGCGAAACGTTGGTTACCAATATTAAATGAATTTGATGCTTGTGGTGTTGATGTTTGTTATGAGGTGCATCCTGGTGAAGATTTGCATGATGGCGTAACCTTTGAACTATTTTTAGAATCAACAGGTAATCATACTAGAGTAAATTTATTATATGATCCATCGCATTTTGTGTTGCAATGTTTAGACTATTTGCAGTACATAGATTTTTATCACGAGAAAATAAAAATGTTTCATGTAAAAGATGCAGAATTTAACCCAACTGGCAAGCAAGGTGCGTATGGTGGTTACCAAAGCTGGGTCAACCGTGCTGGCAGGTTTAGAAGTTTGGGTGATGGGCAAGTTGATTTTAAAAGTATCTTCTCAAAACTTGCTCAATACAATTATAAAGGTTGGGCGGTTTTAGAATGGGAGTGTGCGATAAAAGATAGTGTACAAGGTGCTACTGAAGGTGCTATGTTTATTAATAATCATATTATCACAGTAACAGAAAAAGCCTTTGACGATTTTGCAAATAGTGGTACTGATGATGTTGCAAATAGGAAGATATTGGGTATTTAATTTTAAATGACTCGTCCAGATAGCTATCGGGATTGAACGAATTACTCGAATTGTAATTATTACCAACCAACTTACCAATGAAAAAATCAATCTTAATTACACTAACACTTGCAGCAACTTTTTGTCTAGGTGTGGCTTTTAAAACAATTACTTCAAGCAATAACAATACTAAATTAAAAAAAGTAACAGGTATTGGTGGTATCTTTTTTAAATGCAAAGACCCTAAAGCAA
>JAYVNQ010000064.1:0-6813 GCA_043758365.1 Chitinophagales bacterium
TTTATATTTGTCGCAGACGTGGAAGTAAATTTTTAGTAGGTTGTTTATTTGCATTCATAATCAACGAAATTTACAACACGTCTATTTTACTAATCCCAACTCTTGATTCGCATATTTTATTGAAATAGCGGCTTTATAAATTGTTCATGCAGTAATGCACTTGCTGTATTTGTATAGTTATTCTCTCTCAATTGCTTTACCCAACGGATACCATAAATGCCATTGGTTAAAAATATTTCGTTGGCTTGTAACAGTTCTTCAATCTCAATTTTTGTTTCATCAATAGGCATGTTTTCTGCCCTCATTTTGGTTAATAAATATCGCCGCATCACACCGCTGACACAACCTTCGGCAAGGCTTGGTGTTTTAATAATGTCGTTGGTAATAATGAAAACATTGGCAATGGTAGCATCTGCAATACGGTCGTAAGGGTTTAATAAAATGGCATCGTTCACATGTTGCTTTTTAGCCCACAGTGCAGCCATAGCATAACTTAGGTAGTTATTACTTTTTACGTGCGAATAATCATCGCAAACTTTTTTAGCCTTAGTAAATACATCAATTACTAACCCATTTTCGTTCAATATATTATTGGCCGGGTTTAAGTCCCAGGTTTGTATAATGTAGTTGGGAAAGTGATTTTGAGGGTCGTATAAGCCACCATCTCCCCGGTTAATTGTCAAACGGATTCTTGCCAATTTATTATGATAATTTTTCTTGGCAACTTCTAAAATTTGTTGTTGTAAATAATCAGCTGTTAAATAATTTGGCACATCAAATTGCAATAATGCCAACGAGGCAAACAGGCGTTCAAAATGATAGTCTTGCAACAATATTTTGCCATCAATCATCTTCATGGTTTCAAAGCAACCATCACCATAACGGAACGACCGATTATTAGGCGAAATGATGGTTTTTTCTTCTTTAATTATTTTTCCATTTTGATTTAGGTACATAAATTATTAAAATTTCACATTAGAGCATTGAACATATAGAGCACACAAAGAACGTTGAATTATGATTGGATAAAAATTTGTCAATCATTTTATAATAACCATTAACGGCTAATTTTGTTGTTATGATTATTGCCAATATTATTGCTACGTTAGAACAATTTGCACCACCAACTTACCAAGAAAGTTATGATAATTGTGGCTTACTTACCGGCAATGCTAATTGGCAATGTACAGGCGTGCTTTGCACTTTAGATGCAACTGAAGCAGTGGTTTTAGAAGCAGTTGCTAGAGGTTGTAATATGGTAGTGGCACATCACCCCATAATTTTTAGTGGATTAAAAAAAATTACTGGTAAAAATTATGTAGAGCAAACCGTGATTACTGCCATAAAAAACGACGTGGCAATTTATGCTATTCATACAAATTTAGATAATGTACATAATGGCGTTAATGATAGTATAGCAAAGGCTTTGGGCTTACTGAATAAACAAATTTTATTGCCCAAACAAAATGGATTAATGAAGTTGTTTACTTACGTTCCGTTGGAATATGTTGAAGTAGTAAAAGCAGCAATTTTTAATGTTGGTGGGGGTAATATTAGCAATTATAGCGAGTGTAGTTTTAGTGTAGAAGGCACGGGTACATTTAAAGCTGAAAATGGAGCAAATCCTTTTGTGGGCGAAGTTGGAAAACGGCACGAGGAACGTGAAATGAAACTAGAAATTATTTTCCCAAATTATTTGCAGCAAAAAGTAGTGGCTGCCTTGAAAGGGGCACATCCTTACGAGGAAGTGGCTTATGATGTTGTGGCTTTAAAAAATGATTTTGATACGGTTGGTAGTGGTTTAATTGGAAATTTACCTGAACCAGTTGATGAATTAGATTTTTTACAAACTATAAAAGAAGTTTTTGGTTTGCAGGTTATTAAACATACCGCCTTATTGGGCAAGCCTGTTAAAAAAGTAGCAGTTTGTGGTGGTTCTGGTAGTTTCTTAATAGGTAATGCAAAAGTTGCTGGAGCAGATTTTTATATAACCAGCGATATTAAGTACCATGAGTTTTTTGATGCTGAAAATAAGCTGGTGATTGCCGATATTGGTCATTGGGAAAGTGAGCAGTTTACACCCGATTTATTAATTGATGTTTTAAGGTCTAAATTTCCTACTTTTGCTGTCCTCAAAAGTGAGGTTGTTACTAATCCAGTTGGATATTTTTTGTAGAAAGAAAGCGTTAATCAAAAATCGGAAAATGGGAGTAAATGCTAGCAATTACCGACTCATTGCTAACGTTATTGAAGAAAGAATAAGATGCTCCAGTGTGCGACGCAACATAAGCCACATAAGGATTACAGTAGCTGGTAACCAAAAGAAAAACATACAATTTAAACATTACATACATTATGGCCGCAGTTAAAGATTATTCTGTTGAAGAAAAATTAGTAGGCTTGATTAAGCTTCAAAAAATTGATAGTAAACTTGATGAAATTAAGATTTTGAAGGGTGAATTGCCAATGGAAGTGAGTGATTTAGAAGACGAAATACAAGGTTTGTATGCCCGTAGAACCCGTGTAGAAGAAGAGATTAATGGCATGACCGAGTTTATTGAAGGTAAAAAAACCTTCATTAAGGATGGTGAAGCTGCTTTGAAAAAGTACGAAAAACAGAGCGATAATGTCAAGAACAGTCGTGAGTTTGAAGCCTTGAATAAAGAGATAGAAATGATGCAGCTTGAAAATAAATTGGCCGAAAAGCATATTCGTGATGCCAATGAAGAATTGGGTGAAAAGGCTAAAACTTTGGAAGCCTCTAAAAAGCAAATTGCAACTAAAGAAGGTGTTTTAAACCACAAAAAAAGTGAGTTAGATAAAATAATCGCTGATACTGAAAAAGAAGAAACACATTTTAAAACCGTTTCTCAAACAGCTCGTGCCATTGTTGATGACAGATTATTGTACAGCTACGATAGAATTAGAAAAAATTACCGCAATGGTTTAGGCGTGGTACCAGTAGAACGTGATGCTTGCGGCGGTTGCTTCAATGCAATACCACCACAAAGACAAAGTGAAATTAGGTTGCACAAAAAAGTGATTGTTTGTGAAAACTGCGGTCGTATTTTGGTAGATGCAGATTTGAATGACAGTGTTGATTTGAAATAATACTTAACATATAATTTTAGTATGAAGGGCGGCTTTTTGGCCGCCCTTCTTTATTTTCGGCAAATGATAAAACAGTTTACAATTTATATTTTTTGTTTGTTGATAGCTTTTACGGCCAAAGCCGGGAAAGTGTATGAATTTAATAGCACTTGCCAACAAGCATATTCAGAAATAAGTAAGCTAAAATTAGCTGCTGGCTTGGTGTTGATAGAAAAAGCAAAGCAGCAGAACCGTGATAATCTAATACCATTTCTGCTTGAAAATTATGTTGATTTTTATACCTTATTTTTTAATGAAGATGCTAGTGAATATGCTAAATACAAACCAAAAGTTGAAGAGCGAATTAAGCTGCTTGAGCAAGGCTCATCAAGTTCGCCATTTTACAAATTTTCCTTAAGTGTTGTGTATTTACAAAAAGCAGCCATAGAAATAAAATTTGTAGAAAATTGGCGAGCCGGTTGGGACGTAAAAAAGAGTTATCAATTAATAAAGGAGAATAAGAAAACCTTTCCCACTTTTGCCCCAAACGATTTAATTCTTGGCACCCTGCAAACTATTACTGCAACCATACCTAAAGGTTATACATTTTTTGCAAGCATGCTAGGTATGACGGGTTCTATGGCGGATGGTATGAAACTGTTAAGTGGTTTTGTAAATAGCAGCGATCCTTATGCCAAATTAATGAACAGCGAAGGCTCTTTTATTTATTGCTACTTACTTTTTTATGTTGAAAATAAAAGGGCTGAAGTGTTTTCTTTTATCCAAAATAAAAAGCTAGATGTTGTTAATAATTATGGTTTGGCTTTTATGGCTTCAAATTTAGCAGTTAACGCTAGGCAGCTCGATTACGCAAAAAATATCATTAATAACAGAAATAAATCGCATGATTATTTTCATATATATGTATGGGATTATGAGATGAGTTTTATAAAATTATTTAGACTAGAAGCACTAGAAGCTGCAAAATATTTAGAAAGTTATTTAGCAAATTTTAAAGGTAATTTTTATGTAAAAGATACTTACTTAAAATTGAGTTGGGCGTATTATTTACAAGGTAATTTAGCTGCTGCAGAAGCTGCTCGTAATAATGTTATTAAAAAAGGAAGTTTAGATACAGATGCAGATAAACAAGCATTGCGAGAGGCAAAAACTGGTAGTTGGACTAATATTATTTTACTAAAAGCAAGGTTAATGAATGATGGGGGACTTAACCGTGAAGCCTTGCAGTTATTGACTTCTAAGGGATTAGCCAGTTTTACAAAAGAAGAGGAAAAGCTAGAATATACTTATCGGCTAGGGCGTGTGAATGATGACTTGCACAATGATGCTGAAGCCATTCAAAACTACCAAGTAACTATTAATGCTGGACTTACACGAAAAGAATATTATGCCGCAAGATCTGCTTTGCAAATAGGAGAAATTTATGAGCGACAAGGTAAAAAGCAACAAGCTATTAATTACTTCGAAAAATGCTTGGATATGAAAGATCATGAGTATAAAAACTCGCTAGACCAAAAAGCAAAATCGGGTATTGCAAGGTGTAAGGGGGAGTAATTTGCTAATGGTAAATAAGCAGATTTGTAAATTAAAAGGATTGGTTTTTATCTGTACATCTGCTAATTTGCACATCTTAAATTATGTTAAAAAAACTGCACATACAGAACTACGCTATCATCGATGAAATTGATATTCAATTTTCAAACCAGCTAAATATTATTACTGGCGAAACTGGTGCTGGTAAAAGTATTTTAATGGGTGCTTTGAGTTTGATTTTAGGCGAACGTGCAGATACCTCCATTTTAAAAGTGACCGATAAAAAATGTTTTATTGAAGGCTTTTTTAGTGTTGATGATAAATCTGCCATTAAGTTATTTTTAAAAGAAAATGAATTAGACGCAGACGATGAACTGATGATACGTAGAGAAATTGCAGTAAGTGGTAAATCGAGGGCTTTTATAAATGATACGCCAGTTACATTACAACAGCTTAAAGAATTGGCTAGTTTATTGGTTGATTTACACCGACAATTTGATACTTTGGAGTTAGGTGATACTGATTTTCAACGCCAGGTTTTAGATGCTTTGGCTACAAATCAGGATGTGTTACAAGCCTATCAAATACAATACAGGCAATGGTTACAAGCTACTAAAGTCTTGCAAGAATTGAAACAACAAAAAGCATCTTTTAATAAGGAATTAGATTATCACCAGTTTTTATACGATGAGTTAGAAGAGATAGGACTAAAGGAAAATGAACTTGAAGATTTAGATGCTGAACTAAATTTACTAAGCAATAGCGAAGGCATTAAAACTACATTGACTAAAACGTATTTCGATTTAAAGGAGAGCGAACAACCAATAATTACTTCACTAAAACAACTCATTAATCAGCTTAATACGTACGCATCTTTTCATGGCGATTTGCCAAGTGTTATCGAAAGATTGCAATCATCAAATATTGAATTGCAGGATATTGCAGATGAAATTGAACGTATAAACGACGGGATAAATTTTGATGAAAAACGTATTGAATTTATTAATGAACGTTTAGCCGCTGGATACAAATTGCTGAAGAAACACGGCGTAAAGTCTACTGGCGATATACTTGAAATTCAGTCAGAATTACAAAAAAAACTACAAGCCGTTTTGAATATCGATGATGCTATTTTACTACAAGAAAAAGAAGTAATTCACTTACTTAAACAAGCTACTGCAACTGCTGAAACCCTTGCTGCTAAAAGGCTACAACAAGCACAACCATTAGAACAAAATGTGAATGATTTATTGTACCAGGTTGGTATGCCCAATGCAAGATTGAAGGTGCAAATAAAAGATGCGGTGCTAAACTTATTTGGTAAAAACGAGATTGAATTTTTGTTTGATGCTAATAAAAGTAACCGCTTTGAGCCGATTAGAAAAGTGGCAAGTGGTGGTGAATTAAGTAGATTAATGTTATGTATTAAAAATCTAGTTGCAAAAAGTATTGACTTGCCAATTATGATTTTTGATGAAATTGACACTGGTATTAGCGGCGAAGCTGCCAAACAAGTTGGCGAAATTATGAAAGGCTTGGCAAGCAAGCGGCAAATTATCTGTATTACCCACCAACCACAAATTGCAGGCAAAGCCAACGCACATTATTTTGTGTACAAAGAAATTAAAGGAGATGCTGTTAAAACCAATATCCGGTTGCTTACCAATGATGAACGTATTACAGCCATTGCACAAATGCTTAGCGGCGAGAAACCAACGGCAGCAGCATTAGAAAATGCAAGAGAAATGGTGATGAATTAGAAGTGTCTGATATTGTTAAGCAGTGAAATTTATTATGGCTAATATTTCATCAATTGTTTCGTCATTTAAACTATTTAGCTCAGAAATAATAGTCCATTTAGAAGCAGGATATATTTCATGAACTACACTTTTAGAAACAGTTAATATTTTAAATCTTCCATCATAAGTTATTTTATAGATGTCACCTTTAACTCTAAAAGCTAATAATCCACTGCCAAAACTATACGGCAAATAATGAAACTCTTGCAACTCAAAATTTAATACAATAGACCTCTAACATAATAATATCACTCAATATTTTATTTTTCTTCGTTATAGCACTATGCTATATAAGGATATACAAGACTGTTCACCCGTTGTTTTCAAACGTCTTACAGGCGTTAAGCTAGTAACTTTTGCTGAGATGACT
>JAYVNQ010000065.1:0-2127 GCA_043758365.1 Chitinophagales bacterium
TTTGTAAGTTAATTTTTCTCATTGATGTGGGAATTATAGTTCGTAAACAGCGGCTTCGTATGGTTTTTTGTCATCGTAACACAAATTTCGGTTGTCAGCTTCATCCAGCCATTGGGGGTACCCCCAATGGCTGGATGAATACCTACATGTTGCACTTATTAATTGAACTTACACAACATTAACCTTTGAAACAGTGCTTTTAAAATTAAAATAGCAACTTATTTATTGGTAAATGTTTTATGTTCTGCACCAACCCCAGTAATGGTAAGGCTTTGCCATGTTGGTGGCAATGTAGACTTTAATTGTACAATACCTTTTGAAGTAATTTCTAGCCCCCCAAAACCCATCATAATACTTTGTAAAATGCCACCTGCGCCAGTAGCAAAATAAGGGTTAGTACCACCTTTTGTTTCAGCAATTACACGCAGTGGTGGCAATAGATTTGGCACATAAGCATCTTGGAAAAAGTGGTATGCTTTTGCACCATCACCAAGGCGAGAATAAAGTAAGGTAAATATGGCTTGTGTCATTGCAGGGGTACCTTCTGTTGGCACTCTTGTTTCGTAATAAGCCAAGTCTTTTTTTGTTTGTTTGATATCAGTAATTTCTTTTAAGGGATACGATAATAAGTTTACATCGGCTTGCTTAATCCCTTCACCATTATAGGTAGCATGTTCTTTAGTTACACCATCTGCCATTTTAAAAATAGGAATATTATTAGCAACTTGTAGCCAATCTGCTTCCGGTGTAATGCCTAATAAAGTAGCGGCTTCGGTAGCATGTTGTAACACTGCCTTTGCTGCAGCATTTGTAAAAGCGTCGTTATCTACATTTTCAGCCCACTCATCAGATGCTACCACGTTTTTAATATCATATTTACCAACACCATTTCGCTCTACTCTACTAGCCCAAAAAGCTGCGGTTTCTTTTAAAATTGGATAGCCTTTTTCACGTAGCCAATCCTTATCTTGGGTAACACAATAATAGTTCCAGGCAGCAATGCCAACACAGGCGGTTATGTGCTGTTCAAACGGCCCACTCAAAGCCCAAACAGGTGTTTCCTCAACACCCGTACCTGCACTTTCCCAAGGAAACATGGCACCTTTAAAGCCATGGTTAAATGCATTTTGTTTAGCAGCACCCAATCGCTGAAAGCGATACTCAACGAGGCTTTTAGCCATTTCAGGATGTAGTACCAAGATGGCCGGATACATCCATAATTCAGTATCCCAAAATACATGGCCATTATAACCCAAACCACTTAAACCCATTGGTGAAGGGCTCATACCAGAACCTTCACGTACAAAAGAATACAAGTGGTACATCATGCTATGAACATCTTGCTGAGCCTGTGCATCTCCACCAATAATAATATCGCTTTTCCATAGTTCATCCCAAGCTTTATTATGAAAGTTTATAAGTCTCTCACGACCTTCTAATTTAGCAATAATCGTCATACGCTCTGCTTCGTTTAACGGGTCATCGTGATGGGCGGAAGTAATGGATGAACCAGCAATAGAGAAGCTATATTTTTCGCCAGCTTTTAGCTTTTTTGTAAATTTCATTAAGTGCATATTATTATCCCACATTTCGTGTATTACCCTTGGTTCTGAACCATGAGATTCGCTAAATAAAAAGGTATTAGAGGCACACATTAATAGCTTACCAGTAGGGCTTTTTGCTGATGATGTTAGCAAACTAATCAATACATGCGGCCTATCAATTTCATTGTAATAATTCTGCACATCTTTCAACGCATCTGGTGCTTCCATTACACTAGCAGAAGTAATCGTAATATCTTTTTTTGCAGTAATTATTACATCCATCAACACCGTAAAAGGCAACTGCCTTAACGAGTAATACGTGTAGCTAATATCGGCTTTATCAACATAGTTAAATACGGTTGTAAAGTTGGCAAGACGCATGTCCAACTCCTGTTTCATATTAGTAGCATCATTACCACTAATGCGTTTCCCATCAACTTCTAAATACATATTTAAAAGATTAAAACTTTTTAAAAAATTACTCACTCTACCTCGACCATATAAATCGTAAGCACCAGCCAAAACCACATCTTTAACTTTAAAGGGTTCTGGCGATGAAACCACCCCTATCATACCGTTTGCA
>JAYVNQ010000066.1:0-6782 GCA_043758365.1 Chitinophagales bacterium
ACGCCTGGTACGGTTGGTGGGCTTTGTTACATGCTTTCAGAATATGGTACAATGAGCTTAAAACAAGTGCTTGCACCTTGTATGCAATTAGCCGCAGGCTACCCAATAGAAGCGCAAACTGCCAATAGCATAGAACGTGGAAAAGCAAGAATAAAGGAATGGCCATATAGTAAGGCCGTGCTGCTAACGCACCCAGGCGAAATGAGAGAAGCCCCAGAAGCAGGTGAAATATTTGTTCAAAAAGATTTATTAGCAACACTTACTAAATTGGTAGAAACAGAACAGGCAGCCTTAAAAAGTAAAAAATCTCGCAAACAAGCCATCATGGCTGCCTACGATAGGTTTTATAAAGGCGATATAGCCAAAGAGTTTGTACGTGGGTGTCAAGAACAGGGTGGATTAATTACTTTAAAAGACTTAGCCAATTGGAAACCTATTGAAGAAGCACCATTATCAATAAACTATAAAGGAATTGATGTATATAAATTGCAACAATGGACGCAAGGCCCGATGCTACTGCAAAGCCTGAATATTTTAGAGAACTTTGACTTGAAAGCAATGGGTTACAATAGCACCAAGTACATTCATACCATTTATCAAACCATGAATCTCACTTTTGCCGATAGAGATTTTTATTATGGCGATCCCCGGTTTTCAAAAAACCAGCCAATGGCTGGTTTACTAAGCAAGAGCTATGCAAAAGAAAGAGCCAAGCTGATTCAATTTACCAAAAACAACCCCAATATTTTACCAGGCGACCCATATCCATTTGAAGGCAAAACAAACCCTTTCACTGCTTTATTAAACAAAAGGCAATTGCTTTATAATATTGACACAAGTAGCAATAACGGCAATTTTCAGCCTAAACACGATGCCCGAACAGCTAGCATTTCAGTTGTGGATGACGAGTATATGGATAGATTAAAACGTGGTACAACAACCGTAGAAGCTGCTGATAAAGAAGGATGGGTAGTATCTATCACTCCAAGTGGTGGCTGGTTGCCTGCCTGTATTGCTGGTAATACTGGTGTTGGCATGAGCCAACGAATGCAAAGTTTTGTATTAGATAGTACCATTAACCCATTTAATGTAGTAGAACCCGGTAAACGACCAAGGGTAACATTAACTCCTACTTTGGCTTTAAAAGATGGTAAACCTTTCTTATGTTTTGGTGTGCAAGGTGGCGATACACAAGATCAAAACTTATTGCAATGCTTTTTAAACGTGGTAGAATTTGGTATGACTATTCAACAAGCTTGTGAAGCGGCCAACATTAACACCAATCAGTTATGGTTAAGTTTGGGTGGCTCTAAAACTGCTGACAGGCAACCTAAGGCTGGCAATTTATTACTAAATACCAAAACTAAAGATGCTGCTACGGTAAAAGCCCTGGAAGCGATGGGTTATAAATTGAGTTTCGATGATAGAAGTAGTGGCCCTATTAACGCCATTTATTTTGATTGGAAACATGGCAGTCTTTGGGGTGGTAGCAGCAACAATGGAGAAGACTATGGTATTGGTTGGTAAATAAGTATATCAGCGGTTTATGATACTAGCGTTACTCAGGTTACTATCTTTGCCCACTAATTAAAAAAATATAGTTTTGAAACATTCGCAAACGGTAGGATTGGTTGCAGCATTGGCTTTGATAGGTATTTGTTTTTTGCCTTGGATAACAGTTAGTAGTCATAATTTAGTTGTTACAGGTATGAATGCAAAGGGTACAGACTTTGGTACGCCAGGCAGAATGAACCTTATTTTTAGTGTAATAATGGCTAGCCTATTTGCATTGCCAAAGGTGTGGGCAAAACGCACCAATCTATTTGTTGGTGCATTAAACCTGGCTTGGAGTGTAAGAAATTATATTGTGCTCACTACTTGTATGATGGGTGAATGCCCTGATAAACAATGGGCTTTAATAGTGTTGGTTTTACTATCAATTATTATAATGGCTATGACTTTTTTCCCGAAGATTGAAGTGGAACAAGAAGGGTAGTGGGAATGGTTAAGCAACTAACTGGTTTTTTGTTGAATATCAAACGTCCGACGGGTAAATACGTTGGACGTTTTTTTATTATTACAGTGAAAATATTCGTTTATTTTGAGTTATATGCATTGTATTATGAACCAAATATGATTATTTTAGCTACCTAATGAAATATCAAAACATACGAGAGGAAGAATTAAAAAATAAGGTTGGTGCTGACTGGTTTAAACACTTTGATACAACTGAAATTTTAGGAAATATTGACTTCACCGTTTTCCCAAAGCAAGATAACTTATTTGGAAGAACCCCATTACTTTGGGCTGAAGCAAAAACTGGCAATTTTGATATTCCTATAATGTTTGTGCAATTGATACTTACCATTGGCAAAGCACGAACATTTGACAAAACGCTTCCACCTGCTTTTCTGGGTACTTTCGACTTCAAAAAAATTGCTTTCGTTTCATACATCAGCGTTCAAGATATTTTTTATCTGAACGACTTTAACTGGAACGTAGCACCAAGCAACCACGATACCAAAGAGTTTAAACTTATTAAAGAACGAGTTGAAGCCACACTAAAAACAAACACTTTCGTTTACGAGTATCAAAAAGACGAAAAAAACCTAAAAACATTTATTGCAAATAATATAGCAAAGGCTACAGAAGCCAGCAAAATAAAAATTGACAAAAACAACTTTATTCCGATTTACTTGCGATGGCTTGAAATAATACAACCAATTATTGATGTAAACTGGGACGACTTAAAAAACGCCAATATTTTAAACAGTGATTTTTATTTGGCAGATCTTTTTGTTGATGATAAAGACACTCTAAAAATTGATGACGACTTAACTATACGAGAAAATTTGTTTGTAGTTTTTCAAAACCAAGGCTATAAAATTGCAAAGGAAAACATCAGGCAAATGTTTGATGCCACCATTAACATTAAAAACAAAGATACTTACCAGCAATTTTGGAAACGATACAAGCGACCACCAATAAAACAATTTCAAGATTACATAATTGAACGGAGAGACTTACTAGTACCGCAAGACATTAGAGAACGTAAAGGTGCTTTTTTTACGCCGCTTCAATGGGTAGAATTATCTCAAAAATATTTAGCCGATGTATTGGGCGAAAACTGGCAAGAAGACTATTTTATTTGGGATTGTGCCGCTGGTACTGGCAACCTTTTAGCAGGGCTTACCAATAAATACAATATTTGGGCTAGCACACTTGACCAAGCCGATGTGAAAGTGATGCACGAACGTATTACACACGGTGCCAACCTTCTGCAAAACCATGTTTTTCAGTTCGATTTTTTAAATGATGATTTTACCAAACTACCACAAGGTTTGCAAGACATTATCAACGATAAAAACAAACGCAAAAACCTTATTATATACATAAATCCACCTTATGCGGAAGCTGCACAATATGGTAATAGTAAAGAAGGCGTTAGTGCCACTAAAACATATTCAGAATTTAAGGACACAATAAGTTTTGCAGTAAACGAATTATTCTCTCAATTTTTTGCCCGTATTTATAAGGAAATTCCTAATTGTAAACTAGCTGCTTTTAGTAAATTAAAATTTATCACAGCATCAAACTTTGAAAAGTTTAGAAGTTATTTCAAAGCTGATTATTTAAAAGGCTTTGTTTGTCGTGCAAACACTTTTGATAACGTAAAAGGCAATTTTCCAATTAGCTTTTTGATTTGGAATTTGGAAAACAAAATACAAATTCAAGAAATAATATGTGATGTTCTTGACAACGAAGGAATTGTAGAAGGTAAAAAGAAATTCATTTCTGTAAAAAAAGGCGAAGTAATAAACGATTGGCTAAGGAATTATTATAATAAGCAAAACGTAATTGGATATCTAAGGTTTGTTGGCCCAGATTTTCAGGCAAATTCAGGTGTTTATATTACAAGTGAACCTAAACAAAGTGATATTAAAGAATCAAGAATACAAACAATAACACAGAACAATCTGATTGAAATGTCAATCTACATTGCAGTTCGTTTTTGTATTGATTGTACTTGGCTCAACGACCGCGACCAATTTTTATTCCCTAACGAAAATTGGCAAAAAGACACAGAATTTCATAATGACTGCTTGGCTTTTACACTTTTCAATGGTCAAAATAGAATTACATCTCTAAATAAAAACCATTGGATACCTTTTACCGAACAAGAAGTAAACGCAAAAGAAAAATTTGCAAGCAACTTTATGACAGACTTTATGAAAGGGAAATTGGATACAGAACAACAAACTGAAGGCTTATTATTCAACAATGAAACAATCAGTATGTACAATAACAAACCACGTCAATTTTCAGAAGAAGCCACAGCCGTTTTTAACGCAGGGCGGGAACTTTGGAAATATTATCATTCGCAAAAAAATGTAAACGTAAACGCAAGTTTTTATGAAATAAGAGAATACTTCCAAGGCCGAAGCGATAAAGGAATAATGAAATCGAAAAGCACTGACGAGCATTACACAAAACTAATTGCTGCCTTACGAGAAAACTTGAATGCACTTGCAGCTAAAATAACACCGAGAATTTACGAGTACGAATTTTTAAAAGCGTAATTGTACAACTACCAATAAAATTTGGTTTGCTATAAGGCTGATAGAAGTTGCAGCAATAGTCATTTTATTGTTAGAAACTATCCCGCCAAATCCTCCAACTTCAGTCCTTTATAATCGCTTATGAAATGAATAATATTATTGTATTGTGCAAATTCTTCTGCACCGTGCATGGTGGTTAATACCACGCATTTCATTCCGGCATTTTCAGCCGCTTCAACACCTTTTGGGGCATCTTCAAACACAATACAATTGGCTGGACTTACACCCATTAATTCGGCAGCTTTGGTAAATGTTTCTGGGTGTGGTTTGCTTATGGCCACATCATCTGCACTAACAATGGCTTTAAAATATTTTTGTAAATGAAGATTGCGTATTACAAAATCAATATTAAAAGGAATAGCCGCAGAACCAATGGACATTGGTATATCAGCTTTATAAGCCCCATCAAAAAAGTATTGCAATCCATCTATTAGTTTTAGTTGCGGCAGGTAGGCTTCCTGGTAGCGTTTCTCTTTTTCTAAAGACCAAAAATCCATTTCTGCCTGCGTAAATTTTCCCTTTCCAAACACACGTTCCATCACTTCACTATTTTTTCCATACATCTCTTTTTTAACTTCATCAAAACTTAAAGTAGACCCCAAATTATCTGTTAAAATATTGTACCAGCCTTTGGCATGATAGGCCATATCGTCGATCATTGTACCGTTCATATCAAAAATAAATCCTATTTTATTATTGCTCATCGTTGGTTGCTTTTGGGTTGCAAGTTACCAGTTGCCAGTTACTGGTCCTCAGCTAATTATTATAAAAATTATAAAAAAAGCATGAGCTTTTCAGGGTTCATGCTTTTGTAAAAAGTTGTTTCTATATCAAAAATTTTCTACCAGAAAAATGAATATAAAGCTACCAAAATACCACAGATAATTAATGCACCAACAGCAAATGCGTTACTCATTTTAAACATGGTTGTATCTATTTCTAAACTATGTGGTTTAACTCCGTTTCTATTGTCAAACATGCTGATAAAGTACATAATAAGTACGCAAATAATAAATACAAAGCCCATTCTATCTAAGAAAGGAATTTCGTAAATACCCTCTGCATTAGGACTAGAAAAGCCCATTGGTGCAAGCCATACTAGGTTGACGAAGTTTGGTAAAAATTTAAATAAAACTGATAAACCAAACCCTCCAATGGTTGCAAACAATGCCGCATTTGATGTGGTTTTTTTCCAAAAGAAACCAAGAATAAACATTGCAAAAATACCCGGACTTACAAAGCCTGTATATTCTTGTATAAAATCGAAGCCGCCTTTTTTATCAATACCTAAAAACGGTGCGATAATTACAGCTATTAACATAGATACGAATACAGTAATTTTTCCTACACGTACTAGCTGCAATTCAGTAGCACCAGGATTGATTTTTTTCTGAAAAATATCTAATGTAAAAATGGTAGAAATGCTATTTACTTTACCTGCAAGCGAAGCAACTACAGCAGCCGTTAAAGCTGCGAAAGACAAGCCCTTTAAACCTGTTGGCAATAAATTTAACAATACTGGGTAAGCTTTATCTGGGTTAATAACACCATCTTGTAACAACTCGGTTTGTAAGCCACCTTTTTGGTGAATAACGTAAGCCGCAATACCTGGTAAAACTACAATTACAGGCATTAATAATTTTAAGAAGGCGGCAAATAAAATACCACTTCTTGCAGTTTTTAAATCGGCGCCCAATGCACGTTGTGTGATGTACTGGTTACAGCCCCAATAGTTAAGGTTCACAATCCACATACCACCTAATAATACGGTTAAGCCTGGCAAACTTGGAAAGTTAGGATTGTCTTTTTTCAATATCATGTGAAAATGATCGTTAGACTGGTTCATCATGTAATTAAAACCATTTAGCACACCATGCTGATTGTTTAATTCAGCAACTCTATCCAATGCTAAATAAGTGGTTACTAAACCACCAAAAATTAAAAATACAACTTGAATAACGTCTGTGTAACCAATTACCTTCATACCACCAAGCGCAATGATAATGGCAAATGAGGCCAACGCATACATACATAAATTCGTATCAATACCAGATATACCGTTAATAGCTAATGCACCCAAATACAAGATAGAAGTAAGATTTACAACCACATATAATAATAACCAAAATACAGCCATAATCATTGCTACGGTTGAGTTGTAGC
>JAYVNQ010000067.1:0-2119 GCA_043758365.1 Chitinophagales bacterium
AAAATAAATAATGGGTCTTCGGCATCCATTGCTACCGCTGGAAAAGATACCACGCCATTTTTTTCAACTTGCTGCTCTGCAAATTCCATTTCATCTTCCCACCTTACATCACGACCTTTTAGCATAGATATTGGCGTACGGGTGCGAGTATAAACAATTACTTTTTTTATGGTGCGATTACCAATTAACGCATCATCAATAATTGGCTTTAATGGAATCACTTTTTCACCACGATAACCCCCATCGCAGGTAACAATAAATTCAGAGCCTGCATCGTATAATCTATCGGCAATACTTTGTGCAGAAAAGCCACCGAAAATTACTGAATGGATAGCTCCAATTCTGGCACAACCCAAAACCGCATAAGCCAATTCTGGTACCATACCCATATAAATACAAACTCGGTCACCTTTTTTTACACCATTGTTTATTAGCACCTGTGCAAATTGGCAAACCCTTTTGTGTAAACGGTTATAGGTTACAATGCGGGTTCTCTCATCGGGGTTATTTGGTTCCCAAATAATGGCTGGCTTCTCGCCTTGTGTTGCTAAATGCCTATCAATACAATTTTCGGTAATGTTGAGTTTGCCACCCTTAAACCACTCAATTTTGGGTTCGGTAAAATTCCAGTCCAACACTTTGTCCCATTTCTTTTTCCAAATAAAGTGTTCAGCTATTTCGCCCCAAAAATCTTCTGGGTTGTCGATGCTTTTTTTGTAAGCAATTTGATAGTCTTCAAATGATTTTATTTGGTATGGATATGACATGTCTTGTTGAGTATTTCTTTTGTTAGGTTTTAGGGGATGAAGATAATTTGCTACGGTGAATTTTACGAATGAATTTATATCACTTATGTAATGCTTTGAATGATTTCTCTGCTTCATTACTTCAATGAATTGGTTTATTCTGTATTTTTCGTTCCTCAAGTAACTATAATCAACTAACGCCTTATGGAATTAAATAAAAGTGCCATCCGCAAAGTCATCATGGCATCTTCAATGGGTACATTAATTGAGTGGTACGACTTCTATATTTTTGGAAGTTTAGCACCCATTATAGCTTCTCAATTTTTCCCAAAAACCAATCCTACTGCGGCTTTGCTTAGTACATTGGCTACCTTTGCCGCAGGCTTTATTGTACGTCCTTTTGGTGCATTGGTATTTGGTAGGCTAGGCGATATTGTTGGTAGAAAATATACATTCCTGCTTACGTTAGTTTTAATGGGCGGCTCTACGTTTGCCATTGGTTTAATCCCTTCTTTTGATACTATTGGCTATGCTGCACCTATTTTGGTATTATTATTACGTTTAATACAAGGCTTGGCTTTGGGTGGCGAGTATGGTGGTGCCGCTACTTATGTGGCCGAACATTCGCCAGCAAATAGGCGTGGCTATTACACAAGTTGGATACAAACTACTGCCACTATGGGTTTATTTGTATCGTTGGGCGTTATACTAATTACCCGAAAATCATTAGGTGTTGAAGCCTTTGGCGATTGGGGTTGGCGAGTACCTTTTTGGGTATCAATTGCGTTGGTAGGTTTGTCTATTTACATACGCCTAAAAATGAGCGAAAGCCCATTGTTTAGCAAAATGAAAGCCGAGGGAAAAACATCCACCAATCCACTAAAAGAAAGCTTTGGCAAAAAGCAAAATTTAAAGATGGTTTTGCTGGCATTATTTGGGGCAACCATGGGGCAAGGTGTGGTTTGGTATACTGGACAGTTTTATGCCCAAAGTTTTATAGAAAATGTTTGTAAAATAGATTTTGAACAGAGTAGAACTATATTGATTTGGGCAATTGTTTTTGCAACACCGGGCTTTGTAATTTTTGGTGGCTGGAGCGATAAAGTGGGTAGAAAATGGATTATGCTAGTAGGTATGTTATTAGCGGTTGTAACCTATAAGCCATTGTTTAGTGGACTTTTAGAGCTGAGTAACGAAACAACAAAAACAGAAATTGTTGATAGTAAAAAAATTGAAGCCATTTCGTATGCAGTAAAAAATAGTAGCAGTTTTGTAAGAGTTATTAAAATAACCCACTACTATGATGACGGTTTAAGTGTAACCAAAATTGTAAAGGATTCTAGTGATGTGGCAAGCCTAAAATTAGAGTCGCC
>JAYVNQ010000068.1:0-6771 GCA_043758365.1 Chitinophagales bacterium
TGTTATAGGACAGGATGATGCTAAAAAGATTTTAGCAGTTGCAGTATACAATCATTATAAAAGACTGAACCAGAAAGTAGAAAATGAAGTAGAGATTGAAAAGAGCAACATCATTATGGTGGGCGAAACCGGCACCGGCAAAACTTTGCTGGCTAAATCAATAGCCCGCATGTTAAATGTGCCTTTTGCCATTGTAGATGCTACCGTTTTTACAGAAGCCGGCTATGTAGGCGAAGATGTAGAAAGCATGCTAAGCCGCTTATTACAAGCTTGTAACTATGATGTTGCTGCTGCTGAAAAAGGCATTGTATTTATTGATGAAATTGATAAGATTGCCCGTAAAAGCGATAATCCGAGTATTACAAGAGATGTTAGTGGCGAAGGTGTACAGCAAGGATTATTGAAAATGTTAGAAGGTACAGAAGTGTTGGTGCCACCTCAAGGCGGTAGAAAACACCCTGACCAAAAAATGATAAAATTAGATACAAAAAACATTCTCTTTATTTGTGGTGGTGCATTTGATGGTATTGATAAAGTAATTGCTCGTAGGGTAAATACTAATGCCATTGGCTTTAATGTGAATAAAGAAATGCAGGATTACCAACGGAAAAACTTATTACAATTTATTACCGCACAAGACTTAAAAAGCTTTGGTTTGATACCTGAATTATTAGGTCGTTTACCAGTTGTTACACACTTAAATCCTTTAGATGCTGAGACGCTGAGAAGCATTTTAACAGTACCAAAAAACTCAGTAATAAAACAATACAACCGCCTTTTTGATATGGAGGGTATTGCTTTAACTTTTGATGAGGACGTGTACGATTTTATGGTTGAAAAAGCATTGGAATATAAATTGGGAGCAAGAGGATTACGTAGTATTTGCGAAAGTATTTTAACAGATGCGATGTTTGAATTGCCAGGCAAAGGCGAAACTAAGTTGCACATCACACTAGATTATTCGCTTAATATGTTTAATAAAAGCAAGATTAGTATGTTGAAAGTGGCGTAGAATCCCTGATTACTAAAGGTGGAATTATCAAACGAATTCTTTATAAATTATTCTTATGAACGAACTAATAGAAAAGCTAAAAGCAGAAGCCAATTTAACTGACGAACAAGCACAAAAAGCCATTGCAACTATTGTAGGTTTTGTAAAAGAAAAATTCCCAATGCTGGGCGGTGCTGTTGATAATATTTTTGGTGGTAACAGTTAAACTTACCGCAGAGTTAAAAGATTCTTCTACACAGGTTCGATAGATTTACGTCATTCATTTTCTATGTGGCTATTTACGTATGTGGTGAAAATCATTTGCATAAAAAAGCCCTCCTAAAAAGGAAGGCCTATTAAGCAAGCAACCAAAACTAAAAATTTACCCTTGCAAAACCTCTCTTGCAATAACTATTTTTTGTATTTCACTAGTGCCTTCGCCAATGGTACAAAGCTTGGCATCTCTATAATATTTTTCTACAGGAAAATCTTTTGTGTAGCCATATCCACCAAAAATCTGCACCGCTTCTGTTGCCGTTTTTACAGCTACTTCGCTGGCATAATATTTTGCAATAGCTCCTTCTTTGGTAATGGTTTTACCACGCATTTTCAAGTCACAAGCTTGTTGCACCAATAAATCGGCTGCCATAATTTCCGTAGCCATATCTGCCAACTTAAAACTAATTCCTTGAAAGCTTGAAATAGGTTTATCAAACTGGTGCCTTTCTTTTGAATATTGCAAAGCCGCTTCATAAGCACCTTTTGCTATACCAACAGATAATGCGGCGATGGAAATCCGTCCACCATCCAATATTTTCATCGCTTGATAAAAACCATCACCAACTTCGCCCAAACGTTGGCTATCGCTGATTATGCAATTATCAAAAATCATTTCGGTGGTTTCGCTGGCACGCATACCTAGTTTATTTTCCTTTTTGCCAGCAGAAAAACCTGCTGTATTTCTTTCAATTATAAAGGCTGTACAATTGTTCTTGGTTCTTGGTTCGCCAGTGCGACAAACTACCACGGCTACATCACCACTTTTACCATGGGTTATCCAACATTTTGTGCCGTTAATTAACCAATTATTACCTTGCCTTATAGCTGTGGTTTTCATATTACCGGCATCGCTGCCCGTGTTTGGCTCTGTTAAGCCCCAAGCACCAATAAATTCAGCGGTAGCAAGCTTTGGTAAATATTTTTTCTTCTGTTCCTCGTTGCCAAAAGTGAGAATATGATTAGTGCAAAGTGAATTATGTGCTGCAACACTTAGGCCAATAGACCCACAAACTTTTGCCACTTCTTGTATTATTGCGTTGTATTCAAAATAACCAAGCCCAGCACCTCCATATTCTTCAGGCACAAGCACACCCATTAAGCCGAGTTTGCCCATTTCTTTAAATAATTCTACGGGAAAAGTTTGGGCTTCGTCCCACTGCATCACATGGGGGTAAATATGATGCAGGGCGAAGTCTTTTGTGGTTTGAGCCACTTGTTGTGTAATTTCTGATAACTGAAAATTCATACTACTGGGGCAAATTGTTAGAGGCCAAAACGAAAAAACTAACTAACGTTAGTTTTGTAAAGATAGAAGCTAAAATTTATTGGTGAAATATATTTTTTGTTTAATGGTGAATTAGAATTGTGAAAGGTTTGCTGAGTTGAAATTCAACGGTTGAAAGGCTGCGGGATGGCAACGGAAAGCCCAGAAACCCTGTTGGTGGCTGAAAGCCCCAACGGAGGTTTAGGACTTGTAGTGAACAGCCCGAACGATAGTTGATAAAAGAGTTGAGGATTGTAGCCCCAAAAAACTTTGAGTACAAAAATCAAAAATCTCAAATCAGCAATTGCGATATACCTTTATATCTTAAATAAAAAATCATGATACTTATTATTCTTGGCTTGATTGTTTTTCTAGCAGCAGGTGCTTTAAAAAATCAAAATACAGCCTTATCGCAATTTATAAAACCTATACGCATTACTGGTTTGGTGCTAGTGTTGTTGGGTATTTCTACATCTTGTATTAAGCAGATTGATGCTGGGCAAATTG
Source organism: Chitinophagales bacterium (assembly GCA_043758365.1). Taxonomy (GTDB): domain Bacteria; phylum Bacteroidota; class Bacteroidia; order Chitinophagales; family Chitinophagaceae; genus Parasediminibacterium. The sequence goes on from JAYVNQ010000068.1 coordinate 3,042, forward strand.
GTGTAAAATCGATGTTTGGTAAGGTACAAGACGATGTGATTACGAGTGGTTTAACATTTGTAAATCCCTTGGTTGAAGTGAGTAAAATTGATATTAAAACCCAAAATTATACCATGAGTGGTGTACATAATGAAGGCGATAAAGAAGGCGATGATGCCATTCATACATTAACGGCAGACGGCTTAGAAGTAACAATGGATTTGACCGTTTTGTACCGTGTACTGTCGAAAGATGCACCCAATATTATTCGAGAAACAGGATTAGATTTTAAGGATAAAATTGTTCGTCCAATAACACGTACAAAAATTAGAGATAACGCTGTGTACTATACTGCTGTTGATTTGTACAGTGTAAAAAGAGACGAATTTCAGTTACGGATTTTTAAAACAATTGATGAAGATTTTAAGAAAAGAGGCTTAGTGCTTGAGCAATTATTAGTACGAAATATTACCTTACCAGCAACCGTAAAAGCATCTATTGAAGAGAAAATTAAAGCTGAACAAGATGCCCAAAAAATGGAATTTGTGTTGCAAAAAGAAAAGCAAGAAGCCGAACGTAAAAGGGTAGAGGCTCAGGGTATTGCAGACTATCAACGAATTATGAGTAGCGGCCTTACCGATAAACAATTACAGTACGAACAAATACAGGTTACCAAGGGCTTAATTACATCTCCCAATAGTAAAATAATTATAATGGGCGGCGGCAAAACACCTGTTATTTTAGATGCAAAAAATTAATAAATGCTGGCAACCATCAAGTCTTACCTTAATAATCTTAGCCATTTATTATACCCGCATAATTGTGAAGGTTGTGGAAGCGATGTGTTGAGTGATGATAGTTTTTTATGTGCTAAATGTTCTCACGAATTACCTGAAACTGGGTTTATAAATGTTTCTGATAATCCAGTTGAGAAAAGCTTTTATGGTCGCTTGAAGTTAGAGTCTGCGGCTGCAGGTTATTACTTTACAAAAGATGGTTTATTGCAACACCTCATCTCTCAATTAAAATATAAAAATAATAAAGAGATGGGTATTTTTTTGGGTACGTTAATTGGGAAACAATTGCAATCATCTGATAGGTTTAAAGATGTGCAAGTGTTAGTACCATTGCCTTTGAACGTTAGAAAAGAAGCTAAACGTGGGTACAACCAATCTACATTAATATGCGATGGTATTGCAACTATTTTGCGAAAACCAGTAGTTACAAATGCTGTGGTACGAACCGTTTTTACACAATCGCAAACCAATAAAGACAGGGTAAGCCGTTGGCAAAATATGGAAGGTGTTTTTGCAATTGAAGATGCTGCACAACTGCAAGGCAAGCATATTTTATTGGTAGATGATATTACCACAACTGGTGCTACACTTGAAGCTTGCGGCCGTGAAATTTTACAAATACCAAACACTAAACTGAGCATCGTTACCGTTGCTTGTGCCATATAGTAGAGTTACTAAAACTAAAATACAACTCTTGGCTGCATCAATTACCACCGTTAATTTTGGCATAATGAATCGCACTATTTTTAAGTCAGCTACTATTTTTATCATCGCCATTGTTGCAATCAATTTTATTAATGGTTGTAAAAAAGATAGCATTATTACAAGCCCAAATGCATTGCTGCGTTTATCAGAAGACACCCTTCATTTTGATACCGTTTTTACAACTACAGGTTCTACCACTCAATACTTTCGTATTTATAATCCCAATAGCCAAAAACTTATTATAAGTAACGTGCAATTAATGGGTGGTAGTACTTCTTTTTTTAAAATGAATATTGATGGTGTTGGAGCTACAATTCTTACTAATATTGAGATAGAGCCAAATGACAGTATTTATGGTTTTGTAACTGTGAGCATTAATCCAACTGTCGCTAATTTACCTTTTGTGGTTAGGGATAGTATTAAAATTACCTATAACGGGAACAATCGTTTTTTACAATTAGAAGCGTATGGGCAAAATGCTTATTTTTTACGTAATGCCACAGTAACAAAAGATACCGTTTGGACTAATAAATTACCCATTGTTTTGTTAGGAACTTTAACCGTAAATGAAGGCAAAACGCTCACCATAAATAAGGGAAGCAAAGTGTATTTGCATGCAGATGCTCCTATTTTGGTAAATGGCACACTAAAGGCAATTGGCGAGAAATATGATACTACGAGAATCCGCTTTCAAGGTGATAGAATTGATGATCCTTACCGCAATTATCCGGGTGCTTGGCCTGGCATTTATTTTACCAAAAAAAGTGTTGACAATACCATGCAATACTGTGTTTTAAAAAATGCGTATCAAGGTGTTATTGCTCAATCGCTAGCTACAAATGCCAACCCTAAACTAACACTTAACGAATGTGTGTTAGATAATATTTATGATGTGGCAATTGGCGGTAACAACAGTAGTATTTCTGCACGAAACTGTTTGATAAGTAATAGTGGTTATAACCTGTACATCAGTAGTGGCGGTACTTATAGCTTTAACCATTGCACATTTAGTAGCTATGGTAATAATTATGTTGAGCATAAAAATCCAGTTGCCACTATCAGTAACAGTAATTCAGTAAATCAAATAAATAATTTAAATATTACCATTCAAAATAGCATAATTTATGGCGAAGGTGGTTTGGTAGATGATGAAGTTAGTTTGGTAAAAAATGCAACTGCCGCATTTAATGTTAATCTTACAAATGTGTTGTATAAAGTTAAAAATGATATACCTGCAAACAATGCAACCATTACTAATTCACTTAAAAATCAATTACCAGTTTTTGATAGTATTGACATAGGGCGGCGATATTTTAATTTTCATTTAAAAGCAACGTCGCCTTGCATAAACAAAGGGGCTAATACAAGCTTTTTGTTTGATTTAGACGGTAACGCAAGAACCCTCGGTGGATTGCCAGATTTAGGCTGCTATGAGAAACAATAAATATCACAACATAGGCACAGTAGCCACATAGATTTTTAATAGTTTTTTGAATTGCTATGTGCCTGTGTATTCATGTGGTAAAATAAAAGCCGCTTATCATTTTACAAAAAACGGTCAACTTTATTGCTTCAAATTTGTCTTCATTAAAAAAAATAAAATATGAAATATTTCTTAACAGTAGTAACAGTAGTAACAGTAGCTATGCTTACAGCGTTTACATTACCTGCTAATAAATCAATACACAGCTTTAAAGTAAAAAGTATTGATGGTGGTTTGATAGATTTCGCAAAATACAAAGGCAAAAAAATTTTAGTGGTAAATGTGGCTTCACAATGCGGCTACACACGCCAGTATGAGGGGTTGCAAAAGTTGTTCGAAGCACATAAAGACAAGTTGGTGATTGTTGGTTTTCCTGCAAACAATTTCGGTAGCCAAGAACCAGGTACGGATGGTGAAATCGTTCAATTTTGTAAAGCACATTTTGGCGTTACATTTCCTATGGCTAGTAAAATAAGTGTTAAAGGCGATGATGCTGCACCAATTTATAAATGGCTTACCAGCAAAACTGAAAACGGGGTTTTAGATGCCAAGATTGGTTGGAACTTCAACAAGTTTATGCTAGATGAAAACGGTAAAATGTTAGCTTATTTTCCTAGCAAAACCGAACCTGATAGCGAAGAGATTACTAAGTTTTTGAAATAAAAAATAAGGTAGTGATCTAAAATGTATGCTATTTCGGATGTATAAAATTACAGTGGTTTCTGATACGTTAAGGTGTAGTTATGTGCGAAATAACTATCCAAGT
>JAYVNQ010000069.1:0-6758 GCA_043758365.1 Chitinophagales bacterium
AAAAGGTATTGAAGGGGTACATCGCTTTTTAAAGAAACTATGGCGCTTGTTTTACGATGATGTAAAAGGCAAGGTTTGGAACGATGAAAAAGCCACACCGGAAGAGTTGAAAATTCTACATCGTACCATTAAAAAAATAGAAGACGATACTGAACGCTTTAGCTTTAATACAGCCGTATCTACTTTTATGGTTTGTGTAAATGATCTGGCAGATAATAAGTGTAACAAAAAGGAAATTTTAGAGAAAGTGCTAATCCTGCTAACGCCTTATGCACCGCATATTGCAGAAGAATTATGGAGTGCTTTGGGTAACACTAGCTTAATTATTGATGCAGAATTTCCAATTCTTAATTCTCAATTTTTAATTGAAAGTTCTAAAGATTATCCAATTAGTATTAATGGTAAAGTGCGTGCCAATATTACCATTGCTTTAGATGCAGCGCAAACCACCGTAGAACAAATTGTGTTAGCAAATGAAACCATACAAAAATGGCTGGGGGGCAAAGCGCCCAAGAAAATAATTTTTGTAAAAAACAGAATGATAAATATTGTGCCTTGATACCTAGTTGAAGGAGCTAAGATGACACAGGTTCAGACGGATTTGCTCATTGGCTTTGTGGCTAAAATATACGCGTCGGTAAAAGCTCAATAAATTACCTAAACGATGCAGTGTGCGACGCAACCCAAGCTGATAAATGGTTTGCAGCTCACTACACAATAAAAAAAGGCACAGGGTTTATAAGCCTTGTGCCTTTTTGTTAAGTATATTTTAAATGATTTTATGGTGCTACTAATCTAAAACCGTTACCATGAATATTAACGATTTCAATTTTTTCATCGTCTTTTAGGTACTTGCGAAGCTTGGCAATGTATACATCCATGCTGCGACCATTAAAATAAGTATCGCTACCCCAAATTTTCTTCAAGGCACGTTCCCGTGGCAATAAATCGTTTTTATGTTCGGCCAACATTTTCAATAAATCGTTTTCTTTTGGCGATAAAGTTTGCGTGTTATCTGGGTGAATCAATTGGCGCAATTTTGGATTAAAATGATAAACGCCTAAATCGAATTCAATATTTTCGTTGATGCGATTTTCCTCCTCGTTACGCTTTAAAATAGCTTTTATTTTTAGTAGCAACACCTCGCTATCAAAGGGTTTAGTAATATAATCATCGGCTCCAAGGTTGTAGCCTTTAATTAAATCTTCTTTCATCGTTTTTGCACTTAAAAAGAACAAAGGAATATCCAAATCAACATCACGAATATCTGTTGCCAAAGTAAAACCATCTACATGTGGCATCATTACGTCTAACAAGCAAATGTCAAATTTTTCACGTTGAAAAGCAGCTAAACCAAGTCTGCCATCACGTTCAAGAACTACTTCATAGTCGTTAAGTTCTAAATAATTTTTTAAAACCATGCCCAAGTTGGTATCGTCTTCACATAATAGAATCCGGTATTTTCTTCCTTCCATAATTTTTATTTTTATATAATTCGTTAAAGATAATGTTTGCTGAATATATCCTTAAAACATCGTACCAAGGTTTTGTTAAAAGCGGCGATATGGGATTTGTGTAGGGCTAAGCGTAACATAGTGATGAGTTTAATTGCATCTCACCTTTTATTATCTTGCCGCCAAATTTCTAACAATGCCAACAGCAGATCAATTACTAGAAGCAGTAAAAGCAGGTTATACCTTTAAAGGCGATAATGTAAAAATTGGGTGTGCCGTTTTTAATGGTGAAGTAGTTAGTGGGGCTGATGTGTTTTTGCCACTAAAAACTATGAACCGTCATGGTTTGATTGCAGGTGCAACAGGTACAGGTAAAACCAAAACCTTGCAAATGATTAGTGAGCACTTGAGCGATAACAGTGTGCCAGTAGTGCTAATGGATATAAAAGGCGACCTTAGTGGCATTGCCGCCGCAGGCATTCTAAACGATAAAATTGCCGACCGCTGTACAAAGCTAAATATCAACTATAAACCTTCGGCTTACCCAACCGAGTTGCTCACCTTAACCAACGGCAAAGGCGTTAAACTTCGTGCTACAGTTAGTGAGTTTGGCCCTATTCTACTAAGTAAAATTCTTGGTTTAAACGATACGCAAGGTGGTTTAGTAGCCATGATATTTAAGTATTGCGATGATACTAAAATGCCATTGCTAGACTTGAAAGACTTTATTAAAGTATTACAATATATTGGTGATGAAGGCAAGGCAGAAATTGAAAAAACTTATGGCAAAATTTCTACTACAAGCACTGGAACTATTTTGCGTAAAGTGATAGAATTGCAACAACAAGGTGCCGATGTTTTTTTTGGCGAAAAGAGTTTTGAAGTAGAAGATTTGATGCGTATTAGCGATGATGGCCGTGGGATGATAAATATTTTGCGTGTTACCGAAATGCAGGATCGACCAAAATTATTCTCAACATTTATGCTGCAATTATTGGCAGAATTGTACGCCATTTGCCCTGAAGAAGGCGACCTTGATAAACCGAAATTAGTATTGATAATTGATGAGGCACATTTGGTATTTAACGAGGCCAGCGATGCGTTGTTGCAACAGATAGAAACCGTTATTAAACTCATTCGTAGTAAGGGTATTGGCATATTTTTCTGTACCCAAAATCCGCAAGATGTACCTGCTGCCATATTGAGCCAATTGGGGTTAAAAATTCAACATGCGTTACGGGCTTTTACAGCTGCCGATAGAAAAACAATTAAGCAAGCAGCAGAAAATTTTCCGGAAACCAATTTTTACAAAACCGATGAATTGCTTACCCAGCTTGGTATTGGTGAAGCTTTTGTAACCTTGCTAAACGAAAAAGGTGTACCAACGCCTTTGGTACATACCATGCTATGTCCGCCAAATAGCCGTATGGATATTTTGAGCGATATAGAGATAGATGGAATAGTTAGTAAAAGTAAAATTGCTCACAAATATGCCGAGGCAATGGATAGCGAAAGTGCCTACGAAATATTAACGGCTAAATTGCTTGAAGCAACAAAAAAATCTGAAGAAATACAGAGTAAAACAACCACTGAAAAAGTAGAAAGTTTTTTTAATAATCCCATTGTAAAGCAGGTTGGGCGAACTGCTGCAAGCATTATTACTCGTAGCTTATTGGGAGCATTGGGTTTGGGTGGCAGAAGCAGTAGAAAATAAGATTGTTTTAGCTTTTTTTTGGTAACCAGCTTTTGAATATCTATGATGCTTTTGTTGCGTCGCACACTTGAGCTTTTTGCACTCGCTTCAATAATTGCCAAACGTTAAAAGTTATTAGTAAATAGTTGTTAGTTGCCTAATTCATGCTATTGAAAATATTTATAATGGCATTTCATACTACACATAAAAAATATTTTTTATGTTATTAACACCCTAATTATTCTAGCACTTCAGAAGCAGTTTATAATCTACAGCAGTATAAATCTTCCTTAAAGCCCAATATAAAAACTGCAATAGCAACCAGCGGCACGATTTTTTTGATGTTTGCAAATCAAATTGAACCGCACACTGGCGAATATATTGGTTATGAAAACACTGCTATCCTTATTTGTTATAAAAGCTTTTTCCATTGTTTGTATAATTGTCATTGCCGCTAGTAATGCATATTGCCAAGGAGATACGATACCGCAAATTTATGCAAAAAGCGTTTTTTTTCCATACCCAATGGAAAAACATTGGAAGTCTTCACTTGGCTTTGTACTTACAACTATGCCGCAAGAAATTACGGAAGAGCAGCATTACCGTGTTCCAGCAATTGATTTTCATGTATTAAAAAAAGTATCTAAAAGATTATATCTAGATGGTCGGATTAATGCACAAGTATTGCAGAATATGGTGAGCCTTGGTCCGCGTTGGGCTACGCCCATTACAAATAAATTATCAGTTGCAATGGGTGATGATGTTGCATGGTGGTTTGGCTTTATTACTACAGAAGGGTTTAAAACAAGGGGTGGTGGCTGGTTAAATACCCCCAACCTTTCTTTGGGTTATCAGTTTAACAATAAGATATTACTTACTATAAAGGCCGAGGCTTTAATGAATCTATCCTTTAAAGCTCATGCAGGCGAAAACTTAGTTGCTGGAAATTACAGGCTATTCAGCGGGTCTGCTTTTTCTATAATACTAGAACAGCCTTTGTACAATCACCACAGTTTAACGCTGGGTTTTAGAGCAATCTACACCGATTTTTTCTGGCAAACCTGGGCATTGTTCGAGACCTTTCAACGTAATATTTATTATCCCGAAGTAACTGTTGGCCTTATATTATGAAAAAACACTTAACTATATTATCTATTTCCGTATTGCTTTTTGCAGCTTGTAAAAAGGAGTTTAGTGCACCATTGCCCGATACAAAATGGAATGCCTTCGATTCTTCCAAGGCGGTTGCGTTAAAAAGTAATATTAATGCAAGAATTGAGGGTGTATATGCCATTACAAATGGTAACGGTACTTTTGGCGATACAGCGGTTTTAAAATGGAGTTATACGGCAAATAATAGCGATACAACTTTTAACCTCTCTATTTTTTGCGAAAAAGAAGTGGGCTATTTTATTTGCGAAGCCAAAAGGCTTGATACCAATATATTGTTTAACGGTTATTGGCGCAAGAGGGTAAATACCGAAACTGGTGCGGTTCGCTTAACTATAAGCCGCAAGGGAGGTGCAGATAAATTACTAAACAATATTGCTTTTGGGGCCACCGATACCATTGTTATTAATGGTGTTTATGGCAATGGCTCCCTAATGCCTGACCAAGAAATTTCTTTAAAATACGTACGCCCTTTGTACAGTGCTAAACCCCTTGAAATTGTGGCTCACCGAGGTGGTGGCCGTACGTCAGACTTATTACCGGCATCGGAAAATTCAGTAGAGATAATAAAACTGGCCGCTCAGTTCGGAGCCGCTGGCGTTGAGGTAGATGTACGTTTTACCAGTGATGGTGTACCTATTTTGTTTCATGACAAATCTTTAAACGAAAGGGTAATACAAAAATGCGGACTGTTTGGCGATATTGACAATTACAGTTACACACAATTAAGCACATTGGTGCGTTTAATTAAAGGGGAACGCATACCCACACTCCGTGAAGCCTTAAACGCGGTAGTGTATAACACCCCCATCAATTTTGTTTGGCTTGATACAAAATACAACGGTAATATGGATCTAGTGCATGCCATGCAAAAAGAATTTACTGCAAAAGCCGCAGCCATTGGCAGAAAAGTAGAAATATGTATTGGCATGCCCGACGATGATGCCCTAAATAATTTTTTGGCGCTAAAAGATTACAAAACTACCCCATCAATATGTGAGTTGTCATTAGAAAATGTAGAGAAAACAAATGCATCTATTTGGGCGCCTCGCTGGACACTCGGCAAACAAAACGAGGATGTAGATAAAGTACACGCAGCGGGCAGACGAGCTTATGTATGGACTTTAGACGTGCCTGCAAGTATCTACGATTTTATGACCAATGGAAAATTTGACGGCATATTAACTAATTATCCTTCAGTAACAGCTTATTATCATTATGTTAGGCAATAAAATAAAACATATCACAGCAACTTACTTTTTGCTTTCAATGGCAACTGTTGGCTTTGCACAAACTAAGAGTAGTGGTGGTGAATTTCTTCCGGAAAAACGTGAAGGTCATGGTTACGCATTGGTGGCATATATAAGCGGTGGTCTTGGCTATTATGCTAGCGGAGGTGGTACCACTACTTTCTTAAAAACAGACGTTACAAAATTGAATCCATTGGCAACAGTAAGGGTTATGTGGCATCCAGACCACTTATTGCGTCTTGGCGCAGAAACGGGTTATATAACTTTTTACACTTACACTTTAAAAGATACAGTTGGTAAGGTTGCATTAAATGCCATCCCATTTTTGGTAGAATGGTCAATGCCCATTACGAAACGCTTTAATGCATTTGTTGGCACGGGTGTTTACTTTTTAAATTCAAAATTAAGATATGATGGAAAAGCCAGTTCAACCAAGGCAAGCCTAGGTTGGGTAGCAGCAGTTTCTTATACGGTACCATTATCAAAAACACTTGGTATTGCTTCTGAACTTAAATATATGGATGCCTCTGAAACAACAAATGCAGTAGCCTGTGTTCAGGTGCAATTAGTATGGAAATTTTTTAAATGGTAACCAATGAAAAGTAAATTCATCATACTATGTAGTGTATTGGTACTGCACATATCATCAATAAAAAGCCAGTTGATAATGATGAATGCCACCGATGCAAAATATGATAACGAAATAGCTTTTGCAAGTGATACGCAAGCCCCGTTATGGATAGAAAGCGTTTTTTTAAAGGATAATAACAACCGAAAGGCAACAGAGATGATCTTTAACAATATTGCCGCTCGCCATCCATTATCGTTGTTTTTATTAGGCGACGTGGTTTCTCTTGGCACAAGCAATAAAGCTTGGAAGCCAATGAAAAAATACCTTGACAGTTGCCGAAACATTGGCATACCAGTACATGCTGCTCTCGGTAACCATGAAGTAATGGGTAAGTCAATCAAGGGCCAGCGAAAGTTTCAAACTTTTTTCCCAAATCACGTAGCTACAGGTTATTACGAGGTAGTAGATTCGGTGGCGGTTGTAATGCTCAATTCAAATTTCGGTTCGCTTTCTAGCAGTAATGAGCAAAAGCAATTAGCATGGTATAAAGAGACCATTAATAAGTTAGATGAAAATCCTGCAGTGCAGTACATTATTACCTGCTGTCACCATTCGCCATA
>JAYVNQ010000070.1:0-2111 GCA_043758365.1 Chitinophagales bacterium
TTTCATTTTAGTAATTTTTAATTTGTTTGTGGTATAATATTGCCGCTATCTAATACTTTGCCTCTTTCGGTTTTCAACATACGAGATGGGTAACGATTGATAACAATAAAATCGTGTGTGGCCATAATAATGGTGGTACCATAATCTTCTCCAATTTGAAATAGTAATTGCATAATTTCATCACTAGTCTCAGGATCTAAATTGCCAGTAGGTTCATCAGCTAAAATTAATTTGGGCGAGTTTAATAAAGCTCTAGCAATATCTACACGTTGTTGCTCACCACCACTCATTTCAAAAGGCATTTTAAAGCCTTTACTTTTTAAGCCTACTTTATTTAAAACATCATTAATTTTTTCTTCCATTAAACGTTCGTCCTTCCAACCAGTTGCTTTTAAAACAAATTTCAAATTCTCGTGTACACTTCTATCAGTCAACAGTTGAAAATCTTGAAACACAACCCCTAAATTTCTACGCAAAAAGGGCACTTTTTTCCAATCCATTTTTTTTAAATCAAATCCTACTACCGATGCTTCGCCTTGAGTTAAGGTTAAATCGCCATACAATGTTTTGAGCAAACTACTTTTTCCTGTGCCAGTTTTACCAACTAGGTATACAAATTCGCCTTTTTCTACAGTAAAATTTACATCTTGTAAAATAAGGTTAGACCCCTGAAATATATTGACGTTTTGTAGTGATATTACTGTTTCAGCCATGATACAAATTATAATTACAATGATTTAAATAAAAGAAAAAAAATAAATATAGGCTATAAAAGTAGCGAACAATTTTAATAAACTATTTCCCCAAAACTACCTTTTAACAATAGCTCTTTTTCGATTGACGCTTCTACCCTGCCAATAATTTTTGCCTCAATGTTAAACGATGCTGCAATGTCAATCATTTGCAAAGCCGTTTGCTGATTGGTAAAAATTTCTAGCCTATGACCCATATTAAAAACTTGATACATTTCTCTAAAATCTGCCCCCGAATTTTCTTTAATTAGCTTAAAAATGGATGGTACTTCAAATAGATTATCCTTAACAATTTTCATTGGTTTTGGTAAATATTTTAAGCACTTTGTTTGCCCACCACCGCTGCAATGTATAATACCATTAATATCGCTAAAATGCTTTGCCAGTATGGCTTTTAGTAATGGTGCATAGGTTCTTGTAGGCGATAAAAGTAGCTTGCCAATAGTTAACGCTTGACCATTAATTGTTACTGTATCTTCTATTTTATTTTTACCAATATATACAACTTCACTGTTAAGTTTTGGCTCAAATGTTTCGGGATATTTTTCAGCATAAAACTTACTTAACACATCGTGCCTAGCACTGGTTAAACCATTGCTTCCCAAACCACTATTATACTCAGTTTCGTAAGTTGCTTGCCCACTACTTGAAAAGCCAACAATCACATCACCAACATCAATTTTATCGTTAGTTATAAGCTTATCTTTCGGCCATCTTGCCGTCATAGTACCGTTTACAGCAATCGTTCTTACCACATCACCCACATCGGCAGTTTCACCACCTAAATAATGAATTTTTACACCATATTCTTTTAGTTGATTGAAGAACTCCTGCGTACCATTTATTACGGCTTCTAAAACTTCGCCAGATATCACAGATTTGTTCCTATCAATAGTTGATGAAAACAACAAATTATCTACCACGCCAACGCATAATAAATCATCCAAATTCATAGCTACAGCATCTTGTGCAATGCCTTTCCAAACGCTTGCATCGCCAGTTTCTTTCCAGTACAGATAGGCTAAAATACTTTTGGTACCAGCACCATCGGCGTGACTAATATTTACATAATTATCATCACCACCTAAATAATCAGGATACATTTTGCAAAAAGCATTGGCATACAAACCAGCATCTAACTTTTTTATGGCTGCGTGAACCTCTTCTTTTTGAGCCGACACACCACGCTGAGAATATAAAGACATTAGTAATTAAAGATTTATGATTTGAGACGTACTATGTAAATAAGGTTGCGAAAGTAAGTAATCCTACCAACCGAAAACTGTCAACTGTCAACTGATTGCTATCTCTTAAATTTGCCGCACTTTATGATGCAAGTACACAGAGACCTTGAGCAGT
>JAYVNQ010000071.1:0-2110 GCA_043758365.1 Chitinophagales bacterium
TCTTGGTTGTGGCCAATGGAAGTTTTTAAAGGTATCAGCAATCCTGATAATGCTGAGGCTAATTATTATTTCCCAACTACTACATTGGTTACTGGTCAAGATATTATCTTTTTTTGGGTAGCAAGAATGATTATGGCTGGCTATGCTTTTAAAGATAAAGCACCGTTTAAAGACGTGTATTTTACTGGTATGGTGCGTGACAAGCAAGGCCGTAAAATGAGTAAGCAATTAGGCAATAGCCCTGATTTATTAGGTTTAATTGATAAGTATGGCGCAGATGCTGTTCGTTTTGGTATTATGTTTTCATCGCCTGCTGGTAACGATTTAATGTTTGATGAAAGCAGTTTGGAACAAGGTAGAAACTTTAATAACAAACTTTGGAATGCTTTGAAGTTGGTAAAAATGTGGGAAGGAAGACAGTCTGAAAGTCAAGGAGACGGTGAGACCGAAAGTCCGACTTCCCGACTCGCTGACTCGTCCGACTTTCCGATTCTCTGGTTTGAAAATAGACTAGCACAAGTGCAAATTGAAGTAGATGGCTTAATGGTTCAATTTAAAATTAGCGAAGCATTAAAAGTTATTTATAGTTTGGTTTGGGATGATTTCTGTAGCTGGTATTTAGAGTGGATTAAGCCTGGTTTTGAGCAACCAATTAGTGTCAATATTTATAACAAAACGGTTGATTTTTTTGAGCAATTAATGCAATTAGCACATCCATTTATGCCATTTGTAACAGAAGAGATTTATCAGCTGTTGAGAGTGCAGAATGACCATATTTGTGTGAAGCAGTTTGGCCCAATTTCAAGTATTCAATATCAAATACTTGAAGATGCAGAATTTCTTAAAAAAGCAATTACTTCAATACGAGAAGCACGTGCTAAAAACAATTTAAAACCTAAAGAAGAGGTCAGTTTATCAATCCAAACTAATGATGAAAAAAAATTTGCTTTAATCCAAGATATTTTTTGTAAACAAGTTTTTGGTAAATCTTTTCAATTTATAAAGGATACAGTCGCTAATTCTATCGTAGTTGCGGTTGAACAAGATAAGTTCTTTTTGCAAGCAGAAAGAGAGGTTGATACTGTTGCTTTAAAAAAAGAATTTGAGAAAGATTTAGCCTATCAGCATAACTTTTTGCAAAGCGTATTAAAAAAAATATCTAACGAGCGTTTTGTACAAAATGCCAAGCCAGAAGTGATAGAATTTGAACGGAAAAAACAAGCTGACGCAGAAGCTAGAATTAAAACTATTGAAGAAAGTTTGGCGAGTTTATAATTTGAAATTTACAATTTGAAATACACGTATGCAAAAGATAAAAGTGCTTGTAGTATTACTATTTATATCGGTTTGTGTGCAAGCACAAAACTGGGAAGTAAATTTATTAAATGATATTAACCCACAAAATCCATCATCGGGTTATTGGCAAAAAACATCTTCTTCTACTTATGCTATAAGTGTTGGTGTGCCTGCAACACAGTTAATTGTTGGCTTTATTAAAAAAGACAAAAAGCTGCAAAATAAAGGTTGGGAAACAGTGGGTGGTTTGGCTATTAATACAATCGTTACACAAGGTTTAAAATATACCATTAACCGAGAAAGACCATACGAAAAGTACCCATTATTAATTTATCCTTATGAAATAGAAAACGGTAAATCTTTGCCATCAGGTCATACATCTACAGCTTTTTCATTAGCAACATCACTGACTATTCAATACAAAAAATGGTATGTAGTTGTGCCAGCTTATGTTTGGGCTTCCAGTGTTGGTTATTCTCGCTTATATTTAGGTGAGCATTACCCAACCGATGTACTTGCAGGTGCAGCAATTGGTGCTGGTAGTGCCTGGCTAAGTCATTATTTAAATAAAAAATATTTCAGTAAAAAGAAATAATCAAATACCAACTATGATAACCGATATACGAATAGCCACAACTAGAGATATTAATGCCATACAGAATATTGCTTATAACACATGGCCTATTACTTATAAAAAAATAATTACAACAGAGCAAATTGAATTTATGCTTGAAATGATGTACAGCCAAGAGGCATTGGAAAACCAATTTTACGAAGGCTCACAATTTTTAATTGCCGAGGTTGAAAGTGAAGT
>JAYVNQ010000072.1:0-6739 GCA_043758365.1 Chitinophagales bacterium
TAAAAAACAAGTTTTTCATGCTAATGCTTGTACCAATAGGGTAGGCACAAGGCTCTTGTTTTAGCACGATACTATTCTCAATTTCTATATATGTACCTAGTTCATTTTCGGTTTTTCGAGTTTTTAATTCTACTTGTGCCACGGCTGCAATGCTTGCCAAAGCCTCACCTCGAAAGCCCATTGTTTTTATACGAAAAAGATCGTCAATTACTTTTATCTTACTCGTTGCATGACGCTCAAAGGCCATCCTAGCATCGGTCTCACTCATGCCTTTACCATTATCTATTACCTGCATTAAGCTTTTGCCTGCATCTACAATTATCAATTTTATTTCGGTTGCACCAGCATCTACTGCATTCTCTAACAACTCTTTTACGGCACTTGCTGGTCTTTGAATAACTTCACCAGCAGCAATTTGGTTAGCAATGTTATCTGGTAATAATTGAATGATGTCAGCCACTAAAATTGAGTTTAAATTAGTCTGCGAAAGTAAGTTTAACCATTGATTAAATAATTGTTATCTCTCGCAGGTGACTCAGAAAAAACGCAGATTTGATAGAGTATAAGTTTTATGTAGCCCTTTACAATCCATTGTTGTCTGAGATATATTACTAACAAAATAGATTGCATCTGTGAAAATCAGCGACATCAGCGAGACATATATTTTCACACACAACCATTTTGTTCAATTGCCCGTTTATAGATAGTTATAATTTCTTGCCATGAAATATTTAGTCGCCTTTTTAGTCATCATTGGTTGCAGCGTGAGTTGCAAGAAAACTACTGTTGATGCCCCAGTTACTGTGGTTGATAATTCCCCAAAATTCATCACTTATAAAATTGGTAAAGGGAAAAATTATGCCAACAACGATTCTACTACAATCATTATTACCAATTATACTGAACAAAAATTTATTGCCAGGTTTGATAGCAGTGCCGTTTACACCAATGTGTTACCATCTAACCAAGCCGATATAAATAAACTGTATGGCTTTGCCGATAACAATATGTTCCATCAAATTTATAGTGCCAGATTTGGTTGGAATTGGCTGAACGGTGGTTTGCATCTGTGGGCTTACGATTATAACAATGGTGTTAGAGATTATAAAGATTTAGGAACCATTGCCATTGGCAAAGACATTAATTGTAGCATAAAAGTGCTGCCCAATAATTATATTTTTTCGGTTGATGGAAGGGAAACTTCCATGTTACGAACCTCACCTTCGCCCACAGGTGTTGGCTACAAATTGTTCCCCTATTTTGGGGGTAAAGAAACTGCCCCACATGATGTGGTGATATTGGTGAAAGAGTTGTAAACCGTTGACTTTTATTTACTCTGTAATTTGCATACCTGCATATTATTTCATCTGCACATTAACATCTATTTTCGCCCATCTAAAACAAAAAACTATGACCTTAACAGCCGATATAAAAAAACAAGTACGCCACTTTTTACCAACCGATTTTACAGTAACAACTTGGGAAAATTTAGAACCTTATTTTAAATTATTATTAGATAAAGAGATTAGCTCGGTTGCCGATTTGAACCAGTGGTTGAAGGACATGAGCGAAGTAGAAGCGGTGGTAAGTGAAGATGCTTGTTGGCGACAAATAAAAATGACTTGCGATACTACTGACAAAGCATTAGAAGAAGCTTTTACCTATTTCTGTATGGAAATTCAGCCGAAGTTGCAACCTTATGCCGATGCGTTAAATAAGAAGCTAATTGCATCGCCATTTACCGCAGAGTTGGATCAAGAAAAATATTTTACTTATCTGCGAAGCGTTAAAAAAAGTATTGATTTATTTAGAGAAGAAAATATACCGCTGCAAGCCGAATTAAGTGTGATGCAGCAACAATATGGTGCTATTGCAGGTAAGATGATGGTGGAAGTAAATGGCCAAGAATATACCTTGCAACAAGCAAGTAAATTTTTAGAAAGTCACGATAGAAATTTGCGTGAAGAAGTGTATCGCAAAATACAAGAACGCCGTTTAGAAGATGAAAATGCGATGCATGATTTGTATTCGCAATTAATTGCCAAACGCCACCAAGTGGCGGTTAATGCTGGGTTTACCAACTATCGTGATTATAAATTTGTAGAGTTGGGTAGGTTCGATTATACCAAAGAAGATTGCTTTGATTTTCATGAAGCCGTGAAATTGCATGTGCTGCCTTTGATTGAAAAAATATACGCTAAGAAAAAAGAAAAACTTGGCTTGGACGTTTTAAAACCTTGGGATACCGAAGCAGAACCAGCCGGTATTACCCCATTAAAACCATTTACAACTGGGGCTGATTTATTGACAAAATCGGAAGTGTGTTTTGAAAAATTAAATCCATTTTTTGCTGATTGCTTACGCAAGATGGATGAACTGAAACACTTTGATTTAGAGAGCAGAAAAGGGAAAGCACCAGGTGGCTATAATTGCCCCTTGGCCGAAAGTGGGGCACCGTTTATTTTTATGAATGCCGCAGGGCAAATGAGCGATGTAACAACGATGGTTCACGAAGGTGGTCATGCAGTACATTCGTTTTTAGCACACGATTTAGAGTTGAGTGCTTTTAAAGAATATCCGATGGAAATTGCCGAAGTGGCAAGTATGGCAATGGAACTTTTTAGCATGAACCATTGGGAAAGTTTTTTTGATAATGCTGATGATTTAAAACGAGCCAAAGAACATCAATTGGAAAGAACCATTACTATTTTTCCATGGATTGCGATTATAGATAAATTTCAACATTGGGTTTACGAAAATCCTTCTCATTCTGTTGCAGAAAGAACGGCAAAATGGACTGATATTTTAGAAGAGTTTTCTACCAATACTATTGATTTTACTGGCTTAGATATGTACCGTGCTATCGCCTGGCAACGCCAATTGCATTTGTTTGAAGTGCCATTTTATTATATAGAATATGGCATTGCACAATTGGGTGCTATTGGCTTGTGGATGCAGTACCAAGCCAACCCACAACAAGCATTACAAAATTATATTAATGCACTTAGTTTAGGTGGTACTAAAACCTTGCCTGCGTTGTACGAGGCGGCTGGTTTAAAGTTGAATTTATCGCCAAATCATATTAAAACTTTGATGGAATTTGTAAATGTAGAAATGGAAAAATTGTAGAGATAGGATAGGAACACGGATAACACAGATTGAATTGATTTACACGGATATTATAATGCGAAGTCAATGATTTCGCATTTTTTTTGTGCTTTAAAAATACGCTTCGATAAAGGCTCAGTAAAGCATCTAACCGTTGCAGTGTGCGACGCAACGAAGCTAAATTTTGTACAAAAGTTGGGTACAAAAAAGCCTTGAAATGTCGTCAAAATCACAATTCCCACCAATGCCCTGTTCCCTTACCTTTGCCGCTCATTTAAAAAAGTGACATGAATACGGATAAGAATACGGTGATTGGGATTGTGCTGTTGGTGCTTTTGTTTATTGTTTTTTTTTACGTTACTAATAAGCAACAACAGGCTAATGCTGACTTTCAACAGCATATTAAAGATTCAACAGACAAGATAAAAGCGGCACAAATTAAACCTGTTGATAAGGTTGATTCGCTACGCAGAGACACGGCTAGTAAAATTGCAACTGCTGGAGATTTTAATGTAGCAGCTATTGGTGCAGAAAAATTTGTTATGGTAGAAAATGAAGTGATAAAAGCAACATTTACCAATAAAGGTGGAGCAATAAAATCGGTTGAGTTAAAGAACTACAAATCATCTTACGATGGTAAACTTGTGGTTTTAGGCGGTGCTGCAAAAGATAATATTTCATACAGCATCAATACTGGCAACAATAATACAGCGTTGGTTTCTGGCTTGTATTTTACCCCATCTGTACCCGTAAAAAATGCCGATGGTAGCCAAACAATCAGCTACACAATTGCGGGCGCCAACGGCGAAACTGTAACGCACCAATTTATTGTTAAGCCCAATAATTACTTAATTGATTGGAATGTAAACATGACTGGTGCTGACAAACTATTAACTGGTGGTAACTTAAATATGGTGTGGAACTGGCAAACGAAACAAGCTGAAAAAACAGCTTTGTACGAACGCCAAATGAGTAATATCTGCTTTAGCGAGGGCAACGACTTTGACTATATTTCTCAGAAAAAAGAACACAAATTTGAGAAGCCTGCACAATGGGTTGGCATGGTTCAGCAGTTTTTTAATACGACCTTGATTGCCAAAAACGGCTTTACTGGTGGGCAAATAAATTGGACACGTTCATTAGATACCGACACTACCAATATTCTTGCAACGCTAGATAATACAACGTTGAACATTAATGTACCTGCTGCTGCTACTGCAACTATTGCACTGCAATTGTTTTATGGACCAAACGATTATAAAATATTGAAAGGTGCAGCACCTAACATGGATAAAATTGTAAACCTTGGTAGGGATATGTACGCGTTTGTACGCCCAATAAACCAATGGATTATCATGAACGTATTTAACTTTTTAACCAGCATTATTACCAATTATGGTTGGGCTATTTTAATGTTAACCTTGTTCATTCGTTTGTTTACAGCACCGTTAATGTATGGTAGTTATTTAAGTGGTGCAAAAATGAAAGTGCTTCGCCCAGAATTGGATGGCTTAAAAAAGAAATTCGGTACAGATCAACAAGGCTTTGCCATGGAGCAAATGAAACTGTTTAGAGAAGCAGGTGTAAACCCATTGGGCGGTTGTATTCCTGCATTGCTGCAAATACCGATATTCTTTGCGTTATACAGTTTTTTCAACTCAAATATTTCGTTACGTGGGCAATCGTTTTTGTGGAGCCATGATTTATCATCTTACGATGTAATTGCCAAGTTGCCGTTCTCAATTCCTATGGGTTTTGGAGATCATATTAGCTTGTTTACTATCACAGCTGTATTAACCAGTTTTGCCATTTCATTGTACAATATGGGTAATACGCCAACGCAGGATAATCCGGCCATGAAGTACATGCCTTATATTTTTCCATTCATGATGTTGTTCTTTTTTAACCGTTTGCCATCGGCTTTAACTTGGTATTACACGGTATCAAATACCATTACTTTGTTGTTACAATTTGTTATTCAAACTTATATTATTGACCATGATAAAATATTAGCAAAAATGCAAGATGCCCGTAGTAAACCAAAGGTGAAAACCAAAAGCAAATGGCAGGAACGTTACGAGCAAGTAATGGATAGCCAGAAGAAAGTGCAACAATTAAAAGATAAAACTTCACCTAAAAAATAAGCATTTACAAAGCCCTGCAATTATTGTGGGGCTTTTGTTTAGGGCATATTTTCGAGTATCTTGCCCAGCAACTTAAAGCTATCCTTTAAAAATAAACCGCTAAAAAGTAATGAGAAATGAAAGAGAAAAAGCAAACTATATTATACGCTATATCCTTTTGGCGGGGTTAATTTTAATTTTGTTTTTGTTACTACTAAAAGGGGTGATGTGGTTGTTTAAGTATGTAGGACATTAGTCGATATTTTAAAAATTACCACTACAGTACATCCTTTACCATTTGTGAAACCGCAAGTCCCGTTGTTCCCGAATTCATTATCAAAGCCTTTTCCAGTTCATATATCTTTACATCGTTAACGTAAATGTAGCCTCGCTACAATGTAATATGAACCACGCTTACAATAGCAACCAGCCACAATTTATCTCCTCTATTTTTGTAACCAATCAGCATAAAGAGAAGCCATAGCAAGGCTTTAAGCTCATATTGCTATTATGGATTGTTAGAAATAACGAATCCATATAATTCTGTATATTTAACTATTAAATCATAAATAATGAAACCAAAATTAACTGTTGCTTTTGCGGTAATACTGTTATCATTAATTGCTTGCAGCGATGAAAAAAAAGAAGACCTAACCAACGATGTAAATAAAGCCGGCTCCGTAGAAACTGCTGTAACGGTTGAACATGCCGATAGCACACACGATATATTGGTTACCAAACACAAGGTTTGGCGAAACTTAGCTGAGTTTAAAACCATTGAATACCGTGATACCATACCTGCACTTGGCGAAACGAATACCGACGCCGAAAATGGTGAAGGCGATAAGAAGCAAGTAAAGGTTAAAAAGGACTATGAAATTTTTATTACAGTAAAGTAGATTTTTTTTGAGGTCGGCTTTAGTAGTACTAAGTAACATCGTTGCGTCGCACACTGCGGCTGTAAGATACTTTATTCAGCTTTTACCCTCAGCGTTTATCAGCGAAATCTGCGAGAGAAGCAAACACTAAAAACAATGAAAAAATCAAAACAAATACAACTGATACTAATAACTGCAGCATTAGCAAGTTGTAACCAACCTAAAAAGCAAGCCGATTGGGAAAGTGGTAACAAAACACATATCCGTGCAGATAGTACAGCACCATACACTCGAGCTTATCATCATAATGGTTTGGGTGGTGTGGGCACAGCTTTGCTTTGGTACTATGCATTTAGGCCTTATGGCAACTATAATAATGGGAGTTATCAACGTGCAGGTTACTATTCAAGTGCTATTGGTCAAAGTTCAAATATTGGTAGTAATGGTTTTAAAAGTAGTGTGGTACGTGGCGGTTTTGGTAGGGGCGGCTATAGTGTGAGCAGTTAAAAAGCAATTTCAAATTATATATCAATACTGAAGTTGTTTGAAATTATTTTAGGGGATTAAAATAAAGTAGAACCCCCAACAGTTAAAGGTTTTAGCAAAAAATCAAATTACTGTGAGGGTTCA
>JAYVNQ010000073.1:0-2103 GCA_043758365.1 Chitinophagales bacterium
TTTACTTGGATAGTTATTTCGCACATAACTACACCTTAACGTATCAGAAACCACTGTAATTTTATACATCCGAAATAGCATACATTTTAGATCACTACCTAGTATCGTTATCATTAAATACTCTTCTTCGCCCAAATCGCTATACAAGCACCTATATTCTCTTTTTTCATCTCTAATAAATGTGATCATATGATTGGCTTTTCTAAGCATAGAAACAACATCTTCAAATTGGTGCGTTGTCTCAATTTCTCTATACGTCATTAATGGTCTTTTTAATAAATCAGTCATTTTCTACCTCGCTTTTACTGTTCCAAACAGCTTTATTTTTTTCGTCTATTCTGTGATATAGTTGTATGGTAATTCTATTTAATGGTACAATACAGATATTGCAATACTCTTTTACATATACTTTTACTTTGCCGCCCAATTGGTCTGTTGCTTCTAGATTTTCTAGATGCCTAATGAAGTTGATACCAGAATAAAAGCTTGTGTAAAGCCTTGATATTTTTTTTGAGCAGTTCCAGACTTGGCAATTGAATTTGCTCTCATTTTTTGTAACATACTTAGTTAAGTAGCTACCTACTTGTTTGATATTGTCTGTGTTGATTTTTCTAACGTTAAAGGCGGATGTTGGCTTGAAATTTTCCTCTCTTGGTGTAATACCAAACTTTGCCTGTATATCTAGCCAATACGGCCACCATTTATCAATCTTCCAAAATTTATTGGTGACTATATGAAAGCTAATATTGCTTTTAAATGTTTCGTTGTTGGCCTGCCTTTCTGCTACCCATAAATATTCAAAGCCTTCTAACCGCTTTTTTGCATTATCCAAGAAAGTACGAAGCACTTTAATGGCTGTTGAGTCTTGTACTTCATTTACAAATGTTAGTGTTACAAAAGATAGGTTCTTATGGATGCGAGCAAATGCTAAAAGCTTAATTCTAATCTTTGACCTTGTACGTCCAGACATTGTACGAAGAGTAACAACTTGGGTAGTTTCATCTTGTGCCAATGGCTTCTTTAAAAGTTCTTCAATAGCATCAATTTGTTTCTCTTTAGGGGTTGTTTTCTTTCTATCAATAGAAGAGCCGCCTAAAGTATTAATAAGCGCAGGGTTGGCAACTTTAGGGTCTATAATTGCACTTATGCCATAGGTATTTTTCACTAATTGCATAATATAAGCCCCCTATAATCTTGAATTTAAGAATCCAAATAGTTGCAGTATTATTAAAATCATTAAAGGTTAGAACCGAAGCGGAGAACGAAGGTGATTTGAAGGTTAAAAAAAATAAACCACCAACAAGGAGTATTAATAAAGGTAAAAAATTGGGGATGAATGTACCCTTGCTAAAACGTTCTATAAACTTACCTGTTCTACGCTCATACACATTAAAATAAAGCCATGTAGTGTGTTTATTGTTTAAGAATTGAGAGAAGCCGTATAAGCCATGTACATAAGTCCATTTTTTAAATGTCTTATCATGGAAATAAGCAATGCAGGAATAATCATTTTTATGCGCCATGATTACCCCCTTTTTTAAACTTGTAAGTAGCTAATTTTTCTACACTTGCCAGCACTTCGTTATGCTTGTACAAAACACGCTTACCAATCTTGTATGATTGAAGAAAGCCATAGTTTGTGTACTCATGCAGAGTAGGCAATGAGATTTTTAGTAGTTGGGCTACTTCGTTGCGAGAAATGAATTTAGAGCATGAGTTTTTTAATTGCTCATTTGGTACTAATTGGCTTAGTTTCTTTTCTACAACTAATTCAATTTTATCTAGTAAGTCATTTAGACTAAACCCAGAAAGTAAAATTTGATGTGTCATTATTTAACTTGTCGTTGTTTTATCGACAGGTCAAATGTGACTTAGTGATGTTGATGTAGGGGGTGTTGTAGGGGGTACAAATTATTTTTTAGCTATAACTTTTTCTAGTTCTTCCTCAACTTTTGAAGTAAATATTTTTAAATTATTTGCATTTAAGGTTTTCAAAACAGCATTTAAAAATTTGGTAGTGATCTAAAATGTATGCTATTTCGGATGTATAAAATTACAGTGGTTTCTGATACGTTAAGGTGTAGTTATGTGCGAAATAACTAT
>JAYVNQ010000074.1:0-19496 GCA_043758365.1 Chitinophagales bacterium
GCTTTTCCAAAAAAGATGATATGCACTATGGAATTATTAAAACCTATATACAACATAGAAACGCTGCCTAAAAAACAGCATACATTTTGAATCACTACCTTTTGCTTAAAAGCAATTAAGCTAAAGTCGTTTGCAGTTGCTTCTCTGGTTTTAGATACTTGTTTATCTTCTGATTAAGTATTTCAGTAGCAAGATCCAATAAGGAAGTAAAGCAACGTGAATGGCTGAAAAGTAAAGGATTGGATTAATGTAACTGTTCCTTCAATAATTTTATTTACAGCTGACAAGCAATTGAAGGGCATTATGTTATGCCCAACTAAGTTTCCCATCTACAATACTCATCTTTTGTTGGGTTGGGGTTGATAAAATGCCCATTTCTTAAAAAAAATGGCCAAAATCCTGGCTCGGTGATTCTTCTTAAGTATCGAACCGGAATCTAATGTTTAGGGAACTCCCACTCTATCAATTATGCTACATTGGAGCTTATAAGTCTGGATACTCTTCGTGCATTTTTTGCAAAACCCTATCTATTGTCTCTTCAAATTGTTGAAGCATTACTGCTAAATTAATATCTGTTTTAGCTTTAGCTGTTGCTTCTATATCTTTTACCAATTGATTGATAGAGGTAATACCCAAATTGTCGATACTTGGTTTTATTTTATGAGCTAAGGCACTAACCTTTTCTAAATCATTATCTTTATAGGCCTGCTTTATATCAACTATTAACTGTGGGGTTTGTGCACAAAAAATACCAAGTAATTTTTTTATGAAGGCCTCATTACCATTACTAATAGTTTGTAAGTTGGTTAGATTGTAAAGTGGTTCATCTTGTATTTGTACAATTGGTTCTATGCTTTGCTCTGTAATAACGGTGGTTGTGTTTTGTTCATTGCCCAACCATTTAGAAATTACTTTTAGCAAGTCCTCTTCTTTAAATGGTTTAGATACAAAATCGTTCATACCAACGGCAAAGCATTTGCTGTTTTCGCCTTTTATGGCATTGGCAGTTAAAGCAATAATTGGGGTTTTATTTTCAGTAGCCCTAATAGCGGTTGTAGCTTCAAAACCATTCATAATAGGCATTTGCAAATCCATTAACACAATATCTGGCTGGTCTCTAATTATTTTTTCAACCGCATCCTGACCATTTACTGCTTCTAATACAGTTGCACCATAAGCTTTTATAATAATTGAAGCTACTAAACGATTCAAATCGTTATCATCAACAATTAAAATTGTTTTATTTAAAAGAAAATTCTTTTCAAACGAAATACTTTCTTTTACCACCATGTCCGATTCCTTTCCTTTTTTAAATTCAAGGACAAACGAAATGCAAGTACCCTCACCTTTTATGCTTTCTGCAGAAATCTTACCGCCCATTAATTCCACTAAATTTTTACAAATACTCATGCCAAGGCCCGTACCACCATATTTCCGACTTACAGATTCATACTCTTGGCTAAACTTATCAAACAAATGGCGTACAAATTTTTCTTCCATCCCAATGCCAGAGTCTTTTATATCAAACTGAACTACTTGTGTTAGTTCGTTATTGGTAATTACTTTTAAAGCAATATCTACACTGCCTTGTTCCGTAAATTTAATAGCATTGCCAATAAGGTTTAGCATTACTTGGTTTAACCTGTAAGGATCCCCAATTAAAATTTTAGAAGCAGTAACATCAAAGTAATTATTAGTAAGTTTTATGCCTTTTTCTGCAGCCCTATGCGAAAGCACTTGCATGGCATTTGTAATTACCATTTTAGGCTCAAACCCAATACTTTCAAAGGTTAATTTTCCCGCTTCAATTTTAGAAATATCTAGAATATCGTTTATAATTACTAGTAAATTATCGGTAGCAGAATTGATGGTATTTAAATAAAATTGTTGGGTAGAGTCTAGCTTTGTTTTGCCCAACTGGTTTGCCATACCCATAATAGCATTCATAGGTGTGCGGATTTCGTGGCTCATATTGGCCAGAAAATTTTGTTTTGTTTTGGCTAAATCTTCTGTAATTTTTTTAGCTAGTTTTAGCTCTCTTTCAGCTCTTACTCTATCTGTAATATCTACAGAAAACCCAATAATATAAGGGGGCTTACCTTCTTCTTCTTTTAAATAGTTATTGTAAAGGTTGTAAATAAGATTACCGTTTTTATGCACTACTCTTAAAATACCAGTTGCTCTTTTTTCTGCTTTAATTTTATCAAGATATGTTTCCTTAAACATAGTTTTATCTTCTCGCAGCATAAACTCTGTAATTTGATGACCTACCATCTCATCATCACTATAGCCATACACTTTACTTACCATTGGATTAACAGTAAGAAAACGCCCATCTAAATCGTGTGTGGTGATGATGGCCATACTATTATCAATAAGGTCTCTATAACTTTTTTCGCTTTCTTCTATTTGCTTTTGTATGATTTTTATATTGGTAATATCTAACCCGTAACCAATTAATATTTTTATATCATTATTATTGTTTAATACTGGGTGTACGTGACGTAAATTGTAAGAGAAAGAGCCGTCGGGCTGTTTAACTTCTTCCTCCCAACTTACTAAATTTTTAGTGGCAAAAGCCTTATTAAAAATGCTCCGTCGCTTATCTGAAAACGATTGTGATAAGTTTTTAATGGCTACATAATCTTCGTCTTTTTTGCCAATCATCCATTTTCTTAAATTTTCGTCTTCAACTGCTTTTGGGTTAAGGTATAAGTATCTGTGCTCTGTATCAAATACGGCAACATCAGATGGAATATTGTCTAAAATTTCTTCATAAAAAATACGTAGGTCTTCTAATTTTTTTTCTGCGTTTAATTTTTCGGTAATGTCGTTAAATAACCATAAGCAGCCTTCATAAACACCCTGGTTCCAAATAGGTATTAAATCACGTTCAAAAATTCTTCCATTTGCCAACTCTAGTCTATCACCAATTACTGATTGCCTTTCATGAAAAATTTTATCAACCCTAATCATATACTCATCTGGGTATAAAAATTTGAATTTAGCATGCTCAGTTGCTTCACCACAGTCCATACCAATTAATTCAGATGTACCCATATTCATGCTAAACAACTCGCAAAAACGTTTATTAATAAGCGATATGGTTCTATCTTCATTTTCAAGTAACACACCTGCTTGTAAATTACTTATAAGCGATGTCATGCGACTTGCCGATGCTTCTAGTTGTTTTTCAATAGATTTTTTTTGTGTAATATCAGTATGTGTACCAATAATTCGCAATGGTGTACCGTCTGGTCGTTTTTCTATTACCACACCCTTATCTAATACCCATTTTATTACCCCCATTTTATCTATTACACGATATTCTAATGAGTGGTTGCTAATAATACCTCGTCTATATAAAATATCGTTTTCTCTAAGTCTTTTCTTATCATCAGGATGAACACAGCTATACCACAAATCAACATTACTATTATGCTCTTCGGACGAGTAACCCAATAATTCGAATTCTTTTTGAGAAAAGGTGGTTTGCTTGGTTAAAAAATCATGTTCCCAAACGTTATCACCCATTTTTTGCAGGGCAAGGTTTAGTCGTTTATCAAATTCTTTAAGCTTTTTTTCGTTTTCTTTTTCCTTAGTAATATCCTCTTCAATAGCAAAAAACTGAATTAATTTACCTGCTTTATCAAATATTGGTTGTGAATTAATTCGTAACCAATAACCTTCGCCAGCTTTAGTGTAATTATAAATTTCACAAATAAATGGCTCAGCTTTACGTATCTGCTTTCTAATATATTCTTTAGTAGCATTCTCTGTAAGTGGCCCTTGTAATACACTACCAGGCGTTTTGCCCATTACCTCTTCAAGTGTGAAGCCAGTATTTAGCGTAAAGCCTTTATTCACCCATTCTATCATACCTACCGCATCGGTTAATATTATTGAATTAGGCGTTTGTTGAAGTATATACGATAGCTTTTGTAGCTCTTCTTGATCTTTTTTTAGTTGCGTAATATCTCTACCATAAATGTTGATATAACCATCGTTTAGTAAGGTTTTACATAAAAACGAAAAGGCTTTATCAGCAGATGTACATTCAAATACCCAACGCTCGTTTGTGGTATCAATTTTTGTGGCTATATAAGTAAATAATTCTTTATAACTAAAAGTGGTATTTTCATATTCAAAGCTTTCAAGTGCTTCTGCCGCAGGATTTCGTGTGAGAACCTCGCCCGATAAATTAATCCGTATTAATGGATCTGGATTTTGCTGCGGAAATAAAGCGATATCATAAATCTCTTTGGTTGCTTTTTTTAGCTCATTTTTTTGCTTATTAGCGGTTTTAAGCACTTGCTCTAAATCATTTGCAGTAGTTTCTTGGGTTTTTAATACATGCAGCAAATCTATCATTGGGTCGTGATAGGCAAAATCATCTAGTGTTAAGTTATTGTCTATTACATCCTCGATAGATCCAAACCAAGGTGAGCCTACAAATAATATCTCATCTGTCTCTAACAAATATTCTACCTGCCCACGAAGTTTTACTTTGGTATCATTTACACACTCAATTATTACTTGCTGACCAGAAATTGTCTTTAAATAATCGAAAGAGTAAATAGTTGTTAATGGCCTTTTTATAGCGTAACTAGCAACAAATGGCATATTGCCTCTATTTGGGAATATTTTTTGTAGCGACTTTCCATAATCTACTACTACCAAGCTATTGCTTATGCGGATGTAAAACGGAAATAATCTGCTAAACTGTTGCTCTTCAAATAGGAATTGATTTTTCAAAATATAATGGATAAGTTAGTTTAAAAATCTAGTGGCAATCATTAATTTTCTTCATTTCAATTATTGAAATGCTTAGAGCGGCGTTGTAAATTTTCTCTATCCATTTAAAAACGCCATTCGAAAACGTGTTCGGCAAATTACTTTCGGAAAGATAATAAACTGCAATCTATTTTCTTCAATATCTCATAAATTTTTCCAAAATTTAGCTTAAGTAAATACCATTGCTAACTAGGAATAACAAGTGAATTAACTAAAAATCTTTTACGGTTTTACAACTATACTATTATTATACCATTCGCAATAGCCATACATAAAAAACAGCTTTCAACACAATAAACTAAACATAATACTACAAACAATTTACACATACTTCTATGTACTACTAATAAACATTGGGGGAACTTTGGTTTACCTATCCAATAACTATAAAAACATTTATTATGGCACAACCTAGAAGTTACAAATTCTTACCACCGCTTGAACCAAATAATAGCAAGCCATTACAAAGAAATTCGCCTGTTTGGGTACATTCATTACCCAGACAAAATTTTAGCACAGATGATACAGCTATTATAAATTATAAACTGTATCCCCAAAAAAATAATGGTGCGCTAATAGTAACGTTTAAGCCTTCGTTAGACAATGATACACAGCCACTAATACAAATTATAAACAAAAATAAAGATGACCTACTAGACAATACCAATGCATTGTCTAGGCGTATAATGCAAATTGGTGACCGCCTCAGATTTATACCAGAAACAACGGCAGAAGCTGCATTTTTTGAAACCGATAGCCATATAGAATTTATAAAAGAACATGAGCTAGGAGATAACGATTTTTGTAATATTGATTGGCTAAATACACCTGGGCCACTATATGCAACTAACAAAGCCACTTTTGGTTCAGGCTATATTATTGCATGTAAAAATATAGCTAACAATATGCAAAAATGCCAAGTAGTATTTAAGCAACCGCTTAACAAATGCGAGGTAGAAAAAACATTATTAGCAGTTGAATTAGACGATTTTGCAGGCTATTATTTTAATGGTAATAACTGTTGGAATAAAGACAATATTATAGCTTGGTGGCAAAAAAGCGAAGAACGTATAATGACAATTTTAGAACTTTATAAACAAGAATTGCACCTCCCGCAAAAGGCTTACGAAGATTATGATATTTTCCAAAGACCAGCACCAGAAAACTATAAACGTTGGCTAGATTTTTATCAAGAAGGCATGAAAACATATCTAGAATGGTACATTTATAAACTATCAAATAATAAAATAGCATTACCAGAATTAATGTTTGACTGGAGATTAAAAGAACAACTAGATAAGATTCAATATTTAAAATTTTTTACTAGAAATAAATAGCGAAACATTTACCCCTGTCCATTTTTATCGCAGATTAAGAGGTTGTCTCACAAGAGGCAACCTTTTTTGTTTTTAGCGAGGCTCAGTGCTTAAATTACAATATGCAAAAAATATCTTTATGAAAGAAGCATTAAATTAGACCCTAAAATAATTACAGCGTTCAATATTTTCGTTTTTGTATAGCTATGTTATTAATTTATTACTGTGCGTATCGTATATTCGTTCATATAAGTAAAAAAAATATTATCATGATGCACTGCTAGCGAATCATTACCACAACGGAACACACATTACATCAATCAACCTTTTTTCATTTACCAGATAGAAAAACATTGTATGATGGCAATAAAAATTTTCAATAATGGTAGTAGATGTGAGTGAAAAAATGAGTTTAATTATTGTCAAAAAAACAGATAATACATAAGATTGGATTGTACAACCAACCCGTTAGATTGTAAAACTACTTCTGCTTAACTATTAAATTTTAGAAGCCGGGTTATCAATTATGAAAGAACTGAAGAACCTGTTGTTAGTTAAATCTGTCCAAATCTTTTCCGTCTGTTTCTATATCTATCACTAATAATTTTGAATATTTTAATTTCTCTAATGACATATTCCACCATAATTCGTTGAGAACTAATCGTATGATTATACAGCTTTGCTGCTTTAGTTAATGGTTTTTTCTTTGTTACTTTGCATATAATACTAATAAATAAAGCCATATGACTAATAGAATAGTTTACATCGTCTCAGCGGTGCGTACACCAATTGGTAGTTTTGGCGGTACGCTAAAAGATTTTTCCGCCACACAATTAGGGGCAATTGCTATAAAGGCTGCTGTTGAAAAAGCAGGTTTACAACCAACCGATATTCAGGAAGTATTGATGGGCTGTGTGCTGCAAGCGGGCTTGGGGCAAGCACCTGCACGGCAGGCCAGTAAGTTTGCAGGTTTGCCAGATAATGTGATTTGTACCACCATAAATAAAGTGTGTGCCAGCGGCATGAAAGCCATTACCAATGCGGCTCAGAGTATTTTATTGGGTGATGCTGACGTAGTAGTTGCAGGTGGCATGGAAAGTATGAGCAATGTCCCTTATTACTCACCAAAATTGCGTTGGGGTAATAAATATGGCAATGTGGTTTTAGAAGATGGGTTGGCCAAAGATGGGTTGACAGACGTGTACGATGGCAAGGCGATGGGTAACGCTGCAGAGTTATGTGCTAAAGGTTGCGACATAAGCCGTGAGGAGCAAGATGCGTTTGCAATAGAGAGCTATAAACGTAGTCAAGCTGCTACAGAAGCAGGTCATTTTGATGCTGAAATAGTGGCTGTGCCAATACCTCAAAAAAAGGGTGAGCCAATACTATTTAGTAAAGACGAAGAGCCTTACAATGTAAAATTTGATAAAATACCTGAATTAAAATCTGCCTTTATAAAAGATGGCACCGTTACAGCTGCCAATGCTAGTACCATGAATGATGGGGCTGCTGCTATGGTGTTAATGAGTAAAGAGAAAGCCGATGCGATGGGTATAAAACCATTAGCCATTATTCGCAGTTATGCCGATGCTGAACAAGCCCCAGAATGGTTTACAACTACACCAAGTTTGGCATTACCAAAAGCTGTGGCTAAAGCAGGATTACAAATGAAAGATCTCGATTTTGTAGAATTAAATGAAGCCTTTAGTGTGGTTGGCATTGCCAATAGTGAGAAGATGAAATTGTATCCAAAACAAGTAAACGTTAATGGTGGTGCGGTTTCTATGGGGCATCCTTTAGGTTGCAGTGGTGCAAGGATTGTTGTTACGTTGATTAATGTACTCAAACAAAATAATGCGAAAATCGGTGGTGCCGCTATTTGTAATGGTGGTGGTGGAGCTAGTGCAATGGTAATAGA
Source organism: Chitinophagales bacterium (assembly GCA_043758365.1). Classification (GTDB taxonomy): domain Bacteria; phylum Bacteroidota; class Bacteroidia; order Chitinophagales; family Chitinophagaceae; genus Parasediminibacterium. The sequence continues at coordinate 8,029 of JAYVNQ010000074.1, forward strand.
ATTGGCGTAGAATACTTAGCCAAGTTAGAAGTATGAAGTACAAAGTATGAGGTGAAAAATTGACTAATTTTCTATGACAGCATCTCATCGTTTTGCAACAATTGCTGATGCGAAAAACTTAGCTGTATTTTGTAGACAGACTTTTTATGACACTTACCAACTTCAAAATACTGAGGCTGATATGGCTTTGTATGCGAAAGATTTTTTTAGCGATGAAGCGGTGATTATAGAGCTGCAAGATGCAACCACTGTTTTCATATTATTGATAGATGATGGCAACATATTTGGCTACACAAAACTTACGGGAAGTATTGTGCCTAATGGTCTTGAATCGTTTAATAGCATTCATATTTCAAGAATTTATATTGATAAAAATGTTATTGGTAAGGGCTTTGGCAAACAATTAATGGGATTGATAATTGGGTTTGCAAAAGCAAATAATAAGCAACTGATTTGGTTGGGTGTTTGGGAAAAAAATATTCGTGCTATTCAATTTTACCTGCAATGGGGCTTTAAAAAATTTGATGAAGAAATATTTATTTTGGGCACAGATGTACAAACTGATTGGCTGATGAAAAAGCAACTTTAGTCACCATATTGCATTTTGGTTTTTGGTACTAATTTCAGTTTTTTAAGTAGTATTTGTTTCAGTTGAATTTTTACAATTTGCCCCATGGTTTTTGCTTTTAAAAACCCAATATGGTGAAAGTGATTAGCTAGTTCAATAGCTAAGTTTTTAATCTTTTCAGGGGTAGAAATGGTGTCGTTGCACATGATGTCAATCAACTCTTTTATACGGTACCGAGACGATGCCAAACGGAACACCACTTTTGTTTTTTCCTCTGCTTGGTATTGCTCGATAGACTCTTTGTTTAAAAGGCTTGTAACAGTTTCTACCAAAGGATAATTTTCTTTAAAAAATTGTGGCAAATACAGATTTTTTCTGCCTTCATAACATTGCTGGTCAAAGTCAATAGCCCTAATACGATATTGTACATTCTCAATGTCGGGTGTAATATCAACCACAAAATTATAGCTGCGTATATCGCCCAACAAACGCATAAAACAACGCTCATTAAACTTCACAAATTCTTTGGCAAAACGTACTTTGTTTGTATCTGGATGATTAAGGTAATTTTTTATAAACTCATCGCCAGGAATACCAGGAATATGCTCTTCAATTAGTGTTTGCTTGTGAGTAAAAAAAGTGATACGATTCGGTGATAGCAAGTGTTCCAGCTCTAAACCATATACCCTACTAGCATCGGCTCGTTTAATATAATAGTGATCGTAATTATCATTAAAGCGGTTTACAATCCTTATCCTAAAAGGCTGACTATTGCCAAAAACACAAAAGTCTATTCGTGCAACATCTAATTGATTTATAAAACTTAAATCGCCTTCTGTTTGTAAAATAGCGTAGACTTTTATCAAGCCATCACGCAAAAATTCCCACTCCCGCATATCGTACGAAACAGTTTCCCAATAAGCATCCTTACCTAATTTATCTTTTAATGGAACGCTATAAGTAAACCGTAATAAATCCTCATATTGCACTGGCAACTCAACTTCACGACCATAATTTCTAAGGTAATGGCGTAAGTTGTTATTGATAGAAAAAATCGGTTTTTTCCTACTAGGTTTATTGGAGATGTTTGATTCTTGATTGATATTTATCATCGTAATTAATCTAATAAAGCACTGTCGTCATCTAATAAATTCAAATCCACAGCATCTACACCTGCTATACCCTCAATAGAACCGCGAATATGCGCAGCATTAAGTAACACTTTTTCTAATTGTTTTTCTCTGGCTTTCCATAACTTTTCCATCACATCACGCTCTCTTTGTATGCTTAGCTTCATACTCATAAAGCCTTCTCTAATAGCTTTCCATTGCTCATTAAATTCATTCCCTATCAAATAATCGTAAAGTAATACCATCTTATCGCCTTTATTTTCTTGGCTTTTTGTAACGTCGTATACTTTTAAAATTGAGTTTCTTAGTAACAAGGCAACACTTTTTACTTCGCTAAAAGTGCAGATATAAACACCATCTTTTTCCCCGAAGCGTTCCATGCTTTTGGGCAATGTTTTTGTAACTATAACTGCAATGTTATAACCATTACTGCGCATGTCTTTTTTGAGCTTTTCAATCCAGTCATTATTAAAATCTTTTGTGTTCTTACTTTCATAAATAATTCTACCAGCTTCAGCACCGAATTTATTGTGGACTATTTGAATGCAATCTGCACCTCTAACCCCCTTGCCTACTTCTTCAATTTTATCAAAAGGAAATGTACTTTGTAATAATTCTTCTAGCAATAACTCTTGTACTTCGCCTTGCAACTGCATACTCCCTTGCTCAGATTTTCGACGCATCTCCTCAGCCAGCTTTTTCTGGTCTTCTAATTGTTTTTCAAGCTCTTTTACTTTTAATACAAAATCATGTTCCCTGGCTGAAACCCTTTGTTCTTCTATCTTTCGTATGTCTTCGGTCAGTTTTTCACGCTCTTGTTGCAGTTGCTTTTGTACCGATAATTCTAGCTCTTGTTCCTTAGTTTTTAAAGCTTGTTCTTTTTGTAAAAAATCTAATTCCTTATTACGAGCAGCCTTTAATTTTTCCTCGGTATCGGCAGCATTTTGTTGCATCATTTTAAGCTGATTTTCAAAATCAGCGGCAATATTTTTGGTAATACTTTTTTGCAATTCAGTTTGTAGCTTTTGTTTTTCTATAGCCAAACGTTTGTCTATTTCATTTTCTTTCAGTTCCAATTGTTGTTGGTAAGCAGCTTCTTTATTTTTAAATTCTTCATCTTTTTTCTTTTGCCAATCTTTCATTTCATTACGAAGCGTCTCTTTTTCATCTTTCAATTTTTCTTTGTATTCCTCAGATATTGCGTCTTCAAGCTGAAAATGATTACCGCATTTAGGGCAAGTAACTTCTAGTGCCATAGTATTAATTTATGCTTCAAATCTAAAAGAAATTAAGCCAGTAAATTATGGAAAAATACCGCTTCGTTCTCACAAAAGTTACGTGTTGAAGAAGACGGTAATTAATATAAAATTCAAACGAGGTAAGCAATTATTAATTAAAGAAAAAGGTATCGCTTTGTCGCAATACCTTTTATCAATCATATACAAAGAAAGTATTACCGTTTAATTATAAAATCAGTAAACACTTATTGCTAATACAACATTCTTACTTTAATAGTTTCCTTCACATTACGTAATAATTCTACTGCCTGTTTAGAGAGTTTTTTATCCACATCTAATACCACATAACCTATATCGTCATTGGTTTTCAGGTATTGACCAACAATATTAATATGGTGCTTGCTTAACTCGGTATTAATGGCACTTAACACACCTGGCACATTATTGTGAATATGTAAAATACGATGTGCACCTTCGACTGGTGGTAAGCCAATGGCTGGTAAGGTTTGGGAGCCGTTGGTAATGCCTTTCTCAAGATATTGAAACAATTTTGTACTCACATCTTCACCAATATTTTCTTGGGCTTCCTCAGTACTACCACCAATATGTGGCGTTAAAATAACGTTGCTTAACCCTTGTAATGGACTAGTAAATTTATCGCCATTTTTTTCTGGCTCCACAGGAAAAACATCTATTGCAGCACCACTTAATTGCCCTTCTTTTAAGCATTTGGCCAAGGCGTCCAAATCAACCACTTCTCCCCTTGCATAGTTTATTAAAATAGAGCCTTTTTTAAAGAATTTAAGGTTGGTTTTATTAATCAGATTTTTGGTTTGTCCCGTTTCAGGAACGTGCAGTGAAATAATATCTGCATTACCCACCAAATCTTTCAGTGATTTACTAGCAACAGCATTACCTAATGGCAACTTAGTTTCGGTATCGTAAAACGTTACTTTCATACCAAGACTTTCGGCCATAACACTTAATTGAGACCCAATATTGCCATAACCTATAATGCCCAATGTTTTACCACGCATTTCAAAACTGCCCTTCGCTTCTTTATTCCATAGGCCATTGTGTGCAGCCTTATTTTTATCAGGAATTCGTCTAATCAGCATAATACTTAAGCCAATTACCAACTCGGCAACGCTACGGGTGTTACTATATGGGGCATTAAAAACTGTAATACCTTGCTTGGTCGCTTCTTTTAAATTTACTTGGTTTACGCCAATACAAAAGCAGCCAATGGCTTGCAGTTTAGCCGCACTATCCAACACTTTTTTTGTAATTTGTGTTTTAGAACGTATGCCCAGTAAATGCACGTCTTTAATGGCTTTTATCAATTCATCTTCGCTTAAAGCACCCCCTAATTTGATAATGTTGGTGTAGCCATTTTCTTTAAATTTTTGTACAGCCTTATCGCTAATATTTTCTAAAAATAATATTTTGATTTTCTCTTTTGGGTAGCTAGTCAATTCTTGTTTGCTCATGCGGCGAAAATAATTGAATTAGAAATTAATTACATCATAATAATAAGCTTACCAAATCAATACTTAAAATTGCCTTTGGATTTATTTGTCAAAAAGAAATTTAAAAAAAGAAGTTTGTGGTAGAATATTGGAACTATTTAAATTTTTTAAACTACCTGTATCAAAATCCAAACCCTTCAAACCCTATATTTGCCCGAAGTGAAAAATTTAGTGTCTGATGCAGAAATTTAAGATATTACCAGCTCTCTCGTTTTTAGTACTAGCCTGTAGTAATACACCCAAAAATACTCCCCCAAGGCCAATAATAAAGTCAATAACATTTACACCAATTACACCAAAAGATAAAGAATATTATGCCCGTTTAATAGCGCCGTTGTATCAAACTATGCTGCTGCAAAAGGGTTTTAACGGAAGTATTATTGTTGCAAAAAATGGTGAAATTGTATTTGAAGATTACCATGGCCTGTACGATTATAAACGTAAGGATAGCATTACAGCTTTAACACCATTCCATATTGCATCTACCTCAAAAACATTTACTGCAATGGTAGTTCTGCGTTTAATGGAACAAGGTAAGTTGAATATAAATGATGACATACGAAAATATTTGCCAACCTTTCCTTACCAGAATATTACCATAAAAAACTTGTTGTCGCACCGCAGCGGATTACCAAATTATGTACACTTTATGGAAGGTGGCACCACGGTAGAAATAATTAGAAAAAAGAACAAGAAAGGTAAAACTATCAGTGTTAAACGTGTAGTAAAAAGTAGAACCGCTGGCTTTGTTGGCATTGCTACCAATAAAGATGTACTCCAATTTATGGTTGATAAAAAGCCAGCCACAGAGGGTAGCCCCGACCGGTTTTTTAGATACTGCAACACTAATTTTGCATTGCTGGCCTTAATAGTTGAAAAGGTTACTGCCATTGATTTTCCACGGTATATGATGGACAGTGTTTTTATTCCTTTGGGTATGAAAAGTAGTTTTGTTTTTAGTTTAAAAGATGTTTCCAATTACCATCCATCTTACCAACCAAATTGGGCACCTTTTAAATTTGAAAAATTAGATTGTGTATACGGCGATAAAAATGTTTACAGCACTGTTAGAGATTTATTGCAGTGGGACAAAGCCTTGTATGCTGGTAATTTTGTTAGTGCCAAAAGTTTACAAATGGCATTTACCGGCTATAGTAATGAAAAGCGTGGTGAACATAATTATGGCCTTGGTTGGCGTTTAATAGAAAAACCAGAGGGCACTATAGTATATCATAATGGTTGGTGGCATGGCAATAACGCCGTTTTTTGCCGATTGGTAAAAGATACAGCTACCATTATCATAACTGGCAACAAATTCAACAGCAATATTTATAAGGCCAGTAAAATGTCCTCGGTTTTTACGGGTGTTGTTGATACAACGAAGACGATTGAGTGAAGACATTGCGACACTTTTTTAGATTGTAGAAATCCATCTAATTGAGCAAGTGCCGTTTTGCTACTTTACCCAATTTCCCACTTTTTTCGTAAACGATTGCATGTTACTATTTGAATGTTGAACGTTTCCCCTATTTTTGAAAACCTATTTAAAACTAAACCACAAAAAAGAAAACTTGCTTATGAACAATTTACTTTTCTATGCTGTACCGGCAATGGGTGTTATTGGCTTACTGTACACTTTAATTAAATTTAACTGGGTATCTAAACAAGATGCTGGTAATGAAAGAATGAAAGAAATCAGCACTTATATAGCTGAAGGTGCGATGGCGTTTTTAAAAGCTGAGTGGAAAATTCTGGGGTATTTTGTGGTAATAGTGGCATTACTATTAGGCTTTATGGCTACCAAAAATGAAGGTAGCCACTGGAGCATTGCTATATCGTTTGTAATTGGTGCTGTATTTAGTGCTACAGCGGGCTACATAGGCATGAAAGTAGCAACTAAAGCCAATGTTCGTACGGCACAAGCAGCCAAAACAAGTTTAGCAAAAGCCTTGAACGTATCGTTTACAGGCGGTTCGGTAATGGGATTGGGCGTTTCTGGTTTAGCCGTTTTGGGCTTGGGGAGTTTGTTCCTAATATTAAAACATTTTTTTTCGCCAACTGGCGATGCGGAAGGCATGTTGCGTACCATTGAAGTATTAACTGGCTTCTCCTTGGGTGCAGAATCTATTGCTTTATTTGCCCGTGTGGGTGGGGGTATTTATACAAAAGCGGCCGATGTTGGTGCTGACTTAGTTGGTAAGGTTGAAGCTGGTATTCCCGAAGATGACCCACGTAACCCTGCAACTATTGCCGATAATGTGGGCGATAATGTTGGTGATGTGGCTGGTATGGGTGCCGATTTATTTGGTAGCTATGTGGCTACAGTTTTGGCTACAATGGTACTTGGACAAGAAGTTACTGGCGTAAATGGCGCTTTGTTACTAGATAAATTTAATGGCTTATCCCCTATTCTATTACCGATGTTAATTGCTGGCATTGGTATTATTTTATCAATTATCGGTACTTTATTTGTGCGAATTAACGAATCGGCTGGCATTAGCACACACGCTGTTCAAAAAGCATTGAACATGGGTAACTATGGTTCAATGGTATTAACAGCTATTACTTGTTACTTTTTAGTAAATTATATTCTTCCGGAAACTATGACTTTGCGTGGGCTTGAATTTAGCCGCAACGGTGTTTTGGGTGCTATTGCTGTAGGCTTAATAGTTGGTACGTTAATGAGCATTATAACTGAATATTATACTGCCATGGGCAAACGTCCAGTGATGAGTATTATTCGTCAATCGGCTACTGGTCATGCTACAAATATTATTGGTGGCTTGGCTGTTGGTATGGAAAGTACATTTCTGCCAATCTTAGTTTTAGCAAGTGGTATTTATGGCTCTTTTGCTTGTGCAGGTTTATATGGCGTTGCTATTGCTGCTGCTGGTATGATGGCTACGACTGGTATGCAGCTTGCCATTGATGCCTTTGGTCCAATTGCAGATAATGCTGGTGGCATTGCCGAAATGAGTGAATTACCACCAGAAATTCGTGAGAAAACTGATATACTTGATGCTGTTGGTAATACAACCGCTGCTAGCGGTAAAGGCTTTGCCATTGCTTCTGCTGCGTTAACTTCTTTGGCTTTGTTTGCGGCTTTTGTAGGTGTAGCAATGCCAAATAACCAACACATAGATATTTATAAAGCAGATGTCTTAGCGGCTTTATTTGTTGGTGGTATGATTCCTTTTATCTTCTCATCTTTAGCTATTCGTGCGGTTGGAGAAGCTGCTATGGCAATGGTTGAAGAAGTTCGACGTCAATTCAGAACAATACCTGGTATCATGGAGGGTACGGGCAAACCAGAATACGATAAATGTGTGGCTATTTCCACAGAAGCTTCTTTAAAAAAAATGATGCTTCCTGGAGCAATCACTATCATTTCACCACTGTTAATCGGTTTTATATTAGGCCCTGAAGCGTTGGGTGGGTTCTTAGCTGGTGCAACTGTTAGTGGTGTGTTGATGGGTATTTTTCAAAATAATGCTGGTGGTGCTTGGGATAATGCTAAGAAAAGTTTTGAGAAAGGTGTAGAAATAAATGGAGAGATGTATTATAAAAAATCTGAACCGCACAAGGCCTCTGTAACTGGCGATACTGTTGGTGATCCATTTAAAGATACCTCTGGACCATCAATGAATATTTTAATCAAATTAATGAGCATTGTAAGCTTGGTAATTGCACCAACATTGGCACAAATGCACAAGAGTGATGCAACACCAATGACAACTAAAAAAATAGAAGTTAAAATAATAGATCAGGAAATTAGTGGTGATAGCACTAAAACTGTTAACCTTAATGCTGGCGTAACCAGTCCTGAAACATTAGTTGAGGCACTAAAAAATGACGGATTAGTTACTGGTAATGATGTTAAACTTGAAATAAATAACAACAAAATAATTATAAACGGGAAAGAATTATCAGCAGAAATGACTGAGAAATACAAACAATATTTACCCTTGAAAAAGAAATAAAAGTATCGTTCGCACAAGTAAAAATCCCACCACTTCAAAAAAGTTGGTGGGATTTTTTATACCAAAATGGTTCCTTTATCTATCATCTTTATTTTAGCCAAAACTTTAGTATGAGTTATCAAAAATATTCCTGCTTCCTTTTGTCAACAATCATTTTTATTAGTTGTAACATAAACAGCAACAAAAATAGATTATAAGAAAATGAAGATAGTGACACCACATCTTACATTACTAACGACACAATATCATTAACTATAAAAGCGGTGAATGATAAGCCTGTAGCTAGTTTCAGCAAACTAATACAAGATGAATTTAACAAATGGGAGTTCAGCGTAAATATTTATGAAACAACAGAAACTTTTAAATACCTACTAAAACTGCGTTATAAAGAGTTACGAATTACTGATACTTTAACTATCCCAAATTTTAGTATTTATCCTAAACCCGATATTAAAAACGACAAAAAAAATAGCTGCATCATTAGTTTTGCTGATAAAAAAGGGGATTTTAAAGCTTATAAAATGGTAGCAATTAAAAATGAGCGGCTTAAAATAATTGGGCTAAAAAGTTATTTTGTGTGCGTTTACAAAACTAAAATGTCATAAAATTTTGCATTAACAAAATTTCTTTTAAATTATTTCAAAAAAAATAAAAACTTTTTACAGAATATTGCGCAAGTGATAAAATTACACTTACATTTGTTTTGAAATCCTTTTAAAATCTAAAATCAATCCTATGTTAGCTAAGCTAAAACTAAACGCTGTACTAATCGCAGTTTCAGCCCTAGTAATTACTGCTACAATTACAGCACCATTCACAAACATGTTTGGTAAACATTACAAAAAAAATCAAGATTATTCATGTTGTAAAGGCGATCAGTTAGTGGTTCATCACTTCTACACTGTTAAGTTTCTTTGGGCAGATGTAGCAACTGGTTATACTTTAGAGCCTACTGGTAAGGCATTACCAGGTGGTTGTAACATCAAATGCAACTAGTTTAGTATCCAATTCTATGAAAACCAAACACCTATGAAGAGCTGAAACCGCAATCAGGACAATCTCTTTATAAAGCCCCCATTTTTGGGGGCTTTTTTATTACTATTGGAACATGAATTTATTAACCAAAGTCTTTATAACTACTATGAGAATAATTTTAAGTTTCACAATCATTCTAAATGATCATTTACACCAATTGCTTCTCCAATAATTGTTTCCATTGCAAATAATAATCGTTATAAGCTACTACAGCATTGGGTTCTATCAATTGCAAAGGTTGCATTTTATCAAACGCTTCCTTTTCGGAAACAAAATTATTAGCACCAATGCCTGCCCCTAAAGCAGCACCAACGCTACCATCACAATTATATAATTCGATAGGTATGTTGGTGGTATTTACGAAAGCGTCAGTAAAAATGGGGCTTAAAAATAAATTAGCTTTTCCTGCACGAATTACCGAAGGTTGAATACCGTTTTCACGCATAATATCCAATCCATATCTAAAAGCAAAAGCAATACCTTCTTGCACGGCTCGAAAAATATGGGCTTGTGTATGCACATTGAAATCAAGGTTTTGGTAATGGCTGCCAACAATTTTATTATTAAATATCCTTTCTGCACCATTGCCAAATGGCAATACCTGTAAGCCTTCGCTGCCAACTGTAATTGCTTTTGCTTGGTCGTTGATAGCATTGTAACTTTTATCTGACGCTAATATTTTTTTGGTAAAACTGTTGGCAATGCCTGTACCATTTATACATAGCAAAGTACCAATCCTAGTATTTTCTGATGTATGGTTTACGTGGGCAAAACTGTTTACCCGTGATTGTTTATCGTAACTTAAGGTATCGCCAACGCCATAAATTACACCAGAAGTGCCAGCAGTAACAGCTACTTCGCCAGGTTGTAACACATTTAACGACAAGGCGTTATTTGGTTGATCACCAGCTTTGTAAGTGACCTTAATATTGGTTGATAATGATAATTTTTCTGCTACATCATTTTTTAGCTGACCGTGATTGCTGAAAACATCTTGAATGGCGGGAAACAACCCTTCATCAAATCCATAATAATTCAATACGTCTTTGGAAAGAGAATTAGTTTTAAAATCCCAAAAAATACCTTCCGATAATGCAGATGCCGATGTTGTAATATAGCCTGTTAGCTTCATAGCAATAAAATCGCCGGGTAGCATTATTTTATAAATTTTACTATAAATCTCTAGTTCATTTTCTTTTACCCAAGCCAATTTACTTGCTGTAAAATTACCCGGTGAGTTTAGCAAATGCGACATGCATTGCTCCTCGCCTATTTGCTGAAACGCTTTGTTACCAATGGCTACAGCCCTACTATCGCACCAAATAATACTTTTACGCAACACATTTTTTTCTTTATCTACACACACCAAACCGTGCATTTGGTAGGCAATGCCAATAGCTGCAATATCTTTTGGCTTATAGGTTTTTGTAGCGTTAGCTTTTAAAATGGCTTGCTGCACATGCTCCCACCAAGTATCCGGATTTTGTTCCGCCCAACCCTGTTGCAAGGCAATAATTGGGGTTTCAGTTTCGGGATATTGAACCGATACAATTGTTTGTTGAGAAGCGGCATCTACCACAGAAACTTTAATGGACGATGTACCCAAGTCTATACCTAGTAATAACATAAATTGAGTTTGAAGCAATGAATAATAAGAACCCACAATGTTACAATGAAACCGATTGCAATTAAAATAAGTTAGCCAAATACATATTTTAATAAATCCATTCAAAACTTGTTATGGAATATTTTCATATCAGCATCTAATCAAAATTACTCACCTAAAACTTTGCCTTATGAGACGTATAATCATTATTGCAGCCCTTTGTTTTGCAGTCATATTAATTGGTGCTATTTACACTTTAGTTGATGGCGTTATTTGCGGTAGTTACTTAGAAGCTGTTTAAAAACGGTTCAGCATAATCCTTATAGCTGATAAATGCACCATTGCGACACTTGTTTCATTTAGTCTTTCATAGTGCTTTGAG
>JAYVNQ010000075.1:0-6709 GCA_043758365.1 Chitinophagales bacterium
TTATCCTAAATATATTTCTTATTATTATTTTTTCAATTACTAATTGTATGAAAACATTTTTTACTTTCCGTCAAATTTATTTATCAAAGGCTTCACAGAAGAATTTCTGTCTGAGCCTTTTTATGTTTGTGCTGCTTTTGGGTAATTTGAGCCATGCACAGAATATTTATCAATTTACTGATAACAGTGCTGGAACTCCTTTTTTAGTAAATGCTAATGCTATTGGGGGAAGCCTAACCAGAGGTAATGGATTAAATAATACTGCTTTGACTTGCACAGGTTCTACAAATGGATTTGGAGCAAAAAGCTTATCTACTTTACCCGCTGGGAGTCTTGCTTCTGCTGATGCTGCGGGTGATTTTATATCCTTTACTATTACGCCCAATGCTGGTTACCGTCTGAATATTACGGGTTTTTCAGCATTCCTAAAGTCCCCAAGTACCCCAGCTGGTGGACCAACGACTGCTCGATATTCTTATAAAATTGGCAGTGGTGCATTAGTAGAAAGTGGTGCAATTAGTCCAACCACTCTGGGTACAAGCACAAATTGTGGCAATGATGGACTTCAAAGAGATTGGTTATCGTTTCCCCCTATTATTACAACTCAATCAGTTACTTTTAAGATATACGGATTTAACGCAGATGTAAGCGGTGCTGGAGAATTATATTTGAAGAATGTTATAGTTGCGGGATTGGTGGAATGTGACCCTACCATTGCAGCAATTATTTCACCAGCTACTCCAACTGTGTGTGCCAATAGTAGCGTTACTTTAACTGGTAGTAAATCAGGGGGAGATGTACCCGCTCTCATAAATCATTCTTGGGCAATTGTATCGGGTGGAACAGGTACTGGTTCATTATCGTCCCCTACTACAAACATTGCAAATCTGTTTACTGGTTTAACTGGTGGTACTGTCAATGTTCAATATACTCTTTCCTATGATGCTTGTAGTTATGTTTCACCCACAAAAATTGTAACGGTTAATGGCTTACCAACCATAACATTAGGAGCAAATCCAAAGGCTTGCTTGGGAGATGCATCAACTTCGTTAACGTATTCTGCCACTTCAAATTCTCCGAATGTATATACTATTAATTATGATCCCGCTGCAAATGCTGCAGGATTTGTTGATGTTTCAAACCAAGCTTTAACCGCTTCCCCAATTTCCATCCCAACTACAGGAATTGCTGCTGGTACATACAATGCAACTTTAATGGTTGAAAATAATATAACGGGTTGTACCAGTCAAATTTATAATTTTACAATAACGGTCAATGCCTTACCCACGGTAACTGCCAGTAGTAACAGTCCAATTTGTTCAGCAACGGTATTAAATCTTACTGGTAGTGGAGGAACTACTTACGCATGGACGGGACCAAACACATTTACCGCAACGGGTGCAACACCAAGTATTCCTTCGGCAACCAATGCCGCTTCGGGAGTTTATTCTGTAACGGTAACGGATGCTAATGGGTGTACGGCAACGGCAACAACTTCGGTAACGGTTAATGCTTTACCCACGGCAACTGCCAGTAGTAATACGCCTATATGTGCAGGAACGACATTAAACCTCAATGGTGGTGGTGGAACTTCTTACGCATGGACGGGACCAAACACATTTACCGCAACGGGTGCAACACCAAGTATTCTTTTGGCAACTACTGCCGCTTCGGGAGTTTACACGGTAACGGTAACGGATGCTAATAGCTGTACTGCCATGGCAACGACCTCCGTATCGGTGAATGCCATTCCAACAGCATCAGCAGGGGGTTCTGAAACAATTTGTCAAACAGGAACAGCAACCGTAAGTGGAGCAAGTTCATCAAACGGAACAATTTTGTGGACACATGATGGAGTAGGTTCTTTATCTGATGAAACAACCTTAACACCAACTTATACAGCTGCCGCAGGCGATGCAGGAAGAACCGTTACTTTAACAATGACGGTTTCAAATGCTCCTTGTGCGGATGCAACGGCTATCTATACCGTGATTGTAAAAGCAACACCAACAGCCATTGCAGGAGGTTCGCAAGCTATTTGTCAAACAGGAACAGCAACCGTTAGTGGAGCAAGTTCATCAAACGGAACAATTCTTTGGACACATAATGGAGCAGGTTCTTTATCTGGTGCTATAACATTGACACCGACTTATACACCAGGCTCTGGTGATGAAGGAACTGTAGTATTATTAACTATGACGGTTTCAAATGCCCCTTGTGTAGCTGCAACGGCAACTTACTCTGTAATTGTTCGCCCCACGCCCACTGCAACTATTAGTGGTACAGTGGCAGTTTGTGAAGGTGCAACACAGCCGACCTTAAGATTTACTAATCCTCAACAGATTGCGGTAAAAGTTACTTATAAAATAGACATGGGTTCGCCTCTTACTATTGTTGTACCTGGATTAGGGGGTACAAGTACGGTAACTGCACCAACCACAACCGCTGGAACATTTGTTTATAGTTTAGTTAGTGTTGAATACAATGATGGTACGCCAGGTTGTATAAACACTTCCGTCACTGGAAGTGCTACTGTAACAGTGAATGGTGTTCCTAATTTCTCAGCTTGCCCGGTAACCATAACACAAGATACAGATTTAGGGAATTGCACAGCAGTGGTAAATTATACGGCAACAGCAACGAGTAACCTATCTCCAACAATAACTTATGCCTTTACAGGTGCAACCACAGGTAGTGGAAGCGGTACTGGAACTGGTGCCACATTTAATAAAGGCATCACAACTGTAACTATAACAGCCGCAAATGGTTGCTCACCTGCTGCTACTTGTAGCTTTACGGTAACTGTTACTGATAACGAAAATCCTGCGTTAACACAAGAAGCAGACCAAGATGTAAATTTAAATGCTAATTGCAAAATTGCAATACCAAATTTGGTTGATGGTTCATCTGCTACTGATAATTGTACAGGTACAGTAATTACACAAAGCCCATTAGCGGGTGCTTTGATTTCGCTAACGCATAATGCAACAACAACCGTAACCGTAACAGCTACCGATGCAGCAGGAAATACTGATGTTAAAACCGTAACATTAACAGCCAAAGATGCAACACCACCTACGATAAGTTGTCCAGCCAATATTTCTCAAAATATTGCTGCTACTTTATGTACAGCAGTCGTAAATTATACTGCCCCTGTTGGTGCTGATAATTGTGCAGGTGCTTCAACCGTTCAAACGGCTGGTTTGGCAAGTGGTGAAACTTTTCCAGTGGGTGTTACCACCAATACTTTTGTTGTAACAGATGCTGCTGGACTCACGGCGACTTGCTCATTTACAGTAAGAGTTGTAGATAATCAATTCCCAGTTATTAGCTGTCCTGCCAATATTACGACAAGCAATGATGCTAATTTGTGTAGTGCAGTAGTAACTTATACTGCCCCTGTGGGTACTGATAATTGTGCAGGTGTTTCTACTGTTCAAACAGCTGGCTTGGCAAGTGGTGCAGCATTTCCAGTGGGAGTTACAACCAATACTTTTGTAGTAACGGATGCTTCTGGGAATACAGCGACTTGTAGCTTTACGGTAACAGTGAATGATACAGAGATTCCAGTTTTGGTAGGTGTGCCAACTTCACCAGTTACTGCAAACAATGATACCAATTTGTGTACTGCAGTGGTAACATACCCAACTATTACGGCTACTGATAATTGTGCGGGTCTATTAACCGTTACTCAAACCGCAGGTATAGCAAGTGGTTCAGCATTCCCAGTAGGTACTACAACAAATACCTTCTCAGTAACAGATGCTTCGAATAATACTACTACTGCTTCGTTTAATGTGGTGGTAACAGACACACAAGACCCTACCATTACTGCTCCTACCAATGTGGTAGTTTGTGAGGGCACTTCGGTTACAACCTTGGGTACGCCAACTACTGGTGATAATTGTGGCGTTGCAAGTGTAACAAATGATGCAGGTACATTACCTCAAGTTTTCACAGTTGGTCCACATACCATCACTTGGACAGTAACAGATGTAAATAGCAGAACAAATACTGCAACTCAAACAGTAACAGTTAATGCTAAACCAGTATTAAATCAGCCAACCGATGTAACTACTTGCTCAGATGTGGCTATTAGTAAAACATTTGTGAGTGATATTACAGGAACTACTTTTGCTTGGTCAATTACAACACCAGCCTCATTGCCATCAGGCTTAACCGCTACTGCCACAAGTGGTACAGGTGATATTAGCGGTTTGAAATTTACCAATATTTCGGGCAGTCCACAAACGGTTACAATCACGGTTACACCAACAAGCCCAACCACACCAACACTTTGTGTAGGTCTTGCCAAAACATTTGATGTAATCATCAATCCAGAGCCAGTTTTGGTTCAGCCAACCAATATAACAACGTGTTCAGATGTAGCTATCAGCAAATCATTTGTAAGTAATATTCCAAGCACAACTTATGCTTGGGCAATTACAAATCCAGCTTCGTTGCCAACAGGCTTAACCACCAGTGCATCAAGTGGTACAGGAGATATTAGTAGCTTGACATTTACCAACACAAGTAATGCGGTACAAACAGTAACAATTACTGTCATTCCAACAAGCCCAACACCAAATAGTTGTGTAGGTGATGCTAAAACATTTGATGTAACCATCAATCCAGAGCCAGTTTTGACTCAGCCAATAGATGTTACTACTTGTTCAGATGTAGCCATTAGTAAAACATTTGTGAGTGATATTGCTGGAACAACCTATACTTGGGCAATTACAATACCAGCATCATTGCCAACAGGCTTAACCGCCAGTGCATCAAGTGGTACAGGAGATATTGGTGGTTTGATATTTACCAACACAAGTGGTGTGGTACAAACAGTAACAATCACTGTTATTCCAACAAGCCCAACAGGTAGTTGTGTGGGAGATTCGAAATCATTTATTGTAACTGTTAATCCAGAACCCGTATTGGTTCAGCCAATCAACGTTACAACGTGTTCAGATGCAGCCATTAGCAAAACATTTGTAAGTGATATTGCAAGCACAACTTATGCTTGGGCAATTATAAGTCCAACTTCATTGCCAACAGGTTTGACTGTAAGTGCCAGTTCAGGTACTGGAAATATCAGTGCATTGACATTTACCAACACAAGTGGTGCGGTACAAACAGTAACAATTACTGTTATTCTAACAAGTCCAACACCAAATAGTTGTGTAGGTGATGCCAAAACATTTGATGTAACCATCAATCCAGAGCCAGTTTTAACACAGCCAACCAATATAACGGCTTGTTCAAATGTAGCAGTAAGTAAAATATTTGCAAGTGATATTTATGGAACAACCTATGCTTGGGCAATTACAACACCAGCATCGTTGCCAACGGGCTTAACAGCTACTGCAACAAGCGGTACAGGCGATATTAGTGGTTTGACATTTGTGAATACAAGTAATGCGGTTCAAACAGTTACAATAACTGTAACGCCAACAAGTACAACACCAAATAGTTGTGTAGGCGATGCCAAAACATTTGATATAACCATCAATCCACAGCCAGTATTGGTTGATCCAAGTGATTTGACAAAATGTTCAGATGAAACATTCAGTGTAACGTTTGCCAATGCAGGAACAAGCATACCAGCCAGTGCAACTACCTACGCATGGTCAACCACTTTGCCAACAGGCTTAACAGGAATATCAAGTGGAACAGGTAATATTGTTGGTTTAAGTTTCAATAACGTAACCAATGCCGCAATTACTACTACGATAACGGTTACAGCTCAAAGTACAGCCAACGGTTGCGTAGGAACTTCACAAAGTTTTACAGTAACTGTAAATCCAGAGCCAGTCATAAGCAACCAAATCGCTATCACATGTAGTAATGTAACATTAGCTTATAGTTTAGATGCTTTAATTCCAACTACAACTGAAACATTTACTTACACGGTTGTATCATCAGACCCAACCAATGTTCCAGCGGGTTTCCCAAGAACCACAGCAAGTTCGGCTAATATTACAGATACTTATGCCAACACCACCGCAAGCAATGTAACTATCACTTACACCGTTACGCCGATAGGTGCAAATGGTTGTTCGGGTAATACTTTTACCGTAACCGTTACGGTAAAACCTAAGCCAAACCCAGTGGTGTCTACATCACCTTTACTGAAAGTTCAGGCTTGTTCGGGTTCAGCTTATAGTTTTGATTTTGATACTTACATTCAAAATAATGGTACAGATCTTGGTCAAGTATCTTATTCTTATGTTATAACCAAATCGCCTAATTTGCCATTGTTAGATCCAGATCCAACAGCACCCCCAATGCCATTGACAAGTGCAGATGGTGCAATCAGCAATACCATTACAAATTTTGGTACTGCACCAATAACAGTTATCTATACTGCCACTCCAACAGGAGCAAATGGTTGTGTTGGTTCTGCTTTTGTAGTAAGAGTAGTTATCAATCCAGCCCCAATCGTTAATATCTATCCTAATGGAAGTGACAATTTATGTGCAGGAGATACAAGAATAATTTCGGGGGGTATTAGCCCAACGGGAAGTTATACGAAAAGTTGGTCAGTACAATCACAAGATACGGGTATAGGTGCTACCTTATCTTCAACAGTTAGTATTTCTACATCGCTTATCATACCAGTCGCTGCAACGGCTGGGTCGGTGGTTGTAAGATTTAGTGCCACCAATTTAGCAACAGGTTGTACACAGTTTACGGATTATACCTTTACGGT
>JAYVNQ010000076.1:0-2089 GCA_043758365.1 Chitinophagales bacterium
GATTTTGAAGATTTAATGCAAGGTTACGAACAAGTAAAAAGTTTTTTTCCTGAACCAAAATATTTAATAAGTATGGTGCATGGCAGGCAAGCTGCCGATTTAAAACAAGCCAATATGCAACGCTTTGTAAATGGCGAAACCAACATTATGGTAAGTACTACTGTTATAGAAGTTGGGGTAAATGTACCCAACGCAAGCGTGATGGTGATAGAAAGTACCGAAAAATTTGGTTTATCGCAGTTGCACCAGTTACGTGGTAGGGTAGGCAGAGGTAGTGAGAAAAGTTTTTGCATACTATTAACAGGTAGTAAAGTCAGCAAAGAGGGTAGAGAACGTATCAAAGTAATGTGTGCCACCAATGATGGGTTTGTGATAGCAGAAAAGGATTTAGAACTCCGTGGGCCTGGCGACATTGAGGGAACAAGACAGAGTGGTGCTTTAAACTTTAAGTTAGCTTCTATCGTAAATGATAAAGCAATACTTGAATTGGCCAAAAAAGAAGCAGAAGAATTACTAGATAACGATGTAGATTTAGTTTTGGCTGAAAATTTGTGTTTAAAGAAGTTCTTACAAGGCCAAAAAGGTAAAACAGGATGGAGTAAAATTTCTTAGTTTTTGTGGTATTATACTTCGTGAAAATTTGCAGTTGTAACATGTTGCCACATATTAAAATAAACGTTTTCGGTTAAAGGAAAACTTGTTATTATAATTACAAATAGTTGCCGCTAATTACAAACTGCTAATTGAGAGATGATTATATTTAATATGCATTATCTAAACCTAAAGCAGTTGTTAGTAAAACAATTTATATTATCACTATTACTTATAACATTGGCTTCGTATGCTTCATCGCAGCAATACTTAGAATTTGTAGAAAATAAAGGTCAATGGGATGCTGCCATACAATTTAAAGGCGATTTAAGAACAGGCTCATTTGCCATAAAACTAGATGGCGGCTATAAAATTACATTATTAAACCACGATGACGTAGCTGCTCAAGCTGCACGTATACATGGTCATAAAAAAGAAATTGCTGCAGGTGGTGGCAGTGGTGGTGGCGACAAAAAACTAGCTACTTTCTCAACAAATAATACCACACTAAACACTGTTACTAATAATGAATTTGTCATTCGTGGTCATGTGTATGAAGTAAAGTTTTTAAATGCCAATCCTAATCCCATTGCAATACCAGATAAGTTACAATCTAATTATAATAACTATTTTTTAGGTAACGATAAAAGTAAATGGGCTGGTGGCTGTAAAATTTATGCTGCTATTACGTATAAAAATATATATCCCAATATTGATGTACGATATTATACGGATAAGGGGCAACTGAAGTACGATATTATTGTAAATCCAGGTGGCGATATTAACCGTGTGGCATTGTATGTAGATGGTGTAGATGAGTTAAAATTAAAAGATGGTCAGTTACTATTTAAAACCTCGGTAGATGAAGTAAAAGAAGCAATACCTTATAGTTATCAATCAGGGGTAAAAGGTACAAAACCAATTAACTGTAGGTTTGATGTACGGGGCAATATTATACGTTATAAAATAGATGAGCCACTTGATAAAGCTGCCACTTTAGTAATAGATCCTAGCTTAATTTTTTCAACTTATACTGGTAGTACTGCCGAAAATTGGGGTTATACTGCAACTTACGATGGCTCAGGCAATTTTTATGGTGGCGGTATTGTTTTTGGTGCCACAACGCCCTTTAACAATGGTGCATTTGCTTATAAAGGTGGTGGCGGAACAGGTGAGCCAGGCGGTGTTTTTGATATTGGTATTATTAAATTTAATCCATTAGGTACAACAAAAATATTTGCAACTTATTTAGGTGGTACGGGTAGCGATTATCCGCAAAGTTTAGTGGTAGATGCTGCTGATAATTTGGTAGTTGCTGGTAAATCTTCGGCCTCAGATTATCCTGGTGCTACAAGGGCTGCTGGCCGAAGTGATTTAGATATTGTACTTACAAAGTTTAAAGCTGATGGCACAGGTTTAATTGGGTCTAGAATGATTGGAGGTACTGGTAACGATGGAGTGAATATTCAAAATAAATACCCAACTGATGGACAAGGTG
>JAYVNQ010000077.1:0-2084 GCA_043758365.1 Chitinophagales bacterium
TATTTTTTTGCAAGGTTGCATTTCAAAAACAACAGTTATTGAACAACCGATGTTTGAAGTTTTAGAAGCAAAACAAACAGGGTTAAATTTTAATAATAAGCTTAATCCTACTGATAGTTTTAACATGTTTAAGTACATGTATTTCTACAATGGTGCTGGTGTTGGTGCTGGCGATTTTAATAATGATGGACTAATTGATTTGTTTTTTTCTAGTAATCAAGGACAAAATAGTTTGTATTTGAACAAGGGTAAAATGACATTTGAAAATGTGACTGCAAAAGCAAATATTCCTAATGATGGTGGGTGGAGTACTGGGGTTAGTGTAGTTGATATTAATAACGATGGTTTGTTGGATATTTATGTTTGCAGGGTTGGCCAATTTGAAACCCTGCATGGTAAAAACCAGTTGCTAATTTGTACTGGTATTGATAAAAATGGTGTACCAGTTTATGTAGATAAGGCTGCAGAATATGGGTTAGATTTTAGTGGGTTTAGTACACAAGTAGCCTTTTTCGATTACGATAATGATGGTGATTTAGATATGTTTTTACTCAATCATTCTGTACACCAAAATGGTACGTTTGGTGAACGAAAAATGTTTTTAGGCACATACCATCCTTTAACAGGCGATAGGTTGTATCGCAATGATGGCGGGCATTTTACTGATGTAACTAAGCAATGTGGAATTAATAGTTCTGCTATTGGTTATGGGTTAGGAATATGTATATCGGACATAGATTTAGATGGTTATCCTGATTTGTATATTGGGAATGATTTTCATGAGAACGACTACTTATATATCAACCAAAAAAATGGCACATTTAAAGATGATTTAAACAACAGAATTATGCACACCAGCCAGTTTTCGATGGGTGTTGATGTGGCTGATATAAATAATGATGCTTACCCTGATATTATATCAATGGATATGTTGCCATCAGATCCATATATTCTTAAACGCTCTTTGGGCGAAGATGAATACAATACATTTTATATGAAAATTGGGTATGGCTACAACTACCAATATACCCGAAATAATTTACAGTTAAATAGACGAAACGGGATGTTTAGCGAAGTAGGTTTATATGCCGGTGTTGCGGCAACTGATTGGAGTTGGAGCCCTTTGTGGATGGACTTTGACAACGATGGCTTAAAGGATTTATTTATTAGCAATGGTATACCTAAACGGCTGAACGATATTGACTACGTCAATTATGTGTCAAATAGTGAAATCCAAGATCAGATTAGGAATAATAAAATGGCTGAGAAAGAGAAGAAAATTATTGATGAATTTCCACAGATTAAGTTGCCCAATAAATTCTTTAAGAACAATGGTGACGTAACTTTTAAGGATTTATCAGCACAAATAAAAAATGATAAACAAACCTTTTCTAACGGTGCTATTTATGCCGATTTAGATAATGATGGTGACTTAGATGTGGTGGTAAATAATATTGATGATGCCGTGCTTATTTATCAAAATAAATCAAATGATGTAAAGGTTAAGCCTTCGGTAGATGTTACTTTAAAAGGTTCAGTAAATAACATAAATGCGATTGGTGCGAAGCTTATTTTATTTAGTGGCAGCCAAATAAGAACCTATGAAAACTATCCTGTAAAAGGTTTTCAAAGTAGTATGCAATTGCCCATTCATATAGGGCTAGACAAAACAAAAATAGATAGCTTATTAATTGTGTGGCCAGATAATACATTTGAACATATTGCTTACAAGGTAGGCACAGCAAAACTTTCAGTTAGTTATAAGGAAGGGTTACCAAAGTTCAATTATCAAATACTCACTAAGCACCAAATAAATACAACCATACCAATGGTTGATATTACGAAGCAAACCAATTTGCTTTGGAAACATGAAGAGAACCAATTTAATGAATTTGATCGAGAGCCTCTAATTCCACATATGGTATCTCGTGAAGGGCCAGCATTAGCCGTTGCAGATATTAATGGTGATGGCTTAGAAGATGTATTTATCGGCTCATCAAAAGGTAATAAGCCAGCCATATTTACACAGCAGAAAGATGGTAAGTTCATTAAAACTAATCAACCAAATTTAGATGCTGATAGTA
>JAYVNQ010000078.1:0-6667 GCA_043758365.1 Chitinophagales bacterium
ACTTATAAAATGCCCAAACATTTTAGTATATAAATTCAGTGTATTTGGTGATTTCTTCAGTCAGAATTAGTATAAGATAATTATGACAGACTACTTAAATACAAATTATGATATTTGAAGTTAGCATAAATAACCAACCACAACACCCAATCATCACACTAAAAAATGGTAATAATTGTAGTTCTGATATTTATGCTTTTGGTGGATTTGTAAATTCTTTTTTGGTGGCTACAACCGATGGTTTATTGAATGTAATTGATGGATTTACTTCGGTAGAAGATGCCATACAAAATATCACACCTGGTTTTAAAGGTAGCTTTTTAAGCCCGTTTACTTGCCGCATGAAAGAAGGTGAATTTAAGTTTGATAATAGCGATTATAAAATTGATAAATTCTACCTAGAATCACATGCTATTCATGGTATTTTGTTTAATGCTGTTTACGATATTGTTGCCATAGAAGCCAGTAATAACGAGGCTTCTGTTAATTTACAACATAAATATAAAGGCGATGATAAAGGATATCCATTTCCATTTACTATTACACATCAATGGACGTTAAAAGCGGATAATCATTTATCTGTAACCACCACAATAACCCATACAAATTCACTGTCAATTCCTTATGCACAAGGTTGGCATCCGTACTTTACTTTGGGTGGTTTGGTTGATGATTATATTTTACAATTTGATATCAATACTATGCTTGAATTTGATGGAACGCTAATACCAACTGGTAGGCTTATTACAAACACAAAATTTCAAAATGGGGCATCATTAAATAATGTTTTTTTAGATAATTGTTTTGAGTTGAATTCAACCATTAATCAACACAGGTGTTTACTTAGTAGTAATAAATTTACAATATCAATTGTGCCAGATAAAAGCTACCCATACTTACAGATTTATACACCACCACACCGTAAAAGTATTGCTATAGAAAACCTAAGTGGAGCACCAAATTGTTTTAACAACGGCATGGGTTTACGCTTGATAAAACCATACACAACTGCTATATTTACAACTTCTTACATCGTATCAGCCCTATAAATAAACATGCACACTGCCTCCCAAGCATTACATAGTTTTAAGCAACATTTTTCAACAAATTGCCGTGTGTTTTTTTCACCAGGGCGTATCAATTTAATAGGCGAACATATAGATTACAATGATGGTTTTGTGTTAACCGCAGCTATCAATAAAGGCATTTGGTTTGCTATTGCACCCAATAATACCAACAAGGCAAATTTTGTTGCAGCCGATATTGACGAATCATTTTCAATAGAATTATCTGCTATAAAAAAGCACGATGGTTGGCAGAATTATGTGTTAGGTGCTTTGCATATTTTGCAAAATCAAGCATACGATTTTGGCGGCTTCGATTGTTTGTTTGGTGGCAATGTGCCACAATGTGCCGGGCTATCTTCTTCTGCTGCATTAGAAGCTGGTTTACTGTATTGTTTAAATGAATTGTTTCGGCTAAATATTTCAACACTTAGGTTGGCTCAGTTGGCACAAATGGCCGAACATGCTTACCCTGGCACAAAGTGTGGTATTATGGATATGTTTGCCAGTTTACACGGTAAAAAAGACCATTGTATTTTACTAGATTGTACCAGTTTGCATTATGAATATTTTCCTCTATTGTTGGATGATTATGAGTGGGTTTTAATCAACTCAAAAGTAAAGCATAACCTTAATGACGGGGCTTATAATAATAGAAGAGAAGTAGCATTGGGTGCATTGAGTTTCTTTCAAAGTATCAACTACAAAATCAACTCTTACCGACATATTTTACCATCAATAGTTGAGCAGTTTAAATATGCATTAAGTGCTGAAGAATTTAACCGCAGCCTGTTTATTACTCAAGAAATAGAACGTGTGCAATTAGCTGCACAATATTTAAAAAATGGGAATGTTATTGAGTTTGGGAAGTTAATGTACCAAACGCATAATGGGCTTAGTTATTTATACGAAGTAAGCTGCCCAGAACTCGATTACCTAGTTTCGCAAGCCAAGTTTCATGATGCTGTTATTGGTGCCAGATTAATGGGTGGCGGTTTTGGAGGTTGCACTATTAACTTAATTGAAAAGAAGAAAAGGGACGGCGTTATCACAAATATTACTACATCGTACCAAAACACATTTAGCATTCAACCAGAAGTGTATGTGGTAGAAAGTAGCGATGGTGCACATGAGGTTAATATAAACCGTTTGTAATTTTTTATACAACAGCAATCATACTAATTTCAACATTTACATTACGTGGTAAGCCCTTTACAGCAACGGTTTCACGTGCAGGATACTCACCAGTAAAATAACTACCATACACTTCGTTTACCTCAGCAAACAAACTCATATCGCTTAAAAAAATGGTAGTTTTTACAATATTTTCAAAGCTGATGTTTGCTTCTGTTAAAATAGCATGTAAATTTTTCATCACTTGCACAGTTTCGTCTTTAACACCAGTAGTTATCAACTCGCCAGTGGCTGGTACAATGGCAACTTGCCCACTAATAAACAACCAATTGCCTGCTTGCACCGCTTGGTTATAAGGGCCTATTGGAGCAGGTGCATTCATTGTTTTGATGATTTGTTTACGCATGATTTTTAATTTAATTGGAGCAGCAAGTAACTGTTTTTCTCTCAATCAACCAACCTAAATTTGTTTTTTAAAATTATTGGTACTATGACGATTGTGGTAAAGGCAAGCGAACAGCAAAAGCAAATATTTTTATTGAAGCCATTACCCAAAAATTGTACAATTATTTGGCAGGAAGCCGAGCCTGTAATTGGCAATATTTATTTTGATTTAACCTTTGAAGAACAAGGATTTACATTTGAAAAAATTATAGATAAGCCTGTTTTTATTAGCGCTGTATTGCAAGCCAGTACCGCTTTTGCCAAAAATTTCATACGCATAAATGGCTGGAATAGTTTTTTAGAAAATGAAATTTTAGAATTAGTAATTACTGATAGCAACAAGCAATTAGCAACCGATGCTTTGCAACAACTTGGTTGGCAACATTGCATTGCCCCCGATGAGCCTGGTATGATTGCACCCAGAATTATCAGCATGATTATTAATGAGGCTTACTATGTTTTTGGCGAAGGTGTGAGCACTAAACAAGACATTGATATTGCTATGAAACTTGGGACTAACTATCCGTTTGGGCCATTTGAGTGGAGTGAAAAAATTGGGGTACAAAAAATCTATTCGCTTTTAAAAGTATTGGCTTTGCAAGATGACCGTTATACCATTGCACCTGCTTTAAAACAAGCATTATCAGTTAAAAAATAGCTACTATTAATTTTAATTTTACATAGATAATTACAATTATGGCTTTACTGCTTAATATAGATACTGCTACTGAATATGCTAGCGTTTGCCTTACGGATAATGGCGTAAAAATTGGCTTTGCTGCAAATGCAGATCAAAAAAATCATGGGGCTTTTTTACAACCTGCTATTCAAAAATTATTTAAAAATGCAGGGCGTTCACTAAAAAACATTGATGCTATTTCTGTATCAAATGGCCCAGGTAGTTACACTGGTTTACGTGTTGGATTGGCTTCGGCAAAAGGCTTATGCTTTGCTTTAAATAAACCATTAATAACCATCAATACTTTAGAGGTTATGGCTATAGCTGCTATACAATCAATTGGTCAACCCCTAAATACTGCAACTTATTTTTGTCCTTTAATTGATGCAAGACGATTAGAAGTTTTTACAGCATTGTACGATGAAAATTTGAATGCCATCTTATCACCAACTGCTATAATAATTGATGAAAATTCTTTTGAAAACGAGCTACAAAAAAATCGAATTATTTTCTTTGGTAGTGGTCATCAAAAATTGCAAAATATATTACAACATACTAATGCTGTCTTTTCTTCTGTTCAGCACAATGCACAACATGTAGGCATTTTAGCTGAATTAAATTTTGCTAAAAAAGAATTTGCAGACCTTGCTTACAGCGAACCTTTCTATCTAAAAGAGTTCTATTCACCATCAAAACCTTAAAATGTACTAAAACACTTGATGAATGGTAAAATAAAACGCCAACATATAAAGTATAAGATATACTTTTAATTATTGTTGCATTTCTTAACCCCTAATTTTTCAAATCATGACAGCTACCCCGCAAGTTTTGGTACTGAGCAATGGTGATACATTCGCCCAAATTGATTTAGTCCAAACCAAAAAAACAGCTGCTATTTTAAGAGCAGTAAATCACAATCTTCGCCAAACGATGCTTAAGTTATTGAACGATAACCAAAAGATGACAGTTACAGAAATGTACGTGAAACTACGTATCGAACAATCTGTTGCCTCACAACATTTGGCTATCCTTCGCCGTGCAAACATTGTTTTGACAAAGCGTGAAGGAAAGTTTATTTTTTACTCAGTAAACTATGCTCGTATAGTTGAATTGAGTGCTTTTATGGAAGACTTTTTAAAGTAATTTATATAATTTATTGTCTTTATTGCTTGCCCAATGAAAGTCCGAGGTTTTAAACCCTCGGGCTTTTTTATGCTATTTATTCACAATCTACAAAGTGCTTGTACTTATTTTTGCTTAAATTTTTAAAGCATGTTTGTACAACAATTATATACCAACTGCATTAGCGAAGCAGCTTACTACATTGAAAGTAATGGCGAAGCAGCAGTTATTGATCCTTTGCGTGATATTGATGAATATCTTAAAATGGCTACCGAACGTAAGACACAAATAAAATATATTTTCGAGACCCATTTTCATGCAGATTTTGTTAGCGGTCACCTAGATCTTGCTGCTGCAACTGGCGCCACCATTGTTTATGAGCCAGACACCCGTACACGTTTTCCTGTTCATGTTGCAAAAGATGGCGAAATATTTACCATTGGTAATGTTTCTATTGAAGTGCTACATACGCCTGGCCATACTTTAGAAAGTTGTTGCTATTTGTTAAAAGATGAACAACAAAAACCACATGCTATTTTTACTGGCGATACATTATTTGTTGGCGATGTAGGTAGGCCAGATTTATCGCAAAAAGGCGAAATATTAACCATGCAGGACTTGGCTGCTATGCTATACGATAGTTTACAGCAAAAAATTATGCCTTTGGCAGATGATATCATTATGTATCCTGCACACGGGGCTGGCAGTAGTTGCGGTAAAAATTTAGGCCCAGAAACTTATAGTACTATTGGCCAACAAAAAGCTACCAATTATGCTTTGCAACCACAAACAAAAGAAACATTTGTAAAAGCTGTTACCGATGGTTTAACAGCACCACCACAATACTTTCCCATTAATGCAAAAATTAATAAAGAAGGCTACGAAAGCTTGACTTCTATTTTTGTAAAAGCCTTGCAGCCTTTATCCGTAGCGGCTTTTAAAAATATTTTGCAAAATGATGATGTGATTTTGTTAGATACAAGACCGGCTGATGTTTTTAGCAATGGCTTTATTGGTAGTGCCATTTTTATTGGGTTAGAAGGTAGGTTTGCCGAGTGGGCTGGCAGCTTATTACCATTTGATAAAAACATTGTTTTGGTTACTGAAACAGGTAAGGAAAAAGAAACAATTACCAGATTGGCACGTGTAGGCTTTGAGAAAATAATTGGTTATTTAGATGGTGGTTTTGATACCTGGCAAGCTGCTGGCGAAAAAATTGATTTACTAATTGATGTTGAGGCTGATGAGTTGGCAATGGACATTCCTTTTGATGATAAATTAATTGTGGTAGATGTAAGAAAAGAACTGGAATATGCTGATGGGCATTTAAAACAGTCTATCAACATTCCATTAGATGATATGATGGATCCTGCAAGCATGGTAAATTTAGAGGACGATCAAAATATTTATGTGCATTGTGCTGGTGGCTACAGAAGCGTTATTGCATCGTCGCTTTTAAAACGCCAAGGCATTCATAATATCCGCAATATTGTTGGTGGTTGGAAAAACATTATTGAACTAAAAGATAAATTTGACATAGAAAAAACAGAGGCGGTTTTAAACTAAAAGTCGTAGAACTATTGAATTTATTGTCGTTTGGTATGATTTTATATCATGAAAGCCTTTTCATAAAATATTAGTTTTCTCCGCTAAATTTTCATCAATTTTCCCTTTAAATCCTTAAACTAAAAATTAATTTGCAATAGTGCTTTGTATATATTTTATTGAAAAAAATATGGTGTTTTAAAAAATAATATGAAGAAGTTGTTTAACATTTTAATTTTTTAAGAAAAATGGCTATAATGCTTAACCATAGCATGTTCCACCAAGTTATTGTCAGTTTTTCAAATCGTACCATAATTCCTTTGTAAGCATCCATCCAAGCATTTGTTCTTTCAATTTTATATCTATTGTCATCTTAATAGTTTATCATAAAAAAATGGGGTTGTTGGTTGTTTATTTTTACAGCCTCGTGGATTGTCTTTTACATTTAGTTCTATTTCCTTTTCATCACAATTTTTCTTAAAGCTTTTGCTATCGAAGCCAGCATCTGCATTCTTAAAAAATCATGCAATAGGTTTGAACGAAATCTAATTATTAAAATACGAACTATCGAAGTAGCTTATGAGATAAACCACTTCGATAATTCGTTTAAAAACAAAGATGCATTAGCAATAACAGGTTAAAACCTCACAATAAAAGCAATGATTCCTCTTGTTTCTGA
>JAYVNQ010000079.1:0-2077 GCA_043758365.1 Chitinophagales bacterium
TTTGCTTCAAGTAGTTTCTATAATAATTAATGTTATAACTACGAAATTATTTTTCCTATGGATTTTTTAATCAAAAAAAATAGAAATTAATTCTACGCAATAATTAATACTTACAATTCGTGTAATTGGTTTAATTCGTGTTATGAAATTGTATTATAGCCAACACAACCTGCCTTTTAAATATCCATTTACTATTTCTAATGGTCGTACAAAAACGCATCAACCGACGATAGTTGTAGCCTTGCAATTAGGCAATTTTATAGGTTATGGTGAAGCACCTGCCATTACTTATTACAATATTTCTGTAGAAGATATGATTGCGGATATTGAAGCTAAAAAGCCATTTATAGAAAAATTTGCGCTTACAGAGCCGCAACGATATTGGCATTATTTGCACCATTTATTTCCTAAAAATCCTTTTTTAGTTTGTGCGTTAGATATGGCCTGTTGGGATTTATTTGGCAAAATGAAAGGCAAATTATTATACGAATTATGGAATACAAAATGGGAGAATATACCACAAACCGATTATACCATTGGCATAGATACCATTGAGAAAATGGTAGTAAAAATGCAAGCCAAGCCTTGGCCTATTTACAAAATTAAACTGGGTACAGATGAGGATATTGCCATTATGCAAGCCTTAAGAAACCACACCGATGCAAGATTTAGGATAGATGCCAATGCAGGGTGGACGCTTGAAGAAGCTTTACACAAAATTCCTTTGTTGCAAGATTTAGGTGTAGAATACATTGAGCAGCCATTGGCAAAAGACAATTGGGAAGGCATGAAGGTTTTATTTAATAAGTCGCCTTTGCCATTATTTGCCGATGAGAGTTGCGTATTTGAACAAGATGTAGAAAAATGTGCGGGTTATTTTCATGGCATCAATATAAAATTAACTAAATGTAGTGGCATTACACCGGCATTAAGAATGATAGAACAAGCCAAAAAACTAGGCTTAGAATTAATGATGGGTAGTATGAATGAATGTACTATTGGGTCGGCTGCAATTGCCAATTTTTTACCACAAATTGACCATGTAGATATGGATGGTCCATTGTTACAAACCCAAGATTTAGCGACAGGCATTAATTATAATTTTGGCGAAGTAACAATATTGGGTAAAGCTGGCTTGGGTATTCAAGTAACCATTTAGCCCATAATACAAGTTTGGCACGGTTTAAGCATTTCCATAAAAAAATACACAATTATGAAAAAGATTATTTTTATAGTAGCCATCTTTTTAGTTGGTTTCTCTAACACACAGTTAAAAGCACAATTACGAATCAATATTGGTTCTCAGCCAGTTTGGGGTCCCACTGGTTACGACCATGTGGATTATTATTATTTGCCTGATGTTGAATCGTATTACAATGTAGCAACCCGCCAGTATATGTATCAAAATAATGGGCAATGGGTTTCATCATCAAATTTGCCTTCTAAGTATGCCAATTATGATGTGTATAAAGGGTATAAAGTTGTGTTAAACGAACCTAAGCCGTACCTACATTTTCAAGATGATAAAACAAAATACATAAAGTTTAAAGACTTAAAAGACAAACAAGAGTATATTAGAAATAGTAATGATCCTAGGTATTATGTGGTGAAAGGTCATCCAAAATATGCCCAAAATAATAAATATGGCGATAAGCATGACGGTATAATGGGGCATCAAAACAATGGTCATCAAAATAAAGGAAATAAAAACAAAGGTTTTGATAAAGACGACAGAGACGAATATGAGAGAGATAACAAAGGAAATGAATACGATGATAATGACAAAAAAGGGAAGGGTAAACATGGCAAAAAAAAGGATGACAATGAAGACGACGATCACGATAAAGGTAACAAAGGAAAAGGATATGATGACAACGATAAAAAATGGAATGGTAATAACGAAAAACGATATGATGACAATGACAAAAAAGGTCGGGGAAAAAATGGCAAAAGAAATGATGACAATGAAGATGACGATCAAGAGAAAGGTAACAAAGGAAAAGGGCAAAATGATAATGACCAAAGAGGTAATGGCAATAATGGTAAAGGACGCGGCAAAAACTAAAAACCATTTTAA
>JAYVNQ010000080.1:0-2074 GCA_043758365.1 Chitinophagales bacterium
AAAATTGCTTTATTGATATTAATTTACATAGCTGCCAATTGTACTTTTTGAGTAAGTTCCATCACGTTTTCGCGAAACATTGAATCGGTATCCATTAAATCTTTTACGGTTTGGCAAGAGTGTATAACGGTTGTATGATCGCGGCCACCAAAATGCTCACCTATTGTTTTAAGTGAATTTTTGGTAAACGCCTTGGCTAAATACATGGTTATCTGGCGGGCTTGAACAATTTCTCGTTTGCGTGTTTTTTGTAGCAACTTATCGTAGCTTACTGCAAAATACTCGCATACCATTTTTTGTATAGCATCTATAGTAATTTCTTTACTACTGGTTTTTACAAAATTGCGTAACACTTTTTTAGCTAATTCAAGGTCAATTTCTTTTCTGTTAAGGGATGATTGTGCTAATAGAGATATTAATGCACCTTCTAACTCACGAACGTTTGTGTTAATATTATAAGCAACATATTTTACTACTTCTTTGCTCATATCTAACCCATCATTCTTCATTTTACGCTCTAAAATTTCAATTCTAGTTTCGTAGTCTGGCAGTTGTATATCTGCACTTAAACCCCAGCGAAAACGGCTTAATAAACGTTCTTGAAGGCCATCTAAATCTTTAGGTGGTTTATCGCTTGTTAGCACTAATTGTTTACCACTTTGATGTAAGTGATTGAATATTGCAAAAAAGGCATCTTGGCTTTTTTCGGCACGAGCAAAAAATTGCACATCATCAATAATTAATACATCTATTAGTTGGTAAAAGTGTATAAAGTCGTTAATGGCATTATTGCGACTATGATCTTGAAATTGATTGATAAATTTCTCGCTGCTAACATATAACACCACTTTGTGTGCATGTAGCCTTTTTACCTCGTTGCCAATGGCTTGGCTTAAGTGTGTTTTACCTAAACCAACACCACCATATATTACCAAAGGATTAAAGGAATTAGCACCTGGTTTTTCGGCCACAGTTTTGCCAGCACGGCGTGCTACACGGTTGCTATCGCCTTCTACGTAACTATCAAAAGTATAGTTATGATTAAGTTGTGGATCTATTTGCATTTTTTTTAAGCCTGGTATTACAAACGGATTTTTTACGGGATTATCAATCACTAATGGAAAATTCATTTCGTTGTGACTAAAAGTTTTTTGATTGCTTGCAGGCAAATCCATACTACCATTTCTGCCATTGCCACTGTCTACCATAATACGGTATTCCAAGCGTGCATCTTTACCCAATTCTCGTTTTAAAGTTTTAGCTAAAAGGGTTACATAATGCTCCTCTAAATACTCGTAAAAGAATTGGCTTGGTACTTGAATCATTAATACATTGCCTTTAATCTCAACAGGTGTTATTGGTTCGAACCACGTTTTAAAATGTTGCCATTCCACAATATCCTTAATGATTTTTAAGCAATCACTCCAAACATTTTCTGCGGTTTTAGCAACGATATTAGCCATATTATATAAAAATTTATAGTAAAATAAGATTGTTTTCTAGTTTATTTTGTTCATATAAGTGTTCACAAGTTCGCGGCAGCAAAAAAGTTATACAGGACTGCGAATATGTACACTTTATGTTGAAAAAAAAATTTTTTATTCTCTTGTTTTTCTCTCTATTACAACAGTATGGGCTTTCAAGAGATTTTTATTTTTTCGGATATCAAATTTATAGTCCAATCTACCCATTTGTATGCCACTCCACCCCATTTGATTTACCAAAGTATCCCCACCTTTTTGGTTAGTGTACTTTTTGGGTGCTGAAAAAAACTTGTGCGTATGACCACCAATTATTAAATCAATATCATCACATTCTTTAGCTAAAACCTCATCACTTACTTTATTATTATCATATCTATCCCCCAAATGCGATAAACAAATAATCATATCGCAACCTTTATTTTTTAAAATTTTTGTTGTGGTATTGGCACAGTCTATAGGGTCTTTATACAACGTTTTGCCATATAAATTTTCAGGTACCAAGCCTTGTAATTCAATACTTACACCAAGTATCCCAATTTTTATATTTTTTCTCTCAAATATTTTATAAGGGATTGATTTACCTTCCATCG
>JAYVNQ010000081.1:0-19205 GCA_043758365.1 Chitinophagales bacterium
TTTCAAGAATTTATGGTAATGCCAATTGGTGCAAAATCTTTTAGCGAAGGTTTGCGTTGGGGCGTTGAAATTTTTCACACCCTAAAAGGCGTATTAAAAAAGAAAGGTTTTAGTACCAATGTTGGAGATGAGGGTGGTTTTGCACCAAACATTCAAAGCAATGAAGAAGCTATTGAAATTGTATTAGAATCCATTACCGCTGCGGGTTACAAATTGGGTAGCGAAGTTGCCATTGCGATGGATGCTGCTAATAGTGAATTGTGGAAAGCCGATAAAAATAAATATGTGTTTCATAAAAGTAGCGGTAAAGAAATGAGCAGCGATGAATTAGTGAAATTTTGGGAAAGTTGGGTAAGTCAATATCCTATTATTTCTATTGAAGATGGTATGGCAGAAGATGATTGGGACGGCTGGAAAGCTTTAACCCAAGCGGTTGGTAGCAAATGCCAATTAGTTGGTGACGATTTATTTGTAACCAATGTATTGCGTTTACAAGAAGGTATTGATAAAGGTATTGCCAATGGTTTATTGGTAAAAGTGAACCAAATTGGTACGGTTACTGAAACCATTAATGCGGTTACTTTAGCCCAACACAATGGTTACAATACTATTATGAGCCACAGAAGCGGCGAAACAGAAGATACCACAATAGCTGATTTAGCGGTGGCATTAAACTGTGGTCAGATTAAAACTGGCTCTGCTTCTCGTACCGATCGTATTGCTAAATACAACCAATTAATTAGGATTGAAGAAGAATTAGGTAGCACTGGTATTTTTCCAACAGGGAAAATTAAGTTTGGTAAATAAATAAACATCTGTTGATAGTTGATGGTTGGTAGTTGATTGTTATAATGATAATTTTACTGCCAACCATTAATAATCAATGGGTATAATTTCACAATGAAAAAAATCATCCCTATACTTACCAATAAATACTTACTAGCAATAGCTTTTTTTGTCGTGTGGATGTGTTTTTTCGATCAACGGGATATTTTTAACACCCTTGACCAAAAGCAAAAATTAAAAGCTTTAGAAACCAAAAAGCATTACTACGAAACTGAAATTGCAAAGGCAAAACAAGACTTAAATGACCTGCAAAACAGCCCTGCTGCGTTAGAAAAATTTGCCCGTGAACGTTACTTAATGAAAAAAGATGGAGAAGATATTTTTATAATTGAAGATTCAACCGCTGTAAAAAAATAACTACCCCACAATAAAAGTTCCCCCCTCTCGTTTTAATAATATCCCGCCCCTACCGAAGCAGTTATTGTTTCACACTATCACGAATTTATTATGCAAAAATTTTCACAGGATCAACTGATGCAGTACCTGTATGGGGAAGCTTCCCCAATACTAAAATTAGCAATTGATAACAGCATGAAAGAGGATGTAGATGTACAAAGGGAATTAAAAACTTTGCAGCGTACGATTAAGCAATTAGATAAATTAGAGAAGCAATCGCCTAGCCAAAAATCTATTGATGCCATTCTCAAATACGCCAAGGAAACGCAAAAAAAAAAGTAGTTGCCTTACTGATGCCTATGTTTTAATTTACTCACAGAAGAGTTTTATTAACAAAGCGTTAATAAATGCTTAGTAATATTGTTTGTACCGTATTATTATTCATCTTAGATTGAGTAAACTTAAAGCCCATGCGGGAAAATTCTTACCACGAAGACAGAGAGGAATTACAAGAACTTTTAAGGCAGTACCAAAACCTTAAAATTGGTCGTAGTCATGCTTTTATTGAGGAAGATGATTTTGATAGAATTATTGACTATTACGATGAGAAAGATGATTTTAATGAAGCTCTGAATGCTGCGGAATGTGGTGTTGAGCAATTCCCATATTCTTCTCAATTAATGATTAGGAAAGCCGATCTTTTACTAGCCGTTCGCCGTTATCCCGAAGCACTTGAAACCCTTGAAAATGCTGAATTGTACGATAGTACAGACATCAATTTATTTATACTAAAAACCGATGCATACTTAGCCTTAGATCAGCAAGATAAGGCGGTAGATTTATTGGTGGCCGCCTTGCAACAATTTGATGGAGAAGAGCGTCTAGAACTACTGTTTGAACTAGCAGATGTGTATGATGATTACGAAGAATTTGATAAAGTATTTGACTGCCTAAAACTAATATTAGAAGAAGATCCCAACAATGAAGAGGCCTTATATAAGATTTGTTTTTGGACCGATTTTACAGGTCGCAATGAAGAAGGTATTAAACTGCACCAACAAATTATTGACGACTTCCCTTACAACGAAATTGCATGGTTTAATTTGGCGACTGCCTACCAAGGGTTAAAGCTTTACGAAAAAGCCATAGATGCTTACCAATACGCCATTGTAATTGAAGAAAAGTTCGATTATGCTTACCGTAATATGGGCGATGCTTACCTACGTTTACGCAAGTATAAAGAAGCCATTGAAGTCCTTGAAAAAGTGCTTGAGTTATCAAGGCCAGAAGATGTTATTTACGAAGCTATTGGGCATTGTTATCACCGCATGGGCAACTATGCACAGGCAAGATTTAACTATAAAAAAGCTACCCATTTAAATCCAGACGATAGCCGCCTACACTATAAAGTTGCCGTGACTTATATGCTAGAAAAGCAATGGAACCATGCCATAAAACATTTAGAAAATGCCATGCGGGTACACCGCAGTATTCCTGATTATAATTTGGCAATGGGTGAGTGTATGTTAAACCTAAAACGTATAAAAGATGCCATTCAATATTTTGGAAATGTAGTGCGTAGCAAGCCTAAAAACCAAGCTGGTTGGGAGGCTTTGATACGTTGCTTAATTGAGGCCGATTTTATGGAAGATGCTTGCGAACAGTGCATCGCAGCCATTAATGCCACCACTAATAAACCTATTTTTATTTTCTATTATAGTGCTGTTTTATTTTACTTGGGCAAAAATAAAGAAGCCTTATTGCAGCTAGAAAGAGCCATGGAAAATGCCCCCAAACTATTAAAAAAATTTATTGCAATAAACCCCTCTATTTTACAAAATAGCCAAGTGGTAGATATTGTGGCTAGGTACAAAAAAGGAAGAAGAATATAAAGCTTTGTTGGGTAAGAAAAAATGTATTTGCTCAACTCAGTGTTTATTAATTGTTTTGAGTAAAATACTTCATTAAAATAATAACTGATACACTTCATGCACTTGCCCTGCTGGCACAACTTGAATTTTATAAGCTGTAGGGTCGAAGCTTTTTTTATTGTATTTACTTACCACTATTTTTTCAAAACCAAGTTTTTCGGCTTCAGCAATGCGTTGCTCTATGCGGTTCACAGCACGTATTTCGCCATTGAGCCCAACCTCGCCAGCAAAGCAAATATGCGGTGGTAGTGCCAAATCTTCATAGCTACTAAGCAATGCACAAATAACGGCAAGGTCAATAGAAGGATCTTCTACTTTTAGGCCACCAGCAATATTTACGAATACATCTTTGGTGCCAAATTGAAACCCGCCACGCTTTTCTAGCACGGCTAGTAATAGTTGCAAACGCCTTAAATCGAACCCACTCACAGTGCGTTGTGGTGTGCCATAAACACTTTGTGTTACTAACGCTTGTACTTCAATTAATAATGGTCGCATGCCTTCCAACGAAGCGGCAATAGCACTACCACTTAATTGTTCTTCACGTTGTGTAATCAGTATTTCTGATGGGTTTGAAACTTCACGCATGCCAACACCTGTCATTTCATAAATACCTAGTTCGGATGTGCTGCCAAAACGATTTTTTAGGGTACGTAAAATACGGTAGGCATAGTGCCTATCACCTTCAAATTGCAGCACCGTATCTACCATGTGTTCTAATATTTTTGGCCCAGCAATACTGCCATCTTTGGTAATATGGCCAATTAAAAAAACGGGCGTATTAGTTTCTTTAGCAAAGCGTTGAAACTCGGCGGCACATTCACGTATTTGGCTTACACTGCCAGCCGAAGAATCTATTAAATTAGATTGTATGGTTTGTATAGAATCTACAATTACCAGTTGCGGTTGTAGCTTTTTTATCTCTTGGAAGATAGTCTGAATACTGGTTTCAGTGAGCAAGTAAAAATTATTATTAGCAATTTTTAACCTATCGGCACGCATTTTTATTTGTTGTTCGCTTTCCTCGCCGCTGATATACAGCACTACAATTTCGTTCATCATTAACCCATGTTGCAGGAATAAAGTGCTTTTACCAATACCGGGTTCACCACCAACCAATACAATGCTGCCAGGTACAATGCCACCACCTAAAACACGGTTAAGTTCGCCATCTTTAGTAACAATACGATGTTCTTCTAAAACGGTTACATCTTGCAATGCAATGGCTTTGGTAGCTTTACGTTCGCCTTTAAATTCCTTCCAGTTTTGTTCTTTGTTATCTCCCTTATCCAACACCTCTTCTACAAACGTATTCCATTGATTACAGCTTGGACATTTACCAGTCCATTTGGCTGCTTCAAAACCGCAATTGCTACAAAAAAAGGCCGTCTTAATTTTGCTCATAGAGGTAAAGATAATTGAGAATTTACCATAGATAAAAGAGAGTTATTGTATAGAGTTTTATGGGGTTATTAAGCATAGCTATTTCATAAAAACGATCACAGATGCCATATTAAAATCATCAAAACCTGAGGTAAAAACAACCACCCAAAATCCTTAAGTTTGTTAAATTGTGCGTTGTTATACCAATGCAGTTTTTTATGTATCTATGTAGTACGGGTTTTAAAAGAAAATAATAATGCATCTTGTTCGTCATATCCCCTTTTTAAAGGCAGTTTTGCTGCACAGTATCACCGCATTTGGTGGTCCAAATGGGCATTATGGTATGATGCTAAAAACCTTTGTACATCAACGAAGAGATATTACGGAAAATGAATTAGTAGATTTTGTAAGTTTTTGCAACATGCTTCCTGGTGCGTCATCAACCCAAACTTTAACGCTGATTGGCTATAAACGTGGTGGTATTCCATTGGCTATATTAACCCTTATTATTTGGGTAACTCCAGCCTGTTTGTTAATGGGTAGTTTGTCATTTTTATTAGATTATTTCAGTGACCGTTCTATCAATATAAAGGCCGTTCATTTTATACAACCAATGGCCATTGCGTTTATTGCTTTTTCTGCGTTTCGTATTTATAAAATAGCCGTTAACAATACTATTACCAGAGTGGTAATGATGATTACTGTGGTGGCAACTTTTTTGTATTTCAAAACTCCTTGGGT
Source organism: Chitinophagales bacterium (assembly GCA_043758365.1). Lineage (GTDB taxonomy): Bacteria > Bacteroidota > Bacteroidia > Chitinophagales > Chitinophagaceae > Parasediminibacterium. The sequence goes on from JAYVNQ010000081.1 coordinate 5,238, forward strand.
ATTTCCTGCATTGCTAGTAATGGCAGGCATCACCACTAATTTTAGTGATAAACGTATTCCTCAAAATGAAATACGACCAAAGCAAATAAAGTGGGGCAATTTGGTAATATTTTTTGCTTTGTTTGGTATTGCCGCTTACTTAAGTGAAACCTCTACAAAAAATAATTGGACTAATCACAAAGCCTTTAACGTATTTGAAAGTCAGTACCGTTTTGGCAGTTTGGTATTTGGTGGCGGCGATGTTTTGATGCCGTTGATGTATGAACAATATGTCGTTCGCCCAACAACTCAGCGAGTAATTGATAGTAAACGTGATGTACTTAAAATGGAACAACAAGAGTTCTTAACCGGCTCTGGTATTGTACGAGCTATTCCTGGACCAGTATTTTCAATTGGGGCTTTTACAGGTGGTATGGTGCTGCGTGGCGATAATACTGTTGCTTCACAATTATTCGGTTGTTTACTTGGTGGTCTTGGTATTTTTCTGCCTAGTGTATTACTGGTTTTATTCTTTTTTCCTGTATGGCATAATCTTAAAAAGTACGCGGTTATTTATCGCTCATTAGAAGGCATAAATGCAGCGGTAGTGGGGATCATGGCTGGTGCTACTATGTATTTAATCAATGCAACTTTAGTAAACGAAATTTGGAATAACATGGCTATTGGCTGGTTTGATATTGCCATTATTATTGCCACATATTCCCTATTGCAATTTACAAAAACTAGGCCGCCTTTTATTGTAATTGGTTGCTTGTTACTTGGGTTAGTGTATGCGTTTTTATAGATCATCTTTTTGCTTGCTCATGCCTCTTATTAAAACAGGCAATAAAATTAAATTAGTAAGTGTACCAACTACTAATGTTAATGACGTTAGCCAACCTAATGCAATCGTTCCCCCAAAGCTGCTAAAACAGAAAATGATAAACCCAGCAATTAAAACCAATGAGGTATAAATGATGCTGATACCTGTGTGATGAATGGTTTGGATAAGTGTGGGGGTTACCTTGTATTTATTGTAAGGAAGCTCTTGTTTATAATTGATGAGGAAGCGTATGGTAACATCTATTGCAATGCCCAATGCAATGCTGAAAACCAATACTGTAGAGGGTTTTAGTGAAATGTCAGCCCAGCCCATAATGCCAGCAGTAATTAGTAATGGGATAATATTTGGTATTAATGAACAAACCAAAATTCTAAAGGATTTAAATAAGTACAACATACATAAGGTGATTAGCAAGAATGCCCAAAAAACACTATCCCGCAAACCTTTTATTATAAAACTAGACCCTTCTAAAAAGGTAACACTGCTACCAGTAAAAGTTACTTTATAAGCAGCCGTATCAAATATTTCATGACTCTTCTTTTCAAAATCTGCGAGTAGCAATGGCAGTTTCTGGCTGCCAATATCTTTCATGTTTACACTAATTCTAGCAACTTGTTTATTGCTGTCAATAAACTTATTCATCAAACGAATGGCTCCATTATTTTCTTTTGTTACACCAGCTTTTGGCGATAAATAACTGCTTAAAAAAGCTAAGTCAACGTCGGCTGGAACTACATAACTAGCAGTATCACCATCGAAGTAAGCCTGCTTGGCAAACTTCAATCCTTCTACAAAAGATAACGGCCTACCTGTTTCGGGGTTGGCATTTATATAAGCAGATAATTCTTCAATTTTTGCCAATGGTTTAGTATTACGAAACAAGCCTTTTTTCTTTTTTGTATCTACCATAATTTCTAATGGCATTACACCATCAAAATTGCTCTCAAACCATTTTAAATCTGTATAGATTTTATCCTTCTTCGGTAAGTCATCAACTATAAAACCTTCACTCTTTAATTTAAACAATCCAACTACTGCAAATGCAGTGATAGCAATGGTTACAACATAAACCCACTTAGCGTGTTTAAAGGCATACAATTCAATTTTAGTCAATATTTTAACTAGAAATTTATTATCTAAATAGCTGATTTCTTTTGCTCTTGGTGCTGGTAAATAACTTAAAACTGCTGGTATAAAAATGAGCGAAATGAAGAATAACAACATGATATTAATGCCACTTACCAAACCAAATTCCTTAAGCAATGCACTACGGGTAAAAGCAAAAACTACAAAGCCAATGGCTGCGGCAATATTGCAGAATAAGGTTACAATACCCATACGACCAACCATGGTTTTCAAGGCTTCTTCTTTATTGCCCGTAGCCTTAAAAGCGGTGTGGTATTTGTTTAAAAAGTAAATGCAATTTGGCACGCCAATAACCACAATTAATGGCGGAATAATTGCCGTTAATAAGGTGATATTGTAATGAAATAATTGCATGGTCGCTAAGCTCCAAACAACGCCCATGCCTACCACTAATAAACTCATAATAGTGGTGCTGATACTGCGAAAAAAAAGAAATAAGGTAAGCGCCGATAATAAAAATGAAGCAATTAAAAAGTAGTTCATTTCGTGTTTAATCCTATCGCCAATGATGGTACGTAAATAGGGCAAGCCGCTAATTTGCACGGTAATGCCAGTTTCTTTTTCAAAAGCTTCAATTGGCTGTAATACTTTGTTAATAAGCCTTGTACGGCTTTTACTGTTAAGAGTGTCTTTGTTTACGCTAACGCCAACCAAGTATGCTTTCGTTTGTGGATTGTATAAAATACCTCTGTAAAATGGCAGGCTTTCAAATACCAACCTGTCGCTATCAAGCTGCGCCTGTGATGTGTAATTGTACCGAAATAAATGTTTTGTTTGAAAGCTTTTTGCAGCAGTATCGTTCACTAAATTCAAGGCATCTGGTACGCTTAAAACTTCGGTAACATCTTGTACTTCTTTAAGTGCTACGTGCAGTTTGCCAACAGCATTGAAAACTGGTGTTGTAAAAAATCTATCGCTTTGAATGCCAACAACTACTGTACCTGCATCATCACCAAACTTGGCTTTAAAAGCCATCATGTCTTGATACTTTGGGTTATCATCTGGGATGGCTTTTGTGAAGTCGTAACCAATTTTTACTTTTAGTGCTAGGTTAATTGCAAAGGCATTTATAACCATTAAAATAATCAATAATGCCAACCGATATTTTAAAATAAACTTGCCTAAGTTATACCACATTTTTAAAAAGTGAATAGTGAAAAGTGAAAAAATTTACACTTCGATAAAAGTTGAAAAAAGTATCTAAAAAGCTCCAGTGTGCGACGCAACAAATGCTGATAAATAATTTACAGCCGACCAACAAAAAACTAGATAAACCAATAACCTATTAGCTGACAAATTACGCCAACTGCAAGGCCGCTATAAACTTCGGTTGTGGTGTGATTGCTTACTAAAAAACGACTGGTACAAACTAAGCCAGTTAGCAACACAACTATGCTAATAGCAAGCCCTAATTGCGTTTGGTAGAAAAATGATGTTAAAATAATTGCTGCTAACGCACCACCCATTGCTATGCCATGTAAACTTATTTTTATAAAATTATTAATAACCACACCTGCTGCGGTGGCTATAAAAATACCAAAATAAAAGAACTTTAAAACGGCTGGTTGGTCGGTAAAAGTTCTGCTTAAATAATACATCCACCAGTAAAAAAACATTGAAATAAAATAGGGACCAATGCGTTCTTTTTGGGTGCGTAAAAAAATGCTATCACTTAGTTTTGTACGCCACAAAAGAAATACAGCAAAGGCTGGAAAAAATGCAGTCATCCAAAAAACCGAAAATATTTTCAGCTTTAATTGCCAAACAGTTATGCCTGCAAATTCGTAGGGGAATTGATATACCAAAAACATGAAAAAATAGGTTGGTATAAAAAGTGGATGAAGGATGTATGAAATGATTTGAGCAGGTATTTTTAAAAAGTTGCTCGGTTGATATGTTGCTGTTTGTTCCATGTTTTGTGTTCTTTTTTTTTGTAGACTGCTTCGTACCTCGCAGTGACGCTGCATTTACAATTCTTTGCGTAATCGTGCCACAGGAATGTTCAATTGTTCTCGATATTTTGCGACGGTTCTTCGGGCAATATTGTAGCCTTTCTCGTTCAACATATCGGTTAAAAACTCATCGCTTAAAGGCTTTTGCTTATCCTCAGCATCAATCATATTGTTCAAGATTTCCTTCACTTCACGGGTGCTCACTTCCTCACCACTATCTGTACTTAGGCTTTCGCTGAAGAAATATTTTAGGCGATATGTACCAAACTCGGTTTGCACAAATTTGCTATTTGCAACACGGCTTACAGTGCTAATATCTAAACCTGTTTTCTCGGCAATATCTTTTAAAATCATTGGCCGCATATTGGTAACATCACCTGTTAAAAAAAAATCCTCTTGATGCCGCATAATAGCACCCATTGTTGAGATTAATGTTTGTTGGCGTTGCTGAATCATCTCAATAAACCACTTGGCACTATCTATTTTTTGTTTGATGAAAATAACAGCTTCTTTCTGGCGTTTGTCTTTTTTAGTACCCTTGTCGTACTCCTTCATCATATCCTTGTAACCTTCACTAATTTTAAGATCTGGGGCGTTACGAGAGTTTAATGTTAACTCTAAACTGCCATTGTTGTTTATGATGTAAAAGTCAGGTACAATATAGCTTTCAGCCTTATTCATCTCACCAACATTACCACCAGGTTTTGGGTTTAGCTTAATAATCTGATTAATAACTTCTTTTAAATCTTCGTCAGATAAATTAAGACCACGCTGTATTTTTTCGTAATGTTTTTTAATAAATTCATCGTAGTATTTGCTCATTACTTCAATGGCCAATTGTACGCTGATGCCTTCGGTACTTTTACGTTTTAGTTGAAGTAATAAACATTCTTGTAAGTCTCTTGCACCAACACCTGCGGGGTCAAACTGTTGTATTTGTTTAATCAGTTCTTCTATCTCTTTTTCATCCGCAACAACATTTTGACGAAACGCCAAATCATCTGCAATGGAGCTTAATTCTCTGCGTAAATAACCATCATCATCTAAGCTGCCAACAATTTGTTCGGCAATTTTAAACCTGCGTTCATCAAGGTCTAACATGCCCAATTGGTTCAACACTACGTCAAAAAAACTATGCTCTAATTTTATCGGGATTGTTTGCTTATCATCCATTTCTGGATAATTGTCATCCTTCATTTTGTAGTCGGCAATTTCGCCATCATCATCCACCACATATTCACTAATATCAACGTCTTCGTAATCGTCTTCGCTACCATCTTTTTCAAATTCTTCATCGGCAGGTGTTTCAAATTCATCCTTCATCTCGTCGCTGCTATCATTGCCATCTTCATCCTCGCCCACTTCCAATGCCGGGTTTTCTTCCAATTCTTCTTTTATCCGCTCTTCTAAATTAGCGGTAGGCACCTGCAACAACTTCATTAATTGAATTTGCTGTGGGGATAGTTTCTGAAATAATTTCTGCTGTAACGATTGTCCTAATGCCATAATTTAATACCTCATTTTTCTATCACCACATAGACAGATAGACACATAGAAAATCAATCTAACATTTATGTGACTATTGTGGCTATGTGGTAACGCATTTCTAATCTTATCTATTAGAAATATAAACCCCACTTAAAATTACACCCAAACAACATATTTGTAATAAACTGATTTGCTCACCATAAACAAACCCCCAAGCCAAGGCTATAAATGGAATGCCATAAGTTACCATTGCTGCAAATAATGGCCCTGCACGTTTTACCAACCGGTAAAATAAAACCGACGCAAAGGCTGTACCTACTATACCTAACACACAAGATGCTGCCGTTGATTTTATTACTTCCCAGTTGCTAAATGGCTTTGCAAAATAACCTGTAAAAGCCAATATAATAACACAAGGGATTATTAAAAAAACAAAAGCCATGGCTGCAATATTTATTGATGCAATGCCCTGCATGTGCCTGCCAACTAAATTTACATTTACCGCATAAAAAACTGTTGCCAACAAAACCAGCGATACATAAAAGAAATTACCAACATCTAATCGGCCATTTGGGGCTATCAAAAAATAAAGTCCTATTAACCCAATAATAATACCTACTACTTTTTGTGGCTTGGGTTTTAATTGAAAAAAAAGTACACCAATAATAACTACACACAAAGGTGTTAGCGAGTTTAACATGCCAGTTAATGCACTACTTAATTGTGTTTCGGCAACACAAAATAAAAATGCAGGAACGAAACTGCCCAAAAAGCCAGATAAAATAACAATACCCAATTTGTTTTTTGGTACTTGCTTAAAAGCCTTTGTGGCAAAGGGTATTAGTACCAAGCCGCCACTTAAAATACGTAAGGTTGCTACATGATAAGGGCTTAACATTTGCATGCCAATTTTCATTAATAAAAATGAGCTACCCCATATTAATGACAAGATTGTGAACAGTAGCCAATTAATTATTTTATCTCGCAACAAAAATTTATTTTGCTGCAAAGGTTATAGATTTATGCTGCTAAATACATTCATTACAAAACAATATTACAATGTCTAAAATTTCACTTGCCACCATACAAACAACAGCACCAAAAGGCTTTTATAAAGAGAAAACAAAAGCCAAAACAGCCAAGCTTATTGAAGAATTAGACGAATTGCAGAACCTATTATATGCCGAAAGCAAACATTCGGTTTTAATAGTTGTGCAAGGGATGGATGCAAGCGGAAAAGATGGAGCCACCCGCAATGTATTTGGGCATTTAAACCCACAAGGGGTAAATGTGGCGTCGTTTAAAGCGCCAACTGCCGAAGAATTAAGCCACGATTTTTTATGGCGTATTCACAAACACGTTCCTCAAAAGGTATGATACAAATTTTTAACCGTAGCCATTATGAAGATATTTTAATAACCCGTGTACACAAAATGATTGATGATAAAACGGCTAAACTTCGCATGAAAGCCATTAACGATTTTGAAGAATTATTAACCAATCATAACAACACACACATCCTTAAATTCTACCTACATATTTCGCCGAAGGAACAGCAACTACGTTTAAAAGAGCGGATGAAAGACCCTCGTAAAATGTGGAAATACAACGAGAACGATTTTAATGAAGCCAAGCTTTGGGACATTTATATGAAGGTTTATCAAGACTGTTTTAACCACTGCAATAACATACCTTGGATAATTACTCCATCCGATCAAAATTGGTATAAAGAATACATTATTGCTACAGCTATACACCAGCTTTTAACCAGTTTGAAAATGCAGTATCCAGGAATAAAAAAATAAAAGCGAGAACTATTTTAAAACTGTTTGTATTTTGTTACAGTAAACCTAAACTTTAAAAAACTAAAACTAATGTTATGGGAATGATGAAAGAGTTTAAAGCCTTTGCAATAAAAGGTAATGTGGTTGATTTAGCAGTTGGTGTCATAATCGGTGCAGCCTTTGGTAAAATTATCACCTCATTGGTAGATGACATTATTATGCCGCCAATTGGTTATTTAACAGGTGGGGTTGATTTTGCTGCTAAAAAAATAGTGCTTAAAGAGGCTGATGCTGCCAACAAAGTAGCTGAAGTAGCTATTAAATATGGCAACTTCATTAATATTCTAATTCAGTTTATCATTATTGCTTTCTGCATATTTCTTATTGTAAAATTAATTAACTCATTACGAGCTAAAGAAGAAGTAGCACCCGCCGCACCGTCAGCACCTTCTACTACCGATAAATTATTAATGGAAATTAGAGATTCCCTAAAAAAATAATCTGCTACCTTTATTTCTTTTTCCCCGTCTGCGACTTTGTTGTTGTAGGCGGGTTTTGTTTTAGTAGCCCATCGGTTGCCTACACAGCAAATGTGGTCCCGCTTTTCGTTACAAGTTCTGGGTTTCGTACCTCAACCTGTGGGCTTTGTACTGCAATCGGGGCTAAGCCATCGGCTGTATATTTTAAATGTGCCAAACTGCCACACCAAACATTATAATGCCCATTTCCACAACAGTTTTAATAAACCCATCAATCCTTATTTTTGTAGCACATGAACACCACCAATTACCAAATTAAACTCGAACATTTTGAAGGACCTTTCGATTTGTTATTGTTCTTCATTGAAAGAGATGAGCTTGATATTTACAACATCCCCATCACTAAAATAATAAAAGACTTTTTAGACTTTATTCATAGCCAAGAAAAGCTAAATATTGAGTTGAGCAGCGAGTTTATTTTGTTCGTTTCTACATTAATGCGTATTAAGGCAAGGCTATTATTGCCTCGCAAAGAAATAGACCCAAGTGGTAATGAAATAGACCCAAGGCAAGAACTTATTGACAAGATTTTAGAGTACAAACGCTTTAAAGAAGCATCGGTAGAAATGGCTGATATGGAAGCTGTAAGAATGATGATGGTAAAACGCGGCAACCTGCAAAAAGAATTGGCAAGCATTGGTGAAGAAAGTGGCGAAGGCACAGAGATACAGACCATTACCATGTTTAAATTAATGAAGGCTTTTGAGAAGGTAATGCAACGGGTTCACGATCGCCAAAACAAGCCTGTGCACACAGTAGTAAGCTACAATTACAGCATGGAAGGTAGCCGTGAGCATATGCTAACATTTGTACAAACCGAGAAAACTGTACCTTTTGAAAAAGTATTTGAACTGTGCCAAGATAGAATTCATGCGCTGTTCCTTTTTCTTTCTTTGTTAGAGTTGTCGCAACAACGTTTTATGACCTTGTTGGTAGGTGAGGGACGTAATAATTTTATTGTAGAATGGAATGATAACCGAGATGAAGAAATTGCCATTAGCCCCGAAATAAGTGATATGAATTTTGATGAAGAGAAACTGATTAAAGAATAGGAAACAAAAGGAAAGAAACAAGAGGCAAGAAGTATGTGTATTGTTAAATATTTTCTAAATAATCTCATTTTACAAAGCCTAAAAATATGTGGTAATAGAATTGCTTTTGTTGTGATAGATATTGGTGTCTATCACCCAAAAACTATTGACCATGAAAACTTTTTTACGCTTCACAACTTTAATTTTTACCGCTTCATTTTTACTTATCAGTTGTAGCAAAAACGTAGGTGTTGTTGCAAGCCCGATTGAGGGATCATGGGTATTAATAGATGCCGCTCAAGGTAATTCTTTTGGCTGGCGACCATTATATACTGGTCTAGAACGTGGGGTATTTACATTTTATGCTAACGGTAGTGCAGCTTACGATGATGGGTTTAGTAAGTATCAAGGTAATTGGGCTATAAGTACTGTTAGCACGGGTTATTACGATTATTACGGCACTTATTACACCGATTATCATGATGCCATGCAAGTACGATTAAGAGATTACACAACAAACAGCACTATTAACTTATATTTTGATGATGTAAACTTTAATAGTGGCAATTATTTTACTGGCACTTACTATAACAATAATTCCATTGAGCGTTATAGGTTTAGTAGGTATTAAAGTTGGAAAGTCAGTGGAGTCCGTAATTCGGTAAAGTCTGTGAGTCTTTATATCGTGGAAGTGGTAATTTCTAATTTATAATTCTTAATTTATAATTAAAAACCGAAAGCCCTGCAATATTGCGAGGCCTTCGGTTTTTAATTGTAATAGTTAATTATCTTAACAATAACATCTCTCTATATTTTGGTAAAGTCCAAGCTTCATCATCTACCAAATGTTCTAATTTATCAACGTGGTAGCGAATTGTATCAAAGTATTTGCCCTTAACATCATCACAATAAGCTATGGCTTTTGCTCTAGTATCGGTAAGATTATTAGCTACTTTTCTAGCTTCAACCATTTCATTTACTTGCTCGTAAACCATGTTAATGTGTTCGCTTACTTCATTTAAAATAGCTAATTGGCTACGGTAAGTGCTTTCAGGTACACCAACAGCTTTAAGGCTTTCAATATTACCAGCTAATTGAGTTAAGTATTTTACTGCCGCAGGAATAATGTGGTTAATAGCTAAATCGCCCATAACCCTGGCTTCAATTTGTACTTTTTTCAAATATTTTTCAAGCTCAATTTCATGCCTAGCTTCTAACTCGCTGTGGGTATAAATATTGTTACTTGCAAATAATTTTTTAGCCTTGTCGGTAATCAACGCATCTAAAGCAACTGGTGTGGTTTTTAAATTTGGAAGGCCACGCTTTTCTGCTTCCGCATGCCATTCTTCACTGTAGCCATCACCTTCAAACAATACCTTTTTGCTTTCAACAATATAACGTTGAATGGTCTGCATAATAGCAATTTCCTTCTTCTCACCTTTCTCAATTATGCTATCAACATCTTTTTTAAATGTTTTTAGTGTTTCGGCAATAATGGTGTTTAAAACAATCATTGGGTTGGCACAATTGGCGGTAGAGCCAACAGCACGGAACTCAAATTTATTACCAGTAAACGCAAATGGAGAGGTACGATTTCTATCAGTATTATCTAACAATAACTCTGGTATGCTACGGTGAAGATCTAATTTTAAAATGGCTTCGTCTTGCTCATCAAAATTATCACCAACACGACTTTCTACTTCTTCTAACACTTTAAATAAATATTGACCAACAAATACAGAAATAATTGCTGGTGGGGCTTCATTAGCACCCAAACGGTGGTCGTTTGGTGCAGAGGCAATTGATGCTCTTAATACATCGGCATAATCGTGTACTGCTTTGATGGTATTAACAAAAAATGTTAAGAACATTAAGTTGGTTTTTGGTGTTTTACCAGGAGCTAATAAATTAACGCCAGTATTGGTTGCCAAACTCCAGTTATTATGTTTACCGCTACCATTAATGCCAGCAAATGGCTTTTCGTGCAACAACACTTTTAGTTTATGGCGTTTTGCCACACGGCTCATGACATCCATTAATAAAGTGTTGTGATCAACAGCAATGTTTATTTCCTCAAATATTGGGGCACACTCAAATTGAGCTGGCGCTACCTCGTTGTGGCGAGTACGTAAAGGAATACCTAATTTATAAGCTTCATTTTCGTAATCTCTCATAAAGGCATACACCCTTTCTGGAATGGTGCCAAAATAATGGTCTTCTAATTGTTGGCCTTTTGCAGGGGCTGCACCAAATACTGTACGGCCACTTTGCACTAGATCTGGACGTGCATTTGCCAAGGCTTCATCAATTACAAAATATTCTTGTTCCCAGCCCAATGTGCCGGTTACTTTATCTACATTTTTATCAAAATAATTACAAACATCAACAGCCGATTTATTTAGAGCTTCTAACGCTTTTAATAATGGTGCTTTATAATCTAGCGATTCGCCAGTATATGAAACAAAAATGGTAGGAATACATAATGTTTTACCAAAACCAATTTCTATAATAAATGCTGGTGAAGATGGATCCCAGGCGGTGTAACCACGTGCTTCAAAAGTTGAACGAATACCACCATTTGGAAATGAAGACGCATCTGGCTCTTGTTGTACTAATGCAGCACCATCAAACTCTTCAATAGCAGTGCCATCACTTTTTAAAGTAAAAAAGCTATCATGCTTTTCGGCAGTAGTGCCAGTTAATGGTTGAAACCAGTGTGTAAAGTGTGTAACACCCTTACTTTGTGCCCAAGCTCGCAAACCATTTGCTATTTGACCTGCATTTGCTCTGTCAATTTTTTTACCACCTTTAATGCTCCCAATAAGACTTTTGTAAGCATCATCGCTAAGATATTCTCTTGCGGTTTTAACGGTAAAAACATTCTCGCCAAATATGGCTGTAATTTTAGACGATTTAGCACCTCCTGCTTCTATTTCGTCAGTTAGTTTCGTAATTGCCTCAAATCTTAATGACATGGTACTTTAAATTTTGGTTAAAAAGATAATCTTTCAAAATAAGTATATTTTTCGCCTTTTTCCAAAAAAATGGACAACTAATTACTAAAATATATTAAAAATATTGGCAAATACCACAATTTATCTTAAAAAATTACCAAAAAAGATAACATATATTATTTTATTATTTCTACACGAAATCTAATCAAAAAATCTTATTAGCATTTAATAGTATGAAATTTAATTGAACAAAAAAGCCCCCATTATTACTTAAACAACTAAAAATTTATTAAATTAATCAATTTTACAATAAATTAATTAATTAAAATTATATTATCTATTGTTTAATCTTTTCGAATATTTAGGTGTACTTCTCAAATATTAAGCATGATAATTTATAAAATAATGCTTTACACAAATTAGAAAAATACATTAAAAAATAAAAAATGTAATAAAATATTTTATTTATTGCTTTATTTTAGTTTATTTTATCGAAAATTATAAATAACTGAATTATATTTAAAGTATCAGGTCTTTTGTAAAATTTTATCTTTTTTATCTTTTTTTATTTATTAGCCTATTTGTTTTACTAATAGTGCGTAAAAAAAGAGTTTTTATAAAAATGATAGAGATAAAGAGACAAATGACGTTGGCAAGGTTAAACAAATTACAATAACAAATTTAAAAAAATTAGTATATATGTAGTATTTATTATTTATTAACAAACAATGGAAATAGCCTTGATTTAAAAAGCAAGCAATCAAATTAATCTTAGGCATTTCTAAAACTAAAACCAACAGCTATGTTCAAAAAAACACTTCTTTCGGCTTTTACAATGGCTGCCATTGTAGCAGCAACTGCGCAAGATTCTACAAAAAAAGCAGCTACTACCATTTCTGGTTCGGTTGATGCGTATTACCGCTACGATTTTAATAATGCCCCTGATGTAGCAGGCAAACAATTAACAAACAATCTTACCAGTTTTACAAATTCTAAAAATTCATTTGAATTGGGAATGGCCACTTTAAAGGTAGACCATAGTATTGGTAACGTAACTGCTACAGCAGATTTGGGTTTTGGTAGAAGGGCACAAGAGTTCTCTTATACCGATGGTGCTTCTTTGGCCTCAGTTAAACAATTGTACGTTACGTATGCACCAAGCAATAAAGTAAAATTCACAGTCGGTAAATTTGCTACACATATAGGCTTCGAGTTGGTAGATGCAGTTGCTAACAGAAATTATAGTATGAGTTATGGTTTCTCTTATGGCCCTTTCTTTCACACAGGTATAAAAGCAGATATTTCTTTAGGTGGCAAAACTGCATTTATGATAGGCATTGCTAATCCAACCGATTATTCTACAACTAGTTCATCTGGTAAAATGGCTATTGCTCAATTGAGTACTGTTTCTAAAGATGATAAATTTAAAGCATACTTAAATTATCAAGGTGGCACCAACAATGTTGATCCACTAAATCCTTACACATTATCTCAATTTGATTTGGTATTAATGGGTACAATCAGCAGCAAATTTGCAATCAATTACGATGGAACTATTCAAAGTAGAAAAGTTGCTGGTAAATCTAATGATTGGAGCAGCAATGCCATATACTTAAATTATGATCCGAGTAGCACGTTTGGCTTAACACTTCGTGGTGAGTATGTAAGCGATACTAAAAATGTTGTTGGTATTGGTACAAGTATTTTCATTCCTACACTATCTGCAAACTTTAAGATTGATAACCTTACTATCATTCCTGAGTTTCGTTTAGATAATGCTAAAGACGCAATATTTACAAATAGCAGTGGCGTAAGCACCAAAAGTGCTGGTCAATTTGTATTAGCTGCTACTTACAAGTTCTAGTTAATTATCAAATTTAAATATCAGAAAGTGTCGGCTCATCCTTATACAATCAGACATACCTTTTAAATAGTAACAAAAAAAATCTACATTTTTTCATTATTAAATCCCTACTAACATGTTTTCAGCAACTTTAGCCTCACTAAGAGGAATGGGAAAAAAGAAAGAGATTTCTAGCCCAATTTTACAGCTTACTAAAGCGCAAAAAATACGTTATGGCTTAATTTTTTTTGCAGGTAAAATGCTTGGTGTGTTAATTATTTTAGCCGCTATGAAGGTTTTACCTAGTATGCTTGCTACACCTGCTTTTGCTGGTGAAACTTACACACCGCACGAAACTATTTTAATGAATACGGCCAATACTATTTGGACGTTGGTAGCTGCATTTTT
>JAYVNQ010000082.1:0-2063 GCA_043758365.1 Chitinophagales bacterium
AACATGCATCGCTACTATATTATTTACAAACCTTACTTGGTATTATCACAATTTTCTTCGCAAGAGGGTAAGCAAACTTTAGCTGATTTTTTTAGCGTGCAAAAAGATGTATATCCCGTGGGCAGACTTGATGCTGATAGTGAAGGCTTGCTTATTTTAACGAATGATACATCGTTAAATCATCGGTTATTACACCCAACATTTGCACACGAAAGAGAGTATTGGGTTCAAGTAGATGGTAACGTTACAATGCAAGGTGTACATAACTTACAAGTAGGCGTTACCATAAATATTGATGGTATTATGTATGCAACCAAACCATGTAAAGCCAACTTATTTTCTATTGACCCCACAGTGCCGCAACGTACACCACCCATACGTTTTAGAAAAGACATTCCTGCACCATGGATACTACTTATTTTAACCGAAGGTAAAAACAGGCAGGTACGCAAAATGACTGCTGCCATTGGCTTTCCTACATTGCGTTTAATTAGGTATCGGATAGAAAATGTAACTCTTGGTACTATGCAGCCTGGCGATATAATGGAACTATCTAAAGCATCTATTTATAAAAAATTGTTTAATGAGTAATCCATTTTACAAAGCAATTAACGATACATATTTGGGTATTACTGAGTTATTAGCATTTACGCCAGCCACTAGTCAGGTAACAACAATACAAAGACCAGGAAAATTGAATCAATAACAATCTTTTTTTCATTATCATCATGATTACATTGGTAAAACCTTCTACATTGAACTTATATTCGTTGAGTAACTAACTAATAAATTGCAAATTATTCATCAATCACTATTATGACTAAAATCACTTTTGTATTATTATTCATTGCTCTGTTTGCGTCTGCATTTAAGCCTCAGCCCGTTCTTAACAAACACAAGGTTTTACCAAATATTGTGAACAAAGTGGCCATTGATCGAATAAATGCTACGCTACAAAGTGTTGTTGAAACAGGTAAGGTAGCAGGTGCATCTGCCTTAATTTTCGAAAAAAATAAGGAAGTATATTTCAATGCTTTTGGTATGGCGAATAATGAAGCAAAAGTGCCAATGGATCGCAATACCATTGTACGCATTTACTCTATGACAAAACCCATTACTGGTGTAGCACTTATGATGTTGTATGAAAAGGGAGCTTTTAAATTGGATGATCCCTTGTCGAAATATGCACCCGAATTTGCTAATATGAAGGTGTACAAAGGTGTTGACGCCTCAGGCAACCTGCTACTAGAACCAGTAAAGCGGCCCATTACTATTCGTGATCTTACCCGTCATACTGCTGGTTTTGCCACAGGTACTGACTTGCCAGGTCTAAAGGAATTGGTGGCTAAAACCAATCCACTTAACCCAAACAATTCGTTGAGCGACATGTCAAAAAAACTGGCAAGCCTACCACTTCTATTTAGTCCTGGTGAGCAATGGGCATATGGCCCGTCTGTGGATATGCAGGCTTTTTTAGTAGAACTTATTTCAGGTATGCCTTATGACCAATACCTACAGCAAAAAATATTCGACCCGCTTGGTATGTCTAATACACATTATGTTGTTCCAGAAAATGAAAGAAATCACTTCGCAGTTTTATATCGCACAGGAGACGATGGCAACTTAAATCCGGTATCGCTTGGAGAGAATACCTTTAATAATACAACAAAACAAACCCTCACACCTGGCGGTTTTGGCCTTACGTCCACGCTAGATGATTATATGAAATTTGCCCGCATGTTACTCAATAAAGGAACATTAGGAAAAGCCATTTTATTAAAACCTAAAACCATACAATTGATGGCAACCAATCAATTATCTGACACCATAAAACAGCGCATGTGGCTGCCATCAAAAGGTCAGGTAGGATTTGGAATTGATTTCGCTATACGCCTGCGCAAACCTGCAACACGTCAAGAAAATAACGGCGTGGTGGGTGAATTTTTTTGGGATGGTGCTGCAAGCACTTTGTTTTGGGTTGATCCAGTAAATGATTTAACCGCTGTAATGTTTGTTCAGATTATGCCTTTTTATGGCCGGTTACATAAAACTTTTCGTGATGC
>JAYVNQ010000083.1:0-2062 GCA_043758365.1 Chitinophagales bacterium
CCAAGCGAAAAAGAAGCCATTGACCGTATTTATCCGCTTTGTAAAAACGTGGCCGTAGATGTGGCATTAATGGAAAAAGCCGAGAATGTATATGTAATACCATCATCTTTTGGATGGACAGATTTAGGCACATGGACTAGTGCTTATGACAATTTAGAAAAAGATTATTTAGGCAATGCCGTTGCTAGTGATAGTACCATAATTATAGATGCTACAAAATGTATGATTAGTGCACCATCGGGTAAATTGTTGGTATTGCAAGGCTTAGATGATTTTGTGGTTATTGATACCAAAGACGCCTTACTAATTTGCAAAAAAGAAAAAGAACAAGCCATTAAAGAATATGTAGCTGAAGTAAAACGTAGCAAAGGCGATAAATACCTTTAAAAAAGGTTCAAGATACAAGATTCAAGCCTCAAAGTTTTGAATCTTGTCTCCTGATTTCTAGTTGGTTCTTGGCTTTTTTGTTTTGCTTGTCACTTGTTATCCTTGTTTCTTGAACCTTGGTTTGTTTTCATGCTTCGCTTGTTTCTTATTTTTAAAACGATTGTACCATGACTGAAAAAATGCGCTTGTTTGACTGTATTGACCTGCAATTAACAAAATTTCCTAAGCCAGATATGTTTGCTGCCAAAGAAGATGGCCAATGGAAACCCTACAGTTCCGAAGCAGTTAAAACCATTGTTAATAGTTTAAGTGCTGGCATGCTTAGCTTAGGTTTAAGTGGTAACGATATGACAGCTGAAGGCAGCGATAAAATTGCCATCATTAGTAACAATAGGCCTGAGTGGTTATTTACGGATTTAGCGGCGCAACAAATTGGGGTAATTCTGGTACCCGTTTATCCAACTACAAACAATAGCGAAATAGAATTTATTTTTAACGATGCCTCTGTGAAATATGTATTTGTAAGCAGCCAAGAAATGCTAACCAAAATACAAGCTGTTGCTTCAAAAGTGCCATCTATTAAGGACATTTATAGTTTTGATAATATCAATGACTGTAAGCATTTTAGTGAATTAACTAACTCAGCTAATGATAGTTTGTTACAACAAGTAAATAGCATAAAATCTGGTATTCCTACTTCACAAATTGCTACCATTATTTATACATCTGGTACCACAGGCGTACCAAAAGGTGTAATGCTTAGTCATAATAATATTTTTAGCAATGTTAAGTTGAGCAAAGAGAGTTTTCCGTTTGAAGATGCACCAGAAAGTAAAGTATTAAGCTTTTTGCCGCTAAATCACATCTTCGAGAAAATGGTGACGTACATTTATTTGTACAGCGGCATTGGTATTTACTATGCTGAAAGTTTAGAAACAATAGGTGATAATTTAAAAGAAATTAAACCAGACGGTTTTACCACCGTGCCTCGTTTATTAGAAAAGGTTTTTGAAAAAATAATGACCACTGGTAGCAACTTAAAAGGCATAAAAAAAGCACTCTTTTACTGGGCAGTTTCTGTGGCTGAAAAATATGATAATTTGGAAGATGGCGGTGCTTGGTACAACATGCAATTAGCATTAGCCAACAAACTTATTTTTAGTAAATGGCGAGAGGCTTTGGGTGGCAATATTCGCTTTATAGTTACTGGTGGTGCTGCTTGTCAAGTAAAATTGTTGCGCATATTTAATGCCGCACAAATTCCTGTGTACGAAGGTTATGGCCCAACTGAAAATAGCCCCGTTATTTGTGTAAACAGAAAAGAAAAAGGCGGTACAAAGTTTGGTACGGTTGGTCCACCACTTAATACGATGCAAGTAAAACTTGCAGAAGATGGAGAAATATTGGTTACAGGCCCTAGCGTAATGGAGGGCTATTTTAAACGTCCCGATTTAACCGCCGAAACAGTGATAGATGGCTGGTTGCATACTGGCGATATTGGTGTTTGGGTTGATAATAAATTCTTAAAAATTACCGATCGCAAAAAAGAATTATTTAAAACCAGTGGTGGTAAATATGTGGCCCCACAGCCACTAGAAAATAAGTTTAAAGAAAGCCCTTTTATTGAGCAAATAATGATTATTGGTAGCGAACGTAAGTTTGTTGCAGCCTTAAT
>JAYVNQ010000084.1:0-2060 GCA_043758365.1 Chitinophagales bacterium
GTAAGTCATTAGCTCGGTAAAATAGAAAAGCCCGTCAATTGATTTGCTTTTAATTTTTTATTTCAAACTGATAAACTTTTTAAGCTTTTTCGAACTTTAAGTCTTCCCGTCTTTAAATATCTTACTGAATTAACAAGCAGCCATCACCATAACTTAAAAAGCGATACTCATTTTCTAAAGCATGCCTGTACACTTTTCGCCAATCATTACCAATTATGGCCGCTATCAATAACAATAAAGTAGATTGTGGTTGATGAAAATTTGTAATCAATCCTTTAGCAATCTTTAAGGAATAGCCTGGTGCAATTATAATTTGTGTTTTGGTAATTAAGCGTTGCATTAGATTGTCTTTCATCCAATATAGCAAAGCTTTCAAAGCATTTTCTGCTGAGATATTTTGTGGTAATTCGTACGCATCCCATTGTGATAAAGTTAGTACAATATTTTGTTTCTCAAGCCTTGCCTCACTTAGTTTTACTCCTAGCCAATACAGGCTTTCAATGGTTCTTAAACTAGTTGTACCCACTGCAATAATTGGGTTACCCATATTGGCTAATAATTGTTCTATTGCTATTACTGTTACCTCAATAAATTCAGTATGCATCTCATGTTCATCCATAGTTTGGGCTTTTACAGGCTTAAATGTGCCAGCGCCAACATGTAGGGTTACAAATGCTTTATCAATATTTTTTTTGGCTAATTTTTCAAATATATTTTCGGTAAAATGTAGCCCTGCTGTTGGTGCTGCTACACTACCATCATGTTTGGCATAAATTGTTTGATAGCTAAGTTTATCAGAATTTTCAACAGCTCTGTTTAGGTAGGGTGGTAGTGGAATTAAACCAGCCAGATGCAATATTTCAGCAAAACTAAGTGTGCTATCATTCCAAGTAAATTCAATTATAAAACAATCGGTTAGTTGCTCAATTTTCTTTGCCTCAATAATCAAATCATGCGTATCATTTTTAATCGTTTTAATCAGCAGTTCACTTTTCCATTTTTTGGCTCCACCAATTAAACATTTCCACAAAATTTTTCCTTTTTGTAGCATGGCAATAGTAATGTCTGGGTATTGGTGGTGGGGTTCTAAACAAAAAATTTCAATAATGCCTCCTGTGTTTTTGGTAAATAATAACCTTGCTTCTACAACTTTTGTATTATTAAAAATTAGTAATGAATTCTGGGCTAATTGTGTATCTAGATATTTATACTTACTCTCTATAATATTCCCATTTTTAAACACTAAAAGTTTACTCTCATCTCTTTTAGCTAATGGAAATTTTGCAATTTTTTCCTCTGGTAAATGATAAGTAAAGTCTTTTATTGACAATTGTTTAGGATGTATCATACTTATTTTAACTATTTAATGCAGTGTTAATGTTAATATTTCAGTATTAAATAATGTCTTATTTACACTTACGCACACTCTATTAACACCAATTTTATTCTCAAACCCCTATTTTATTCTCAAATGCAATACTGTGTTGCCTTTCAGGGCAAAAAACACTGTGGATAAATACAAATTCTTAGAATTGATATTTAAAGTGGGAAATTGTGTTATTTTGTGTTAATATTTGGTAATTCTTAAACAAACTTCCTAACATGAACGGTTTTCACGGTGAATATGAAGCAACAGTTGACCCAAAGGGTCGCTTTTTGCTGCCAAGTGCACTAAAAAAACAGTTGCCAGAAGGTGAAGTGCGTTTCATGCTCTCAAGAGGTTTTGAAAACTGCATCACTCTTTATCCCATGCAAACATGGGAGGCCATTTTAGAAAAGTTTAAAAAGCTTAACCAATTCGATCCAAAGGTACGGTTGTTCACCCGTCAGTTTTTAGGCGGTGCCACCGAAATTGAATTAGATAGTGCAGGTAGAATGATGCTATCAGCAAGTTTTAAAGAGTATGCGGGCATTAATAAAGATGTTGTAATAGCTGCAGTTCTTGACCGTTTTGAAATTTGGGATGCCGTGAAATATAAAAAGCTTTTTGATAGTTTGTCGTCTGGCGATTTTAGCAATTTGGCTAACGAAGTAATGACAGGTATTTAAGCTAGTTCTTA
>JAYVNQ010000085.1:0-6600 GCA_043758365.1 Chitinophagales bacterium
CCATCGCCATCTGTATCTGGGCAGCCTGCAAATTTTTTAATTCCAAACACATCTGGACACTTATCATCAATATCGGGAATACGATCTCCATCTCTGTCGGGGCAGCCATTTAAACCAGGATAGCCAGGTTGATCGGGACATCTATCAATATCGTCTGGCACACCGTCGCCATCTCTATCTCTTCCTGTTTTTATAGTGGCGGTAATCGGACAACCTCTCTCATCAACCCTTGTGCCAGCTGGTGTATTAGGGCATTGATCTTTTGAATCTTTTACTCCATCTTTATCCGAATCGGTGCGTTTTGGTAAGCCAAATAATAACCCAACGCTGTGTTGCCAATACAAGTCATTACCACCGTTTGTAACGCCATCCCAACCATCATAAAGAGGCATGTGTAAAGTACTAGCTAACTCTAAATGAAGGTTATCGGCAAAGCGTATTGTTACACCAGCACCTCCTGCAAAATCAGTTTTAAAATTGCTTATGGCAAATGGTATTTGTGCAGTTCCTAATTGTTTTGAATTAAAATAACTACCACCCAACCCCACTATTAAAAAAGGGGATATAGGAAAATTTTCACTGAGTATGTAACCATTGTTAAACTTATATTTCAGTTTTAAATTAAGGGTATAAAAATCTGCATCTACACCTAGTGTTTTATCGGTTGATAGGTATTGCACTTTATCGTAAGAACCCATCTCAACTAAATTAAAAGATGGATTAAGATATTGTTGCAACGAAATACCGCCACCAGAATTAAAACGCCGAAACTTGTAAATATCAAATTGGTTATTATTTAAATCGCCAATGTATTCCGTGGTAGTTGCATGTAACCCAATGGCATTGCCCTGTGCAAACGCTTGTTTGATTATTAGCACTAAAAAACACGATAAAAAAATAACTTTTGTAAATTTCATGACCTTACATTTTTCTAAACATTTACAATGATACTTCACATAACGTTTTATCAGAGCAGATAGTATGTGTTGTGTAGATATGTATTGGTATGAGGTTTGGGTATGGTCGAAAATTAAAAAACCCTCACTAATGAGGGTCTAAACTAAGGTTATGCGGAGAGCTAGGGATTCGAACCCCAGGACCTGTAACAGTCAACAGTTTTCAAGACTGCCGCAATCGACCACTCTGCCAGCTCTCCGTTTGCAAAATAATAGGTATGGGAGTTAACAGCCAAATAAAAGTTCCGCTGCCAGCTTATTTTCTTCAGCTATCACTACATTTACAAACAAAAATATAACTGTAGTCTTATGTACAAAATGTTGCAAACAATGCGTTGGTTTGGGCCTAACGATTTGGTAAGTTTAAGTGATATAAAACAAGCTGGTTGCAGCGGTGTAGTTACTGCTTTGCACCATATTGCTAACGGGATTGTTTGGCCAATTGAGGAGATTTTAGAACGGAAAAAAATAATTAATGCTGCTGGTTTGGCTTGGGATGTTGTTGAAAGTGTACCAGTTCACGAAGAAATAAAAACACAAAAGGGCAATTATTTACAGCATATTGAAAACTATAAAACCAGTTTAAAAAACTTGGCGGAGTGTGGCGTTAAAATAGTGACCTACAACTTTATGCCTGTTCTAGATTGGACGAGAACTGACCTTGCTTTTACTTGCGAAGATGGTAGCAAAGCGTTGCGTTTTGAAAAGGATGCAATGGTGGCTTTTGATGCATTGATTTTACAAAGACCTAATGCCGAGAAAGATTTTACCAGCGACGAAATTGCCAAGGCTAAAACTAAATTAGCCAGTATGAATGATGAAGCCAAGCAACTACTACAACGTAATATTATAGCGGGTTTGCCTGGTAGCGAAGAGAGTTTTACGCTACAACAATTTCAACAAGCATTAGACACTTATGATGGTATTGATGAAGCGAAACTGCAACAACATTTAATATATTTTTTACAACAAGTTTGCCTAGTTGCAGATGAAGTTGGGATAAAATTAGTCGTTCACCCAGATGACCCACCGTATGCCATTTTTGGTTTGCCACGTGTGATAAGTACTGCCAAGCAAGTACAAACTTTATTTGATGCTGTACCAAACGAGAGTAATGGCTTGTGTTTTTGCACGGGCTCTTTTGGCGTGAGAGATGATAATGATTTACCTGCAATGGTGAAGCAATTTGGTAGTAGAATAAATTTTGTGCATTTGCGAAGTACGCAACGAGATGAGAACGGTAATTTTTATGAGGCTAATCATTTAGAAGGCAATGTTGATATGTACAATGTGGTAAAAGCATTAGTAGAAGTGATGCAAGAAAGAAAAATTGCCATCAATATGCGGCCAGATCATGGGCATCAAATGTTAGATGATTTGAAAAAGAAAACCAACCCTGGTTATAGTGCTATTGGTCGTTTGAGAGGTATAGCGGAATTGCGTGGATTAGAGTTAGGAATTAGTCGTTCAATTTTAAATTAATAGTTGTGGCAGAGCTAAAATTATATATGCTTTTATTGGGTTGTAGGCCACTTGGAAGGCACACCGAGCAACATGATGTGTTGTTTGCTATTGGTATAAATCCCAAAGATTTAATACCTCAAATTTTAGCGTTTTGGCCAGAGGCAAAAGGAGTTATTCATGTAGATGCTTGGCGAGAAGTAACGCAGGTTGATTGCTACAATGTTAGCGTTATACCAATTGAGAATAAAGATGAGAATTTAGTTACTAGTTTGCCAAAACTGTTCTTCATAAATCTTGGCGGCTATAAGCAACATGAGTTTGAGGAGTACCATTACAAAATGTTATCGGTTGGTGTAAATAAAGCAGCGGCTATTTCAAAAGCTAAGCAAACAGCTTTTTATAAGCACACTGGTTTTGTGGGTGCACCATCGCATGTTGATGATAAATATGGCATTGATGTGGACGACCTTTTTGAAGTAAAAGACATATTGCCAATTGCATTAAAACAAAAATATAGTATCGCCTTGAACTTAAGCCAAACAACAAACGAAGATGAGATGCATCTCGGCTATTTTAAGTTAGATAAGTTGTAATAATTAGTTGATATTACAATATTCAACACAGAATTTTATGCAAAACAATCAATCAAATATTACACTACGTCTTACCGCTTTGTGGGCATTTTCCGAGGCTTTTTTAGGTGGCATTCTGCATGGCTTTAAAATGCCTTTTGCTGGCTTGTTCTTAGCGTTTTTTGCATCGTTGTGTATTACGTTATTAGCGGTTAGTAATAAAAAAAGAGGGGTGATAATTAACGCCACATTGGCTGTTATTGCCGTTAAGTTTATACTCAGCCCACAAACACCACCAATGGCCTACTTTGCAGTGTTGGTGCAGGGTTTAGCTGGTGAATTATTTTTTATTAGACGAAAAAATTATAAGGTTTCAGCATTTGGGTTAACTTTATTTTCATTGGTTTATTCTGCCTTGCAACAATTAATTACGCTTACTATAATTTTTGGTAAACAGTTTTGGCCTGCAATGGATATTTTTTTAAATGGTATCACAAAATCCTTTGTTAGCGGACACACTCCTTATACGTTTTATATTGTTGGTTTTTACTTGTTGTGTTATTTGCTTGTTGGTATTTTTGGCGGCATTATGAATAGTAATATTGTTCGCAGTATTGAGACGGGTGAATGGTATAATAGTTTGCTGGTTGATATGTCGCTGAACATGTTACAATCCGAAAAAAACAGAGAAGAATTGCCCCGAAAAAAATCAACGCCAAGTTTAATATTCTTCATTTCTGCGTTGTTGCTTGTTGTGTTACTATTATCATATTTGCCTTTTTTTCAACAATTATTTCAACATAATAAAGTAGCGCCAATAGCTTTAAGAGGACTGTGTATTATGCTTGCTTGGAACTTTTTTATTGCT
Source organism: Chitinophagales bacterium (assembly GCA_043758365.1). Lineage (GTDB taxonomy): Bacteria > Bacteroidota > Bacteroidia > Chitinophagales > Chitinophagaceae > Parasediminibacterium. The sequence goes on from JAYVNQ010000085.1 coordinate 3,861, forward strand.
CCGTTACTTATAAAAGTGGTTGGCAATTGGGTAGAAAAATATCAACTAAAAAATAATGGCAAAGTACAGCAGATCATTTTGCTAATACCTGAAATGCGTAATATTATTCAGTTAAGCTGGCATTTAACAAAATCATCTAGTAAAATACAAAGACTAAAAACTTTTGTAATTAACACCGTTATTTTAATTTTTTACTACAATGACAAACCTAATTTTTCTAACGGGTAATAAGCAAACAGGTAAAACAACCACACTTCAAAATTGGATTGCATCTCAACAAAATATTGCTGGTATTTTAACACCACTTGTTAATGGTAAAAGGTGTTTTTACGATATTGCAACGCAGCAATTTTCTAATATGGAAGTTGATGAATTTACAACGCCTGCAGATGTTATTTTAACGGTTGGTAAATACTTTTTTTCAAAGCAAAATTTTATTAATACTTCACAAGTTTTAATGGCTGCAACGCTAGATGAAACCTTAGATTATTTAATTATTGATGAAATTGGCCCACTGGAATTGTATCAACAAAAGGGATTCTATGAGGCCTTATTATTTGTGATAGAAAATATTCCTGCAACAACCATTTTAATTATTGTGGTAAGGCCAAATTGTATCAACGACTTGCAAGCACTAGCAAGCAGTTTTAAAAAGCAATCGGTTGTGTATAGTATTGATGATTTTAAGGCTAAGGTTATCAATAGTTCATCTTAGTTATTTCTATTAAGCCTTTGTGGTAAGCAAGGTATTTGCCATTTGCCAAAACCACTATTTTTACCCACTCATCATGAAGCAAACATTTAAGGACACACTAAAAATTGCCATCCCTTTAATACTCGGAAATTTAACGCAAGTAGCTTACGGTTTAATAGATACTGCCATGATTGGTAGACTTGGTTATGAGCAATTGGCAGCAGCTTCCTTGGTGGCAAACGTTATTGCTATTCCATTGGTTATTGGTATGGGTTTAATGATTGCCATTACGCCTTTGGTAGCTATTGCAAATGGTAAAAATGACGCTTACAACGCTTCTCATATTTTATACAATGGCTGGGTGTTAAGTATTTTTGCAGGCGTTGTTTTAGCAATACTGGTGCATGTTTCAGCGTTATTTTTAACCAATATGGGGCAGGAGCCAGAAGTGGCAGCATTAGCAAAAAATTATCTCATTATTATGGGTTATTCATTAATACCAATGATGATTTTTATTGCTACCAAGCAGTTTGCCGATGCTTTGCAATTTACCAAAACGGCCATGGTATTATCGCTTATCTCATTGCCAATAAATGCCTTATTGTGTTGGGTACTTATTTATGGCAATTGGGGAGTTACAGCTTTAGGCATTGATGGTGCTGGTTTGGCAACACTTATTTCTAGAATATTATTAGCCACTGCCATGATTATAGTAGTACTAAAACACAAGGTTTTTAAGCCTTACATATCATTACGAAAACAAGTGTGGCAAATTAAAATTGAAACCTTTAGGGATATGTTTAAACTGGGCATTCCTAGTAGTTTGCAATATTGCATGGAGGCGGGTGCATTTTCAGTTTCAGGCATTATGGTTGGGTGGTTGGGGGCGGTGCAACAAGCGGCTCATCAAATAGCTTTAAACTGTGCATCTACAACGTTTATGGCATCGCTTGGGTTTTCTATGGCAGGGTCAATTAGGGTTAGTGATGCTTATGGTAGGGGTAATGTATCATCCATTTATGCCATCGGAAAAAGTACAGCTATAAGTGGGCTATTGTATGGTGCTTTTTCGGGTTTATTATTGATTGCTTTTGGTAAATACTTGCCGTATATTTTTACCCAAAATGAAGATGTTGTTCAAGTGTCAACTATGTTGCTACTATTCGCTGCCATCTTTCAAATATCCGATTCTACACAGGCCATTGGTGTTGGTTTGTGCCGTGGAATTAAAGATGTGGTGAGACCAACTATTTACGTGGCTATTGCTTACTGGATAATTGGCATTCCTGTGGGCTATTTACTAGCGTTTCATTTTAAAATGGGTGCTGCTGGTATATGGATTGGCTTAGTAGTTGGTCTTTCTGTCTCATCAATTTTATTGAATCATCGGTTCTTTAAAAATGTACATAGCATCTCTGTTTCATTTGAAAAATGATGAGGCTTCTCTTAACAGTTTTACTAAGAAGTGAGGGTTATTTCTTGTGTACTTCTTTCATTTGATCCCAATATTCCTTACCATAACTAACAAAAATTTCGCTTTGTGCCGATATGTTTTTTATAGCATCAATGTAAACTCGTAAACCTTCTACCACAAACTGGCAGTTGTTGTTTATGCCCTTTGTTTTGCTCATTCCTCTTGCATCGTTAATGTAGCGGGCTAAAGACTTTAAATAGTTTTTGGCATCAATAACATGGCTGCGTTTTACATAAAATAAATAGGGGTTGGTGTGATCTTTTTCGCATGCTTGTTTCCAAGTGCAAATATGCCCTTTGTACTCAACTATTCTTGTGCCTTTTGGTATGGCTGTGTTTGTAAACAAGCCTGTTCCTGCCGCTGGTATGGTAGACGGGGCAAGAAATAATTGCTCTTTTGGTAAAGCCATAAAGTGATACTTGCTTATGGTTTAAAAATAGGGAAACCTGTTTAATATTTTGCAATGAAATAAGTATAAGTAGTCTGTCATAATTATCTTATACTAATTCTGACCGAAGAAATCACCAAATACACTGAATTTATACACTAAAATGTTTGGGATTTTATAAGTT
>JAYVNQ010000086.1:0-19157 GCA_043758365.1 Chitinophagales bacterium
TATCCATTAAAACGATAAACTAACTTTTTGCAACAGCTAATTTTATCCACTTTTACACATAATGCTAATTCAATAACCCATTTTTAAACAGCTTCTTAGGTGCGTAATAATCTTTTAATCATTTTACACTTACTTTTTATGGTTGGATTACTAAATAGCTCTGTGCTAGAACAAGTGCTGCTTTGTGCAGACTTACCTATTTTATTACCAAAGAATAAAACCACGCACATCGAGAGAAGAAACAGGGATTTTAGAACACGCCTGAAAAGATTGACCAGAAAAACAGTCTGCTTTTCAAAAAAAGACGATAGGCGCTATGGAATTATTAAGACTTACATACAACATAGGAATGCCGCCTAAAAAACTGCATACATTTTGAGTCCCTACCTTATATTTTTATAAAACTATAAACCGCTGATGCTGACACCGACTGAGTATAGGTTCATACTTGGACCAAAACCATCTTTTACAACACCAAGAACATTATAGTCGCCGTGTAACGAAAAAATGCCATAACCAATGCGGCCAGTTGCGGCTAATCGGGTTCCATTAAAAAAACGTTTGTTACTTTCTTTTTCAATTGATGAGGCGCCATAAATGCTGGTACCAGTAGAATTTTGAAAATCTTTACCTTTTGTATATGCTTTTAATAGTGTACCCACTTTTGCACCCAACGCAAATTTCCAACTTTTGCCAGGATTTTCAGGGTCACTATAAAACCTTACTTCAATAGGAATTTCAGCATAAATAGTAGTTAATTTAAACTTTTTGTAGTGGTTACTGCCTGATACATCGGTAAAAGGCAGTGTGCTGCCAAGTCCATTAACATTCACTTTTACATTATCGAAAAACATATTGCTAGTGCCTAAACCTAAACCATAAGCTACGCTAAAACGAGGATCTGTTTTAAAAGGTTTATCTAACATTAGGTACACGTTGAAGTGACGACTGAAACCTTTTGTACGCACACTGTCTGGCCTGTTACTCCAAGCATCGCTACCATATTGTATCATTAAATGATCGGCTGCACGATTTGTTAATACTACCTTACTCCAATCTTTTTTAACTTTTGGGATTGTTATTACATCAGCAGATTGCCTTGTTATTTGCCGTGTAGTTGCTTTTGTAGAATCGGTTTTTGCGGTTGCTGCTTTGTTTTTCTTTTTAAACAATGCTATCTGTGCGTTTGAACTTGTAATTGCAGCTACTGATAAAATGAAGACTAATAATTTTTTCATTGTGAAATTTTAAATAAACAGCTTGTTGGTTTACAAGTGTGGCAAAAATAAAAGAATTGCCTCCATTGAAAGGGTTAAAAATAAGCGAAAATATACGGCGGTTAAATGATTGTAACGACTGCAATGATTTAGGTGCAGTATAATGTAGCCGCACTTTATAAATTTAAGTAAGCCATTAAGTGGTTAAAATTTTCTTTTAGTTCGTTTGCAAATTGTTCCTCACCAAAATAATAACGTACTACATAATCGTAGCGCTGAAAAGTGGCAAGAATATCGCTAATTTCTACCTTATTAACTTTTATTGATACAATTACAAGCCCTGTTTCGTTTTCGGTGTAAGTATTTAGTTGTGTGATGTAAGCATCGTTGGTTTCAACCAGCCTACTAATTTCGCCAAAAGAAAAGCTACGCCTTTCAACTTCTAAAACAATTACTCCACCGGGTTCATCAGTTCCTAAAAATTTAGCTAGATTTTGTAGTAATGTGTTAGTTGCAATAGTACCTTGTAGTTCGCCCAGTTCATTTACAACGGGTAAAACGCTTAGTTCATTTTCAGTAACAACTTCTAAAGCAGTTAATATAAACTCGTCTTTTTTTACAAAAGCTTTTATAAAACTATCCTCTATTGCTAATAATTGGTGGCTTTCATCTTCATCTAGCAAATCGTTTTTAGCAACAGAGCCAATAAATTTTTCCTCGTTAATAATGGGTAGGTGTTGCACATCGTATTCATCCATTAATTGCAAAGCAAAAGCAACTTTGTCGGTTACATTTAAACTTGGAAATGTTTGCTGAATAAGTTGATATGCTAGCATGTAAAGATTTATTACTTAAAAGAAGACAACTTATCTACGAAATTGATGCAGCAACGGGTGTTAATTTGCTTAGAAAAGTGCCAAGTATGTCGTTAAACTCATTTGGTACTTCCATCATTGGTGCATGGCCACATTTATCTATAAAATGCAACTCGCTATTGGGAATTAGTTTATGAAATTCTTTACCAACAAATGGTGGTGTAATAGTATCGTTGTTACCCCAAATTAATAAGGTAGGTTGTTTTATTTGGTTCAATTCTTCGCCTAAATTACTACGAATGGCACTTTTTGCCAAGGCAATAATTTTAATAACTTTCATCCGAGTGGTGGTTATGTCAAACAATTCGTCCACAAGCTCTTTGGTTGCCATGGCTGGATTGTAAAAAGTTAACTCAGCTTTCTTTTTTATATACTCATAATCGCCACGTTTGGGGTAACTATCGCCCATGCCATTTTCAAATAAACCAGAGCTGCCTGTGAGCGTTAAAGATTTTATTTTTTCTGGATGTTTTAAAGTGTGTATCAGTGCAATGTGCCCACCTAAAGAGTTACCCAATAAATTGATATTTTGGTAGCCCCTTGCTTCAATAAACCCATGAACATGTTTGGCTAAGCCGTTCACTGTTGTATGAAAAATATCCAATTCAAGCAATGGCAACAGCGGTACAATTACTTTATACTGTTTTCGAAAATGCTCAACCAAATCTGCAAAATTGCTTAATGCACCAAACAAGCCATGCAGTAGCAAAAGCGGTTCTCCTTCGCCTTCTTCTATAAATTTATATTTATCTTGTTTCTGTATGGTATAACTCATGTCGTATTTCTTATGCAAGCCAGATTTAGCAATAACTACAAATAAACACTAAAAGCAGCATTAAAAAATTGTTTCTATAAAACAGTTAATGCAAGGGTAATATATGTTTGCTATGTTGAATCTTCGTGTCACAATTTAAGTTGGCAATTTTAAGCAGCAGACTTTTTACTAAGGCTATCGAAAAAAGTTTCTAACTGCGTAAATAAATCTTTAAAAAATGGGATAATAGTACCAAAGCCATTTATAACTTTTATGCCCCATGGTTGCACCATAGCATAGCATTTTGAGGTGTCAATTGTTTCTTGTTTTAAGATATTCATTTTAGTAGCGTAAAATAATAATACACTAAAAATAATGGTATAAATAACGGCATAAAAAAGAATACCCCCAACCTTATTTGCCCAACCCATTAATAAGAATTCAGCGCTTTTTTGCAGCACATTTGCCAATAAGCATAGCAAAAAAATAACAGCAATCATTACCAAAATAAAAGATAAGAAAGGTAGCCATCGGCTGCTAATATGTGTATTTTCTCTCAACCAATTTGCAACTATTACCGATAGCTTTACAGCTGCAGCCAATCCTATAATTATTGCAAAAAACGATACTACAGACACAATTAAACCACGGGTATAGCCTTTGTAAATGGCAGTTAGCATCAGGATGAAAAAAATAATATCGATGGGCATGAAAAGAGTTTGGAATTTGAAATTTGTAATTGTTGATTATGAAGAATGTGAAGCTGGCTAATTGTAGCCAAACAAACCTCTAAATTTAAACCCCCAAACTATTAACTATTTACTTAGTAAATCTTTTACCACTGCAGAGATAGTTTTACCATCGGCTTTACCAGCTAATTGCTTACTTGCAACACCCATTACCTTCCCCATATCGGCAGCAGATGTTGCACCAACCGATGTGATAATTGCTGCAATAGCCACTTTTAAATCAGCTTCACTTAATTGCTTTGGCAAAAATTGTTCAATTACAGTAATTTCCTCCGACTCTTTAATAGCAAGGTCTTCACGGTTTTGTTGTGTATAAATTTCGAGGCTATCCTTACGTTGCTTGACCAACTTTTGTAACAATTTCAATTCTCCCTCTGCGGTAATAATGCCGCCAGCACCAGGTTCGGTTTTTGCTTTTATAATCTCTGCTTTAATGGCTCTTAAACCACGCAAAGTGCCCTCAGCCTTAGCTTTCATGGCATCTTTCATCAAATCCATTACTTGTGTTTCTAAGCTCATATTCTTTAATTGAAAATTGAAAAATGAATATTTGATAATGAAGTTCCCCACTAGCCATTAACTATTCAAAGCTCATGACTTATTTTCCTTCAATTGTATATCCTTAAATTTTTTACTGAAGTCTTTGGCAAATGTTTTCATCTCGTTTACCAACTCGTGTTGGTGTGTCGCACGTTCAAAAGTATCGGCCATTGCCATCATCGTTTGAAAATAAAAATCGGCCATTTCATCAACCATCATATCCTTTGTCCAAAGGTCTATTCGCATGGCACTTTTATCTTCACCATCCCAAAAAGCCAGCATCATAGCTTTTGCTTTTTGCATCATATCGGCATTGCTATCTGTAGCCGTCCACTGAATAGTATCAGGCACTTTATCCTTGTCTAATGTTACTTCTACTGTAATAATCGATTTCATTTTTATAGTAATTTAAGAAGCAACAAAAATAAGAATACGGTTGATTAAATGGCGATTATGATTGTAACAATGGATTTATTTAGTTGCAGCTACAAGGGTTTGCCACAAGGCTGCGGAACTTTTCTCATAAGTAAATTGGGTTATTAATTGAGAGCCTTTTGTGATAAGGTCTGTACGTAAATTTTCATCTCGGTATAACAGTTTCATTTTATCTGCAACAGCATCAGTATCATTATCTGATACAAATAAAACAGTCTCATTAAACTGGCTTTTTAAAGCGTCATTTTCTATAGAAATTATTGGCACATTTGTTTGCAAAGCCTGTAAAATTGGCAATGCAAAATTAGATTGATTTACTATCGATAGAACCCCATACGAAGCCCCAAATAATTTGGCTTGCTGCTCAATAGTAACAGTTGGCAATAATTCAATATCATCACGGTATTTATAAGTAGCTAGTTTTTCTGTTAATTGATTTTTATAGTCTAATATAATACCAATAATCAACAATTTCATACTACTTTTTTGCCAACGCTTAAACACAGAAAATGCTTTTAATAAATCAATAAACTCATCAAAAGAATAATGGATTGCTACCGATAAAAAATATTCTCTCCCATCTGCGTAGCCATCTTTTGTAATACTACTTTCAACATAATTTAATGGGATAAAAATCGGGTTGGCAACACCAGTAATAATTTGGAATTTGGAATTTAGAATTTGATATTTTGCTGACAGTTGTTCTTTCTCAAACGTAGAACCAGCCAGTATTTGAGTAGCTTTTTGAAGTGTTTTTTTTTTATGATTTTTAGCTATAACTACTTGTGGAATTTTTGTAGCAACATTGCCATATCCAACAATATCTATAAATACTTGTGGCGTTACCTTTTTCAATAAAAAGGGTAGGGTAATTTTGCTAAAATAGAATAAACCCAATGTGCTTTTTGAATTGGCTTTTACTATTTTAAAAGAGCAATTTATTGGCAAGTTCTCAGTAGTATTAATGGATTTATTGGTTAAAAAAATGAAGCTATCATTTGTTTGTTGTACAGCTGTAAATAGTATCAATTCCTCTAAAAATTCACTATCAAAATCAGTTGGATAGTCTTGTAAGCCGATGGTATTTATTGCAATGATCATAAGGGTTCATCTATTTAATCAACTTTTATTTTTCTGTAAATACTTCCAATAATTAATGCCAAAACGCAGCTCTGAAAATGAATAGGCATTTTCCAAATGATTCATCAATACACTAGCTACATCCGATTTTATAGCATCAATAGCATCTAAAACTGCATGTACTTTTTCAGCTGCCATTACCTTAAATACATCTACTTCGTTAATAGCAACCAATTGTGCCAAATGGCTTTCGATTGTGCTTACAGCTAAGTTGCGTTGTGCAGCCATTTCTGCTACATTTAAACCTTGCTTATATAAATTAAATGTTTGTGTAGTTGTACTTTCTTTGATAGTATCTGTGGGCTTTTCTTTCTTCTCTTTTTTTGGTTTTTGATGTATTAATGAAGTTAAGTTTTTAGCATGGCAATATGTTTGAATAATACTTAAAAACTGCTGCCCATACTTTTCAATTTTGGCTTCGCCAAAGCCAGTGATTTGGTTTAAATCTTTCTCATCTAAGGGTAAGTATTTTGCCATCTCTTCAAGGGTAGCACTATTGGCCACATAATAAATTGGCAAGTTGTCATTACCACAAATTTCGTCCCGCAATGCCCGTAGTTGTTTGTATAAAATTGGGTGTGGTGTATCTACTTTTTTGTATACTGCTCCAGCATAAGCATTTACTTCAAAAGCTGGTATTTGTAAGGTAATTTTATGTTGCTGAAATACATCCATATTAAAGCCTTCCTTACAAGTGCTTATTAATTTAAACTTAGTATAAACTTCTACAAACAAAGTCTTCAAATCAGTAACATATTCTTGTGCATAATTGCGGCTATCTGTAACTGTTGGCGATTGTGGCAATGTTTGCAGCAAAGAATGTAAATGTTCTAAAAAATAGCCCGATGCTTTAATAACACGTTCGTTTATTGCTGACACATCGTTACCTAAAAACAATTTATTTAATTGTGCATGAAAGCTATTAGCTATCTTCTGCAAGCTTTTTAATCTAGTAGCAATATCATTTACCCACGGCAAAGTTTCTTCGTTAAACGAACCACTATGTTCTTCTAATAATTTCAAAATATCTTCAATAATGCTAACTGATTTGTCAAAATTAAAAAGCTCAGAAATTATTTTCTCTTGGTACAATTGCTTGCTTAATAATAGATTATTTTTTAGTGCAGCGGCATTACTTTTTGTATTACTAAAGTTTAAAATTCGCTCATCGGTAAATAGACTATTATTGGTAATAAGGCTTTGCAAAACCAAGCCATCTAAAGTAGTACACCTACTTAAAGCTACATATACTTGACCGGGTGCAAACGCAGAACCAGCATCAATTACAGCCTTTTCAAATGTTAAACCTTGGCTTTTATGAATAGTAATTGCCCATGCTAAACGCAATGGATATTGTGTAAATGAACCAACCACTTCTTCCTCTATTTGTTGGTTGGTTGGGTTAAGTGAGTAGCGTATATTTTCCCACTTTTCCTTCATCACTTTTATAGGCTCTAATTCATCTTTGCATTGTACATAAATAGCTTCATCATCCATCTTTTCTACAGAGCCAATTTTACCGTTAAAGTAACGGCGAATTTTCTCTTTATCATTTTTAATAAACATTACTTGAGCACCAACTTTTAATTGTAAATTCTCTTCAGCAGGATATGCCTTATCGCTGAAATCTTTTTCAATACTTGCTTTAAAAGTCATCAATCTATTAGGTACATTTTGAAGCCCAATTTGGTTAATGTCTACCGCTTTTTTATTATGCGTTGTTAAGGTAATATATCCATCGTTTTCGCTGGTTTTAAATGTAGGATTATACCGTGTTTGCAATATTTCCATCGCTTCAGCATCCATTTTATGATTACGTACTTTGTTCAATACATCGATAAATAGTGCATCGCTTTGGCGATAAATTTTTTCGAGTTCAATATATACTGGTGGCTGTTGCTCTGCCACACGGCTACTAAAAAAATAGGGGCTATTATAAAACTGATTAAGCATTGTCCACTCTTCAGTAGGAATCACTGGTGGCAACTGGTGCATATCACCAATAAGTAAAATTTGCACACCCCCAAAAGCATCATATTGGCGACCCCGTATATGTCGCATTACGGTATCAATGGCATCCAAAGTATCGCAACGCACCATACTTATTTCATCAATAATCAGCAACTCTAATTGTCTAATAATATCTCGCTTTTCACGGTTTATTTTAATGCGTCCTAATAAATGATGTTTATCGATTACGGCTTCACTTTTCTGCTGCGGCTTAGCATCAAAATTCAAATTAAAATCACCTCTAATTGGGCCTGGAATAAACGGTGTAAAAGGCAGTTGGAAAAATGAGTGAATGGTAGTGCCACCAGCATTAATTGCAGCCACACCAGTTGGTGCAACTACCGCACATTGCTTCCCACTATTTTCCTTGATATATTTTAGAAAAGTAGTTTTACCAGTACCGGCTTTACCAGTTAAAAAAATTGGCTCGTTGGTAAACTGTACATAGTCTGCAGCTAATTGAAATATTGGGTTGCGTTCGGTTGCCATAACTGGGTGAAAATACATGAAAAATAAAGGTTACAAATCCTTTACAACCAACTCAAAAATCTTACTCAATTTATCATCCGCCTTTCCTGCAACAGCAATAATATCTGCAATATTTACAGGATGTAAATTCTCAGGATCACACTCATCGGTAATAACACTTACAGCGGCACATGCCAAGCCAATATGATTGGCTACAATCACCTCAGGAACGGTACTCATACCCACCATATCAGCACTAGCATTTCTAAGGTACCGATACTCACTTCTCGTTTCTAAATTTGGCCCCATTACACTTACATAAATACCTTGCTGTAATTCAATATTCATGCTACTTGCAGCTTTTTTTAGTAATGAGTTTAAGTTATTGTTATATGGTTGGCACATATCTACAAAGCGGTTACCAAATGCAGGATTATTCAAGCCACGTAACGGGTTTTCGGGTAACATATTTATGTGGTCATCTAATAGTACCAAATCGCCTTTTTTATAGTGAGGATTCAGGCCGCCAGCAGCGTTGCTTAACAATAAATAATCAATACCCAAAGCCTTCATTACCCGAATAGGAAATGTAATTTGTTTCATACTATAACCTTCATAATAATGAAAGCGACCTTGCATGGCAATCACTTTTGTATTACCTACATAACCAATAATCAATTGCCCTTTATGAAACTCAACCGTGGCTATTGGAAAATGGGGAATATCATGGTAAGAGATTGAGTGTTCAATTTTCATTAAATTAATAAACGACCCCAAGCCTGTACCTAATACAATACCCGCTTTAGCATTCGCAAAACCTTTTACTTTTAAAAAAGCTGTTGTTTCTTCAATTTTTTCTAACAAATGTTCCATTATAAACAATATTTTTAGGTGCGGAAGGTAAATGTAACGAAGCATTAAAGCCGTAATTGACACAACAGAAAATGATTAGCAATTTAATTTAAAAATGAGTGACCATCTTATCGAAATATCACAACAATTACTTTACAACGTAAAACTCAATTTGTCTACGTCAGATTTAGTGGCCGAGTTGGCAATTGTTAATAAAGAAGAATTATCAAAGCAACTAACAAACGATATTTATAAAAAAGCGTTTTGGATAAATATTTACAATGCTTTTATACAAATTTTATTACAAGGAAATACTGATGTTTATGCTAAAAGAAGAACTTTTTTTAGAAATAAACAGCTAGTAATTGCCAAAGAAAAAATGAGTTTAGATGATATTGAACATGGCATCCTTCGTCGCAGTAAAATCAACTTAATCCTTGGTTACGTTACAAACCCATTTGTATCAAACTTCGAGAGAAAATGTAGGGTTGACAAAGTAGACTACCGCATTCATTTCTGCTTGAACTGTGGTGCAGCAAGCTGCCCACCTATTGCATTTTACAAGCCTGAATTGCTGAACTACCAAATGAATGTTGCCACCACAAATTATCTTCAAAATGAATGCAGCTATGATACTGACTTGGAGATAGTTTATGTGCCCGCCTTTTTAAAATGGTTTTGGGCAGATTTTGGCACTCCCAAGCAGGTGATGCAATTGTTATACAATATTGGTGTAGTACCAATTGATAAACCTGCTAGTATTGCTTATAAACGATACGATTGGCACTTGCATTTAAATAATTATTCCCACAATTCTTTGTCAACAGAATGACCAAAAACGCACTCATCATATTTGTAAAAAACCCTGTTGAAGGACAAGTAAAAACTCGGCTAGCAAAAACTATTGGTAATAGTACCGCAGTAACTATTTATAAGCAATTATTGCTGCATACTTTTACTATTACCCAACACTTATCAGTTGATAAATTTGTGTTTTATGGTGACTATATAAATGATGAAGATTTATGGTCGATTAATATTTACCAAAAGCAGTTGCAGAAAGGCATTGACTTAGGTGAGCGAATGAGAAATGCGTTTGAATTAGTATTTAATTTAGGGTATGATAAAGTCATAATTATTGGTAGCGATTGCTATGAACTAACAACACAAATTTTAGAAGAAGCTTTTGATGAATTAATAATTGCAGATGCTGTTATTGGGCCTTGCAATGATGGTGGTTATTATTTATTGGGCATGAAACAATTGGTACTAGATCTATTTACAAATATTGAATGGAGTACCGATGCTGTGTTGCCTACAACCATACAAAAATTTAAGGATTTACAGTTACAATATGGGATGCTACCAACATTAAACGACGTTGACGATGAAGGAACTTTGCCAATAGCATTGCGACAATTTATTTAACAACAATTATCTTATTTTTAGTTAAATATCTTCTACTTGTTTTATAGCATTTTACAATTTTATATACGTTTAGCATTAAAGTTATTTTGTAGAAGTATTACCTTCTCAAATAAAGATATACTTAATAGTAAAGGCCCGTTATTATTAGCTTGTAACCATCCCAACTCATTTTTAGATGCTGTAATAATTGGTAGCCAGTTTAACCAGCCCGTACATTATTTAGCACGAGGCGATGCATTTAAAAATCCATTGGTAAAAAAGATATTAACCGCTATAAAATTGATGCCAATCTATAGGCTAAGTGAAGGCAGGGAATACTTAGCACTAAACGATGCAACGTTTGATGGTTGTAAAAAAGTGTTGTTGCAAGGCGGTATTGTATTAATTTTTTCAGAAGGCTTATGTGAGCACAAATGGCAATTGCAGCCTTTAAAAAAAGGAACAGCCCGCATTGCTTTTAGTGCTTGGAATGACGCAATAATTACCAATCATTTTAAAGTGCAACCTGTTAGTATCAACTATAATTCTTTTACAAAATTTAGTAAGCAAGTTGTTATCCATTTTGGCAAAGTGATTACGAAAGATGAAATTTTGCTGCAAGCTAATGAGGGTGAAAAAATAATGCAGTTTAATAGTTTACTGTCAGAAAGATTATCTAATGGCATGTTACTTTCAACTGGAAATGATACATTGATACAATCACTTATCACTAATCATAAAAGCCATACGACCTCAGGCGAAACAACTATTAAAACACTAAAGGATTTACAAATAAAATTTAAAGATTTCACAAGTATTCCTCGGCAAAATTTACCTATTAATTTTATGGATATTGGCTTTATTATTTTATTGCTAATGCCAGCCGCTATTGGCTTTGTACTAAATGCACCACTTTATTTTTTAGTTAAAAAAATAGTATGCCAAAAAACAAAAAACACCGTTTTTTACGACTCGGTTTTATTTGGATTATTACTTATTGCTTATCCCATTTATTGGTTAGGTGTTAATAGCATTTTATTCTTTTTTTTTACTAATTATTACCTACAAATTGTTTTAGTGGCAATGCCAATATTTGCTTGGTTATGCTTATGTTATAAAGACGCTATGCAACGTATAAAACTGAAATAGAGACACTAATTTTCAAAAGCTTATCATCACAGAAATAGTTATTCCTTTCTTTGCTATTATTAACCACAACCATTTTTCATGTGTCATCGCTACTTTATTATTAACAAGCCATACAATATGGTATCGCAGTTTGTAAGCTCTCATAAAGTGCGGTTGTTGGGCGATTTAGCATTTGATTTTCCAGAAGGTACACATGCTATTGGCAGGTTAGATAATCACTCGGAAGGCTTGCTGTTATTAACAACCAATAAAAAAGTGACCAAGCTTTTGTTTGAAAGTAAGCAACCACATAAAAGAACCTATTTGGTAAAAGTGCGACGGATTGTAACACCCGAAATTTTACTACAATTACAAACAGGAACAAGCATTATTATAAAAGGTGGTAGCAATTATATAACCACACCATGCGATGTACAAATTGTAGAGCCACCAATTGACTTATTTGTTGGTGGTGCCAACCAATCTAACCCTCGATTAGATTTGCCAAGCACTTGGTTAAACATTACACTTACTGAAGGCAAGTATCATCAAGTTAGAAAAATGGTAGCTTCTGTTAACCACCAATGTGTTCGGTTAATACGGATGAGTATTGAAAATTTAACGTTGGGAAATCTACAATCTGGTGAAGTAAAAGAAGTTGAAGAAACCTACTTTTTTAAGCAATTAGATATTAATGATTGGTTGGAATAAATGCTGATTATAGTTTAAATTTACCGCACCAAAACCACTGTTCCTTTTTTAAAAATAACCTTACCTAAATAGTCAATGCCTTGTGCCATAAACACATAAGTTCCATTGCCTTGCTGCGCACCATTATTAGTGCCATCCCAACCTTTATTATTTTGCGATGTGGTAAATAATAATTGCCCAAAACGGTTATAAACGTTAAAAAAATCTAGTTTGCTTATGCCAATTAATATTGGTTTTAGTACATCATTTTTGCCATCACTATTTGGTGTAAAACCAGTTGGTATTAAAATGTCTGGAGCTATTTTATATACTTTTACCAATACATCATCTGTAACAAAACAACCTTCTTTAGTTGTGGCTTTTACAGTAAACTTTACATAGTCCGATGCTAAATTATTAATAGTAGCAATAGGATTAAAAATGGTATTGTTATTTAGGTAAGTAGCAGGTTGCCAAACGTATTGTAATACAGTGGTATCAGTAGTTACAGCTAGTTGTAGTGGTTGCCCCAACACAACAGATGTATCGTGTCCAGCATTAATATTAAATAACGGTACAACGGTAACAACCACAGTATCTGTAACAGCTTTGGGGCAATAATATTTATCGCTTACCGATAGCACATAAGTGGTTGTTTTTTGTGGCCCAGCAGTAGGTTGTAAGGTGTTGCCGTTTATTAAATTATTAGTAGGATTCCAGCTAAAATACGTACCGGTTATTGTGCCCGTTAACGTAGCTCTATTACCAAAACAAATAGTAGTATCGGCACTAACAATAGCTGTAGGATACGGTGATGTATGCACTGTAATTTGTGACTTGTCTTGACAGTAACCCAAGTTGGCTGTAACGTAGTAAATAACAGAATCTGAAGTTGGTGATGCTTTGGGATATTTAACGTTATAACTGCTTAGTGTATTGCCAGCTCCACTCTCTTTCCAAACATAACTTAAGGCATCGCTAACCGGTGATAATACGGCAGTATCAGTTCGGCAAATCCCCGTATCTAGACTCAATTTCACAGAAATAAAATCTAGCACATTTACAGTTATTGTAGCACTATCAACACAACCTTTATCGGTTACGGTTATGGTATAAACAGTGGTATCTTTTGGATAAACAATTGGATTGCTAGAGTAGGGGTTAATAATGTTGTAATTAGGCGTCCAATTGTATGATCCATTACTTTTTGCAATTAACGGTACGCTATCAATACTACAAATCAGCGTGTCTGTAAATGGTAAAATAATTTGTGGTTTGGCATTAGCAATAATTGTTTGCAATGCAGTGCCAGTGCACCCTTTGCTGTTGGTAACCATTAGTGTGGCGGTATTAGTGCCTGGTGCTATATACTGATAATTTATGTTTTTTTGGGTTGATGTATCAGTAGTGGTACTTGGGTCGCCAAAATCCCACAACCAACTATTTATAAAGCCATAGCTTGTAGTACTAGCATCAGTAAACTGAAACGGAGATTGGTAGCAACTACCTGAAACTATAAATGCTGGTTTAAACCCAGGAAATACTTTTACAGTTGAGTTGGCAGAGTCTTGACAGCCGCCACTATTAGCTACAAATAATTTTAAAATATACACACCAGTATCTGCATAAGTATAAGTTGGTGTTGCCTTTGTAGAAGTATCTTTTGTAGAAGTGGTAACCCCAAAATCCCATAGGTATGAAGTGATGTTGGCTGCGGCAGTTTCGTTTTGAAAAGTAAATACAAAATCATCGCAATTTATATAGGCAATTTTTAAAGCTGCTGCCGATAGCGAACAGTTACCAACACTGATTTGTAGCTCTTTTTTAGTTTCGTTTATCGGCACACCATTTCGCCATTCCTTAACGTAAACCGCTATTACATATTCACCAGTAGTTGGGGGTGCTTTGCCAGAAATTAAGCCCGTAACAGGGTCAATAGTCACATCGCTACCCAATGGCGATGTACCACTATAACCTGTATTATAAGTTAAAGCCGAATAAGGTGGACTAGTAAGATTGCTTGCACCATTTAAACTATTATTAAACGCATAAGACAATGAATCCTTATCAGCGTCGATTGCTTCAAACTGGTAAGCAAAAGCAGCATTATAACAAATTACTGCTGTGTCTTTAAACTCAAAAACAGGGCTACTATTTATATGATAATCTACACCATTTAAAATACCAGGAATTGTAGCTGTAATGCTGATGCCTGTTGTGTTTGAGTTAACAATATTTACAATGCCAGCAATACGTCTAGCATCTTGCACCCCAATTATATAACCATTAGCGTTATCTTTTAATTCAACTGTGGTTGTGTAAGTGTAAACTGCGTAACAAACGCTTGGCGTTGGGCTTAAACATGGGTTGAAAGTTGTTTTGCTAACTATGCTTGGACCACTATATGTTGTACTTAAAAGCAGCACTTGTGCGTTGGTTACAGCATCATAAATGCCTAGTTGCGTTGGTCTTGGGCCAGTAGCGCCGCTACCGCAAATAATGTAGATATAGGAAGTGATTTTATAGCTAGATGTGCCTGCAGTGGTGCCTACACCTTTATATTCATACTCTATTAAACCACCTTTAATATGCGATGCAAAACTGGCAGTAGTAGCAAGCAGTAAAAGACATACAATAAATAGTTGCCGTTTCAAAAAAGATAGCATTTAGGTTATACTTGGTAATAATAAGCAAAAGTTGGTTGTCGTTGTATTTACATTAAATACTTATCGGGTGTTTGATGCTTTTTCTCGGTTAAACTTTTATCGTTGTCTAAGCAATTACTTAACGAAGCTTTTTATTTCTATGTGAGATGCCAGCCATTCAAACTTTGAATTTTTATAATTTTTAGAAAGTTGAATCTTTAAAATCAAAAATCTGCAATTCCAAATTCCAAATCTTCTCTATCTTTCAATTCTTAAAATTATTGTAAATGGGTACTGGTAGATTGGAGGCTTTTAGCGACGGCGTAATTGCTATTATTTTAACTATTATGGTTTTGGAAATGAAAGTGCCACATGGCGTTACATGGGCATCGCTACTACCACTGTTTCCTGTGTTTTTAAGTTATGTGCTAAGCTTTTTAAATGTGGCTATTTATTGGAACAATCACCACCATATTATGCACGCCTCTGAGCAGGTGAATGGTTCAGTAATGTGGGCCAATATTCACCTACTTTTTTGGATGTCGCTATTTCCTTTTTTTAGTGGTTGGATGGGCGAAAACCATTTTGCAACCTTACCCGTTGCCATGTATGGTGTGGTATCGTTAATGGCTGGTGTGGCGTACTATATTTTGGCACGGCGGTTAATATTGTTGCACGGCAGAAAGTCTACATTAACATCTGCCCTTGGCAGAGATAGAAAAGGCGGTTTTTCGATTCTAATTTATGCAGTAGGTATTGGGTTAAGTTTTATACACCCATGGCTAGGTTTTGCCATGTATTTTGTGGTGGCCATTATGTGGTTTATACCCGATAAAAGGATTGAAGAAAAGTTGGTTAAGGAGCCTGATAAAAAAGACGAAATTCCTTTATTAGTTAATCCTTTTAAAAGCGAAGAGGGAATCTAAAAATGCCTGATGATTTAAGTTTTAATTAATTTTAATGCACCTAAATCATTGCCACCCTTTTAAATAATTATTTACCCTCTAAAACCTTGGCATATTACGCATATTAGTGCCACGCATCATATTCTTAAACATAGCTGGCATTTGCTGACCCGCACCTGCAAACTTGCGTAAGTTGTAAGCAAACGTAACGCTGAAATATTGTTTTAATACGGTGCTTTGTTGATCTACCACATAGTTGGCATTTACAGTTCTAGATACACTTACGTTTTGATTTAAGATATCATAAACTGCAATCTTCAACTCACCAGCTTGGTTTTTAAATAAGAGTTTAGACAAACTAGCATTCCACAACGGCACACTGGCATTGTAGCCACTAGCTAAACCACCTGTATAATTATAATCTAAATCTGTACCCAACACCCAACCGCCTTTAAAGGTATAAGTTGGCTCTATAGTAATGTTTTGTGTAAAGTAATTGGTGTTGCTAGCTGAGTTTGCTTGGTTACTGTTTTTAGTGATGTAAAAAGTGGATGTGGCACTAAAATTCAAATCTAACTTCTCTTTTAAATTAAAGCCTGTGCCAATAGTTTGCCCAATAGATGTGTTGTAGGTATAATTTAATGTATCATTTTTATTTACTGTTGGCGATAGGCTGTGAATGATACTCACATCTCGGCTATAAGCAGCATTGGTAGTTAAGTTTAACCGTATTTTTTGTTTGCCAAATTGAAAGCCGTAATTAACGTACCCATTTACATTATAGGCACCGTTTTTATTGGTATAAGTGGTAGTTTGATACCCATTAAGGCTTTGGTTAACGTTGCTTACAATCTTATTACTGGTTGTGCTTACGTTAAATAATGCGAATAAATTTCTGAGTTTAAAAATATCAAACGAAGAATAAAAAACTCGGATGCTATTTGTAAATTCTTGTCCCAAATCTGGGTTACCGTATTTAATATTAGTAATATCGCTATTATCTGGCACGGGCTGCAATTGCGATACACTTGGTTGATTGGTTCTGCCATTGTAATTAACACGTAAGTTTTTGCTACGTGTAAAATTGTAGGTAAAATTTGCTGTTGGATAAAGGTTGGTAAATGTTTTATGAAAACTAGTTCCCTTGCTTTGATTATCGCTGTTAAGCGTTGCAAACTGTAGGCCCATGGTGGCACCTAAATTAAATTTAGCATTCTGCACACGGTAGCCCAAACTAGCCCTATCAGAGTAGTTAACGTTTTCAAATTTATTACTCAAACTATCAACTCTTTTGGTATAATCTTTTGTGGCAGCATCGTAAGACAATGTTTTTTTATCGGCAGTACTAATTCTATAGCTATGGTTGTAGCCAATTTCTATCAACTGGTTTTTACCAACTGGTTCAGTGTAAGATACGTTGGCACTAATGTTATTACCATCAGAAATGCTATTACTTATTTGATCAGAAATGCTATCTTTTGCGGTAAAGTAATTAAACAATTTAACGTAGTTTTTTGCGTCGTTATGATTAGTATTTGCACCACCTGTTAAGTTAAGTGACAATGTACGACCCTTGGTTTTAAAGCGGTGACGAAACGTTGCATCCAAACTACCATTGTAGCCATCACCAGTGCTATTTACCGTTTGGTCAGTATTGGTAAGATTAGACAATTTACCCCTAGTTGCACCAGAAATTGTACGGGTATTTGATTCAGTGTTTTGGTAGGTGAAATTAGGTCGGATAATTAGAGAGTTACTGCTATCTATTTGTGTTTCAATATTCAAATTCACACGGTGGTTCTCGTTTTTTGTTCTAGCAGTAGTGTTTTGGTTTGTAAAAAAAGACGAGTCACTTTTTTGAAATCTTTCAGTCAAGCTTTTTGTATCTCTATCAATTGCCAGATTATTATAAAAATAGCTGCCAGAGAATTCCGTTTTTTTACCAATTACATCTTTAAAGTTTAAGCCCGCAGCAGCAGTTGTGGTAATACCATTGCTACTACCGCCGCCACCAAGACCACTAATTATTGAGCCAACGCCACTACCAAAATTTCCACCACCGCCGCCGCCTCTACCACCACCTGCAGTGCCAAGTGTACCCAAAATATCTTGCACAGAAAATGCTTGACGGTTTACATTATTTGCCTGACCAATGAAACTTAACTGTTGATTACCATTAAAACGATTAAAGGTTAAGCTGCTTTCGTAGCGGCCATCGTTACCACCACCTGCCATTGCTTTACCAAATAAACCTTTTCTTCTATCTTTTTTTGTGGTGATATTGATTGTTTTTGTACGTGTGCCATCATCAAAACCACTAAAGGCACTTTGATCACTCTGTGCATCATACACCTGAATTTTATCAACCATGTCGGGAGGTAAATTTTTGGTAGCCATTTTAGGATCATCACCAAAAAAGCGTTTACCATCTACCAATACTCGAGATACAGTTTCGCCTTGGGCTTTTATTGTACCATCTTTTGCTACTTCTACGCCTGGTAGTTTCTTCAGAAGGTCTTCTACTACTGCGTTTGGCTTGGTTTTAAAGCTGCCAGCATTGTATTCAATCGTATCTTTTCTAATTACAATGGGGCTGGTTTGTACAATTACTTCTTGTAAATCTTTCGATTGCACTTGCATTGCCACATCACCTAAATCAATTACTGCATTTTCTTTGCTAAATGTTATGGTTTTGTTTACAGGTCTGTAACCTTGAAACGTAATTTGCACCAACATTTTACCAAACGAAATATTTTTTAATTCAAAACTGCCATCAGGCTTTGCCAACCCAAATACTTCTAAGGTAGAATCTTTACTTTCTAATACTGTAATGGATGCATCTTTAAGTGATTGTTTACCAACGCTATCTATTAATTTGCCTTTAATAGTGCCACTTGTTTGGGCGAGTGAGATAGTTGTGATGAATAAAAACGGTATAAAAAAATACAATTGCTTCATAAAAAGATTTTGTGATGGTGCTACAAAAAGAAACGATAACCCCGTTAACTAAATGCTAATGCTTTGCTATTGGGCAAAGATGTACGATGAGAGGTTATGATATTATGAAAATCGGTGAGGTGTTGCTTTTAATCGCTGATTCTTTGAGTGGTCGTAACACGAAAAAGCCTCGCCAAAATAAATTCTGTCAAGGCTTTTTACATAAAACTATTCTAATTATCGCTCTAATTTAAAATTTGCATCCCTCGCTGGTCGCTTGGCAGCATTGGCAACTTTCCAGCCGGTACGGTACATCCAATCAGCCATTTTCTTCAATTTATCATAGTCAATATTGGCTGCATTATCCATTGGTGTATGATAATCTGGATGCAACAATGTTGTGTA
>JAYVNQ010000087.1:0-2053 GCA_043758365.1 Chitinophagales bacterium
TGTAAAATAGCTGTTTAAATCAGCCCTTTTTGCTTCTTACACGTTGCTATTTTTGGAAAACCCTACTTCCCAATCTCACCTAAATAATTACTCAATTTATTAATAGCGTCTGCTACAATTTTAATTTGTTCTTGTGCTTCTTTCCAATCTCTTTGCTCAATGGCTTCTCTTATGCCAGGCATTGTTTTTACGCCATAACCTGTATAAAAACCTGGGGCATAAATGGTGTGCTTAAACCATGATCTTCTTGGTAAACCTGTTGGCGATAATAGTTGCTGCTCTGCTTGATACAATGCCTTGTTCATCTTGTCTTTATCGCCATCTGCCATTGAAATTTTTGTCCAAAATTTTGCCAACTCGTCGGTACTTTTTTCAAGTGCTTTTAAAGCATTTTGAACAGGTGCAAAATCCATAAAAGGCACTTCTGCTTTAGCTATTGGGGCTTTTAAATTTTCTTTAGAATCACCAGCTAAAACGTAGGTTTTGTTAGCTATCAATTGGTTTTCAACTTCGGTCGATTCTCTTAAAACCGTGGTCATTTCCATTAAATCAGTTACATAGCCATTAATGGTTTTGTACAGGCTTCTAAAATCAAAAGGCAACGCATCCGCATTTGCCAAACGTAAGGCTGCTCTGCCAGCCGTTTTAGATAAGGCCACACCATACTCAAATGTTGGGTCTTTAAACCGAACGTAATCATCATAACTATCATAAATAGAATGGTATTCTCCACCTGAACCTTCACCACCATAACCAAGGTCTAACGTAGTGATACCAAGGTGTTGCAGAAAAGATGAATAATCAGAACCCGAACCCAGCGCATCTAAAGTCAAGCTCTTTTTAAGCATCAAATCCTTCTTTGCTTTTGTGGTTTTTGCTGAAGCAATTTTTTCAGCTTTTTGCCTTTCAAAAACGCTCACTTTTGTTTGTGGGTCTATCACATCTTTTGAAATTTCATCCATCAATGTTTCTAACGCATGAGAACCACCAGCATCTAAAAACCCACGACTATTGCCATCAGAATTAATATAGGCGACTACTTTTTGTTGCAGTTCAATAGCATGATCTTCTACCCATTCAGTGCTACCTATTAAGCCTGGTTCTTCAGCATCCCAAGCACAATAAATTAAGGTACGTTTTGGTTTCCAACCTGTTTTTAATAATTCACCAATAGACTTAGCTTCTTCTAACAAGGCAGCTTGACCACTAATAGGATCGTTAGCACCATTTACCCACGCATCGTGGTGATTGCCACGAATTACCCACTCATCAGGAAATTGAGACCCTTTAATGGTGGCGATAACATTATTTGCTGGGCGAAGCTGCCAATCAAAATCAACCTTTAAATGCACTTTTGTTTTGCCCGGGCCAATGTGATAAGTAATGGGCAAACCACCCATCCAATCGTTTGGTGCAACTGGGCCTTCCATTGCTTCTAATAAAGGCTTAGCATCGTGATAGCTAATTGGTAAAACAGGAATTTTTAATAGGTTAGTAGCTTCGCTTCTATCTAAACGTTTAGCATTGGCAGTTGCACCAATACCAGGTGTTAATGGGTCTCCAGGATAAATCACCATATCCATAATGCTACCACGTTGCACGCCAAATTCATTTTTAAAAGCCCCTTTTGGGTAAACATCACCAGCGGTGTAGCCATCATCTTTCGGGTCGCTATAAATAAGGCAACCAATTGCCCCATGTTCCTGTGCAACTTTTGGTTTAATGCCTCTCCAACTTCTACCGTATTTGGCAATTACTATTTTGCCTTTTACGTCAATGCCATATTTTTCTAAAGTCTCATAATCTGATGGTAACCCATAGTTTACAAATACCAACTCTGCGGTTACATCACCATCAGCACTCCAACAATTGTAGGTTGGTAATTGCCCATCTTGCCCAGATGTGGCATCTTCTTTTAAGGCTGGTTCTTTTAATAATGCTTTATAAACAGTTGGCGATAGCATTTCTAGCACCCGTGTTTTTGGTGTGGGAAATAGCACTTGGTAGGTTTCTATTTTTACATCCCACCCATAACTTTTATATTTATTGTAAA
>JAYVNQ010000088.1:0-2048 GCA_043758365.1 Chitinophagales bacterium
CAAAAGTGAGGTCGGAAAATGGACTGAAATTACACCTATATGGCAAAATAACAGTAGCACTAATGCTGTTGACTAACTTTTAACTCTTGATTCGCATAAATTATACAATTTCCCAAACCTCTTTGCCCCTTAATAACGCATCCAAATTGCCCCGTCCTTTTTTGGCAATGATTTCTTCAATTTGCATCGCCATCACATCTTCGTAGCATGCTCTTTCGGTAGCATAAAACACACCAAATGGCCTAGGAAAATGTCCCTCAACTCTTGGGTCGTCAAATAGGCGTACTAATATTTGTGCTTTGTAAAAATCATTTTCATCATGTATCCAAAGGTCATCAGTACTGGCACCTGCTTCTAAATCTACCACTACTGGCTTCAATCCATCTAGCTTAATACCCTTGTTTTTTGTAGCACCAAATACCATTGGTTGCCCGTGTTCTAAAAACAAAACTTCATTTGCCTTAGATGATTTTTCGGTAAAAATTTCAAAAGCACCATCATTAAAAATATTACAATTTTGATATATTTCTAAAAAAGATGAACCCTTGTGTTGATGGCTTCGCATAAGCATTGCTTGAATATGCTTAGGATCACGATCCATAGTACGAGCAATAAATGTAGCATCTGCACCCATGGCTAAAGCCAAAGGATTAAAAGGATGATCAATACTACCAATGGGTGTGCTTTTTGTAATTTTATTTTCTTCGGATGTTGGTGAATATTGCCCTTTGGTTAACCCGTAAATTTGATTATTAAATAATAAAATATTTACATCTAAATTTCTGCGTAGCAAATGAATAGTATGGTTACCACCAATGCTTAATCCATCGCCATCGCCTGTAACAATCCAAACGCTTAATTCGGGTCTTGTAGCTTTTAAGCCACTTGCCACAGCCGTAGCACGACCATGAATTGAGTGCATGCCAAACGTGTTCATATAATATGGAAAACGGCTGCTACAACCAATACCACTAATAATTACAATATTTTCTTTTGCTACGCCAATTGTGGGCATAATTTTTTGCACTTGTGCCAAAATAGAATAATCGCCACATCCAGGGCACCAACGCACTTCTTGATCCGTAGCAAAATCTTTTGCCGTTAATAATGGTGCTGTTAAAGTATCTGTACTCATGCTGCAAAAGTATTTGAATGTAAACTACATGCCAAGCCAAATATTGTTTATCGTTTAAGTAGGTAAAAAATTGTGTAATTAGTAAATGGCAGTGTTGTATTTTACAACCTCAATTTATTGCCATGAAAAAATATTCTATACTGATGATTTGTTGCGTACTTATTATAGCAACGTATGCCCAAAACGGTACAGAAAAAATGAAGGTTACAGACCTTTTAAAAGTAAAAACCGCTAGTGGCATTACCCTTACAAACGATGGGAGCAAAGCCGCCATAACCGTTACCACCATTGAGCCAGATGGCGACAGTAAATGGGAGTTTAAATACGTAAATCATATTTATTTAATACCTACAGATGGCTCTGCCCAGCCTAAAGAACTAACTGGTAAAGATGGTGCTAGCCAACCTGCCTTTAGCCCAGATGGTACACAAATTGCTTTTGCAAGAGTTGTTGATAGTAAATCACAAATTTTTTTATTGTCTTTAGATGGTGGCGAAGCCATACAACTAACAAAGTTTAAATATGGTGCGGCTGCGCCAAAATGGAGTGCCGATGGCAAACAACTACTTTTTTCTGCTAGTATTTCTTTAAAAGATTTATTAAAAGATAGTATGCTAAATGCCACTCATTCACTACCACTTTGGCCATACGAGAAGCCTGGTTTTACAAATAATACTGATTTATTACCTAATACCGCCAAGGCAAACCCAGATGGTTCGCTTCAAGAAATTAGGGCTTATTTAGATAATAATGTAACAGATAAAAAAGCCAAAGTGCTCACCAAATTACAGTTTCAAGAAGAGTCAACAACCTCGTCAGAAATGAATTTTAATCATTATTTTATTACCAATGCAGTAGTTGGTGCCGATGTAAAAATGATAACACATGGTTTTTATAGTTTTAGCAATGCCCA
>JAYVNQ010000089.1:0-19107 GCA_043758365.1 Chitinophagales bacterium
AAAGTATCATTAACAATTACAATTTTATGGATGCTTATATGGAAAAGGGCTTCGCTTTATTTGACGATAAAAAATATGCTGCTGCATTACAAGTATTTAAAACCGCTACAACCGTAAATTTAACCTTTGCAGATGCATATTATTGGCAAGGGAAATGTTACGAAGCCTTGAACAACAAATCTCAGGCAATTACTCAATACCAGCAAGCGGGTGATTTAGATAAAGATTTGAGAGAAGCCGCGGAAGGGATAAAGAGGTTGAAGGGGTAAAGTATTTGAAAAGTTGTTTGATTGAAATGTGAAAAGTCAATGTTCAAGGTTCAAGTTTTGGCTTTTTGAAATTCGTGTAATTCGTGGAATTGGTTCTTATAATTCGTGTCATAAAATCATAAATCAAAAATTACCCATGCCCATTGTAGCACCCTCATTATTAGCCTGTAACTTTTTGCGTTTAGATCATGAAGCTAGTATGCTTAATAATAGCCAAGCTGATTGGGTTCATTTAGATGTAATGGATGGTAGGTTTGTACCTAATATTAGTTTTGGGTTACCAATAATTCAGCAGTTGCGAGCGACTACCAAAAAGGTTTTTGATGTGCATTTGATGATTGAAGAACCTGAAAAATACACGGAAGCCTTTAAAAAAGCTGGTGCTGATATATTGACTGTTCACTATGAAACTTGTGTGCATTTGCATAGGAATATACAACAGATAAAAAGTCTAAGAATGAAGGCTGGCGTGGCTTTAAACCCTCACACTCCAGTAAGTTTATTAGAAAATATTTTGCAAGATGTAGATATAGTATTGTTGATGAGTGTTAACCCAGGTTTTGGTGGGCAACATTTTATTCCACAAACTCTCGATAAAATTCGAGAGCTAAAGCACATGATTAAAACCAAAGGGTTAAGTACTTTAATTGAAATTGATGGTGGCGTAACACTTGATAATGCCAGCGCTTTAGTGCATATTGGTGCAGATGTGTTAGTAGCTGGTAACAGTGTTTTTAATTCCGCTAGTCCAATAGAAACCATTGCTTTATTTAAACAAATAACCCACAGTTAAAACTGTGGGTTATTTGTTAATACGTACCAAGTTTTAAAGCTCAGTAAGCATAGTAATAATTTAAAAATTTATTCCTTAACAAACTGCGTAACACCGTTAGAACCTACATTATCAAACACTACCACATAATTAGCTTTTACCAGTTTACTAACGTTAAGGCTGGTTTGTGTAGCTCCAGTTTGTACGGCGTTTGCACTGATTATTCTACCATCAATGCTTATAATTTTTAAAGACGCACCTTGCAATGCTTTAGGGTGTGATAAGATGATAGTATTTATTACAGGGTTAGGAAAAGTTTCTAATACTAAGGATGCTTTTCCATTAACTGTAACCACGGTGCTGTACTTAAATGTACCATCATTATCGAACATTTTTAAACGGTAAAATTGATTGCTTAACGCTTTGGTAATATCAGCAAATTGGTAGCTACTACCGTTGTTTGTTTTGTTACTATTTACTTTACCAATCTCAATAAAATCTTGTGCGTTCAGGCTTTTTTCAACACCAAAATAATCGAAGTTTATTTCACTTCCAGTGCTCCAATTTAAACTTGGTTGGTTGTTGATTAGAGAAGCAGAAAGAGATTTTAGCGTTACTGGAAGCACTGATGTAGCCCATGTTTTACCAACCCTAATGCCGTCTATAACTAAATTAGGAATACCTGATGATTGCCTTAATGCTATTGCATTAATAATATCTTGACCAGCTTCTGTCGTCAACGTAACATTTGGTGAGCCTGCGGCAGCTTCTGTAGCTGGAACTCCCGTATTTTTTATCCACATTAATATTTCATCGTTTCCAGCGGTATTAATTGTGTATTTAATTATGACTAAATAGGTTGTGTTTAGCGAATAGGTAGTTGCAGTGTAAGCAGCAGTACTGCCGTTTGTAATGCCTAAGTTAATATTACCACTTGCATCCATTTTTGCCCAAAGCCGTGCACAAAAACTTGAAAATGTTGTTGCATTTGTTCTATTTCCTAAATGAAAAAAATAGCCGCCAGATAAAGCACTTGTTCCCGCTTCAGTAAACATTACTAGCAAACTTGTATAGATAACATCGCCATTTGTACTTTGGCTGGTACTTAGCGGTAAGTTATAATCATACCCTGCACCAATCATATTGGCTGCGTTCCTAATTCCAGAACCAGCATAACCAGTGTAATTTAAACCAGTTGTAGTGCCAATTGCATCAGCGGTACCGCTATGTATAGACCAGCCATTACCCGATATATCTGTAGAAGAGTAATTAAAATCCTCAATTAAAAGTGTTTGGGATTTTACTTGTAAAAAAAGGACAGTTCCCATGACTAATAGTGTAAATAATTTCTTCATAATTTTATTTTGACTTTAAAATGATTGTTTATTTAATTCTGAAGATAAGAATAAATTTATAAGTTTAAAACACCATTTGTAAAATTTAATTTTCCTGTACTTATCTTCAATTTTTAATTCCCAAACATACATGCGTTTTATAGTTACCATTATTATCTTTCTGTTAGCAAATAATCAAATTCTTGCCCAACAAAAAACACTTGTTTCTGGTAAGGTAATAGATGAAAATGACCAGCCACTGCAAAGTGTATCCATCCAAATATTAAACAAACAAAAAGGTACAACCACCGATAAAGAGGGTAGTTTCAGCATTAGCATTACACCCAAAAAAGCCACCGCTTTGGTATTTTCTTTTACAGGCTACAAAACGGTTCAAAAAAACTTTTTATTAAGTATAGGCGAAAACGAAACCATTGTAGTAAAAATGGAACGCTTAACAAAACAGTTACAAGAGGTAACGGTTAGTGATGATAGAGAAAGGCGGGGAGAAGCTGGAAGGGTAGTAATTGATGCCTCTAAAAGTTTGGTAAATCCATCGCCAATTGGTGGTATTGAAAGCTTGATAAAAGTATTTGTTGGCAGTAATAATGAGTTGACAAGCCAATACTCAGTACGTGGTGGCAGCTACGATGAGAACTTGATTTATGTGAACGATTTTGAAGTGTTTCGACCCTATTTGGTAAGTAGTGGCCAGCAGGAAGGATTGAGTTTTATTAACCCTGAAATGACAGGTAATGTAAAGTTTTATAATGGGGGTTATCAAGCCAAGTATGGCGACAAAATGAGTAGTGTGTTAGATATAACATATCGCAAGCCCAAAGCTTTTGGTGGCAGTGCATACATAGGATTATTGGAGCAAGGTTTGCACCTAGAAGGAACTGCCAATAAGGGGAAAGTAACTTACAATTTTGGTGTTAGAAATAGGAGTAATCGCAACTTACTAAGCAGCCAAGAAACAAAGGGTAATTATGTGCCTTCATCTTCTGACTTGCAAGGGCTAATTACATACCAAGCAAGTGATAAATGGTTGTTAGAAGTATTAGCAAATATTTCGGCCACTAAGTTTACGTTATACCCAGAAGAAAGCAAATTAACGTCCTCGGTTTTCTCGCCAGTTTTTACAGCAAACCTTGGGCTTGATATTTATTTTCAAGGGCAAGAAAAAGATAAATACAGCACTAACTTTATTGGCTTATCAGCAACACATCAACCACGAAAAAATTTGAAATTAAAATGGATGTTGAGCCACTTTAATGATGCTGAAGAAGAGAACAAAGACATTACAGCAGCCTATCTTTTTGGTGAACGAGATTTTGATAAAAGCAAATCATCTTACGGGCTAATTGTAAGCCCTTTGGGTGCAGGAGTTTATTTAAATTATGGTAGGAATAAATTGAATATTGATGTATGGAACGCAAGCCACAAAGGATCTTTAGATAAAGGCAAGCATTTTTTACAGTGGGGAAATACCATTGAACAACAGGTAATTACTGATAAGTTAAATGAGTTTCAATACAACGATAGTGCTGGATATTCATTGCCTTATAATCCATCAGTGTTACAACTATACAGCGTATTAAAAAGTAAAACTGACCTGAATGTTACACGCTTTAATGGCTATTTTCAGAACAATATCCAGTTTAAAGATTCTGCTGATGTAGTACTTCAAATTGGGCTTCGCTACAACTATAATACTTTAAATAATGAGCTGCTGTTTTCACCAAGGATGGGTATTTCATTTAAGCCAAAAAAATGGCAAAAAGATGTGGTGATAAAAGCATCTGCTGGCATCTACAATCAACCCCCTTTTTACCGAGAATTACGCCGATACGATGGCTCAGTAAATACCAATTTAAAGTCACAAAAGAGTTGGCAGGTTAGTGCTGGATTAGATTATAATTTCAAACTTTTTCAACGGCCTGCAAGGCTTACAACTGAAGCTTATTATAAAAATATGACTGATTTGGTGCCTTATGATATAGACAATGTTCGCATCAGATATTTTGGTCAAAATAGTGCTAAAGCTTATGCTGTTGGTTTTGAAACCAGATTGTATGGCGAGTTGGTGAAAGATGCTGAAAGTTGGGTAAGTTTTGGGTTGTTGAATACCCATGAAAAGATTGATAATTTTTTCTATCAACAATATAAAAATGCAGCAGGCGAAATCATCAATGTAAATAGTACCGACCAAGTAATTAAAGATAGTGCCAGAACTGATGTTGGTTATGTTCGTAGGCCAACTGATAGACTAATAACTTTTGGCTTATTTTTTCAAGATTATTTAAGCACAAATAAAAACGTAAAATTTTATATGAATGCCTTGTACGGCAGTAATTTACCTTACAATATTCCCAACAGTGTAAAGTACCGTAATGCTCTGGTAATAGAGCCTTATATAAGAATTGATATGGGCTTTAGTGCCTTGCTATTGGATGGTGAAAAAGCTGCAAGAAGAAGCCATTCACCTTTTAAAAATTTTCAAAGTGTGTGGGCAAGTGTAGAAATTTTCAACATAATTGATAGGGCAAATACCATTAGTTATTTACTGATAAAAGATTTTCAGAATAATACTTTTACGCTGCCAAATAGGCTAACACCAAGATTGCTGAATTTAAAATTAATAGCACGTTTCTAGTTCATAATTTGAGCTTTGGAATTTACAGTTTGTGTGCTGAAACCTAACCCCACATCATAAATTTTAAATTATAAATTCTCGCCTTTCCATTTAATATTTAAACTTACTTGGTGAAACATATTTTGTTGGTAAAAACCAGTACCATAGCGTATTTGAAGCTTTTTTAGTTTTAATCCAACACCCATTGTAAAGCCGTTTAAGCCATTAGAAACATTGTAGGCATTTAAGTCTTTTCTACGTGAAAAATTGTAAGCTGTTATTAGTTCTAATTTATCACCTAAAAAAAATTGGGAGGCTAAAATTAGGTGGGATGTTACTTTATCTAAAACGTTATTATTGGTATTATCAATCCCCTCCGCTGCGTTAAAAATACTGTCGCTATAATTAATAGCAAATTGTTGCAAATGCTGTGCAGTTAACGATAATTGAATGGGTGCTTTAGCCAAACGTTTCGTTACACCAAACTGAATATCAAAAGGTAGTTCCTCCTTTTTATCGCTGTTATTGTACGTTTTTAATTGTGTGCCCATATTTTTTACTAGTACACTTATTTGTAGTTGGTTGGCCGTGTCAAAATAGCTAACGCCAATATCCAATGCAATTGCATTACTTTTAAATTGCCCGTAACTACTATTGATAAATTTGAACGTTGAACCAAGCCAAAAACGTTCTTTGTATTTTTTGGAAGCCATTACTTGCACCACATAATCGGTTGGGCTGTAAGTGCTGTAAACATTGCCTATAGCATCGGTTTGTGGTATGGTACCATAGTTTAAATAATTAATGCCAAAACCTAGATTGATATTAATTTTAGGGACATGAAAACCAGTAGTTAAGCTGTAATTTTTTATACCTGCCAAAAAATTATTAAAAGATGCGTTGAGTTGTTGGTGCATTTCATTTCGTAGCAAAGATGGGTTCTGAAAAATGATGCCAACATCATTACCAATACTAGAAATGTTAACCCCGCCTAAAGCTGATAATTGGGCTGAGTTCGGTTGATTGATAAAACTAAAAGCACTATTACCTCCCAGCGTTTGGGCATTGGTAATAGTGCTAGATATTAATAAGGTAATAGCTGAAAATAAACGCTTCTTCATTTACAATATGAAGATAATGGAAATAATTACTACAGACCTAAGGCCTTTCGATAGTTGTTCTATCGTCAATAACAAGTTTATAGTTTGTACCCTTATTTTTTGCAGTTGTTGCTATTCTGCGGCTATAAGTACCGTCAATATTTTCATATAAATGATTAGGATCATTATTGTTAAAAGTGCCGAGTACTTTTACATCGGTTTGGGCACTTTTATTGTAGACTACATCTTTCCATTCAAAGTCGGGTCTTTGAGATGCGATAATGATTGATCTTTTGTACCAATTTTCGGCTTTATCAAATTTTTTTAAACGGGTATAAACAAATTCATAAGCCAAGCAGCCAATATAATTATCATTTGTAAAAATGCTTCTTGCTTGGTCAATTGCTTTTGCATCGCAACCGCCAACAAAGTTTGATGCACTTATATAATAACGCATTAAAGCCCATCGAAGTCCTAATGAATTTGGCTCCCTCAATAATAACTTTTCTAATCTTTTACGTGTGCTTACGGCTTCGTAGTATGTGTAAACGTAATTATGTGGTAAATAAACGTCAGATGCCGCTGAAACATCTGCAAAATCTGAATAGTTAACTTGTTTATCAATTTTATTAGCTGTAGATATTTTGACGTTATAACAATTTGATACGGTTATAACAGTATTGGCGGTACTTAACTGTGAAGCTATAATAAAAAATATAGTTATCAATGTCAAGTGTTTGAAATATTTCATAACTTCTAAGTTGTTGCACAAATGATTTTTAAAAACCAATTTATTAATTTCTGTGGCTTAACTAAGAGGATAGTGGAGGGTAAGCAAACCTTAGAACGAAAAGAAAAGGTATTTGTTTTAAAATGTGAAAGTAAGTTTTTCAGATTGAAAAAGTGGTATTTGCACTACATAAATTATATCAAAATGAAATTATTAATAAATATGTGAAAAAATAAATGTTTGCCATCAATAATATTTATTTAATTGAAGTTTATTACAGTGTTTAATTGATAATAAAATGGCAGGTTAAATTTTTACTGATAAATGATTGAAGTCGCTCAACACGGCATATAAAAAGGTTAGGGGTTCGTGTTGGCTTTTGATGTTTAAGACACTCTCAATTTTTCGCATGGTTTGTAATGCTAACAATGCATTGCCAGTTTTCTGGATGTTCATCAGCACCTCTTTTACCAATTGAATATCAACGTCCTTTAAATATACCACATCGGGGTAGGTGGCTCGGTAATTGGTTTCTGCGACAGGTGTATACATCGTTTGCTGAAAGGTAGTTTTGGCTTTAGTTTTTATTAATGTTGTATTGGCAACTGTATCTCCTAAACGTTGGTGATTTCTACTAACTGCTATCATAATTATAGCCAATAAATAACTGGTTATCCAAATATCAATTAACCTAAATAGCCATCTAATTAAATATTGGGAAAAAGATGGCTGGTTGCCGTTAATACTTACAACTTTTATTTGCATCACACGTTTACCCACTGTTTGTCCATTCATTAAAAGTTCGCTTACCAGTGTGTAAAAGCAAACAGGTAGGTACATTAAAACCATTAATATTTGTATGCCACTCCCTTGAATTTTTGAAAGTGACAATATAATTATCATGATGATTATGTATGCAGCAATTATGGCTGTGTCTATCAAACCCGCAACAATTCTATCGCCAACACTACCTAACTCGTATTCTAACTCAATATTTTGCGGGGTTATTATGGAAATACTACTCATAAAAAACAGTTGTCACAAATAAATATCAATTTATTCATCATTAGTATATCATCCTCCATTATTTTTAATGGGTTAATTTTTTTTGATGAGAGAAGCCTTTTTTTTAAAACATAATGTTGAGAAATGGAAGGACTATGAGGCTGCTGTAAAAAATATGCTACCAGCAGATGAATTAGCAAAACGATTTGTTGAATTAACTGATGACCTAAGCTACTCGAAAACCTTTTACCCTAAAAGTAATACCGTAAAATATTTAAATGGGTTGGCAGCTCAATTTTATCAAAAAATTTATAAAAATAAAAAAGAAAAGAGAGGCCGTATTTGGTGGTTTTGGCAATTTGAACTGCCCGTACTTTTTAAACAATACCAACGGCAATTTTTATATGCTTTTTTATTTTTTACCATTTTTAGTTTAATGGGTGCTTTAAGTGCCAAATACGACGAAAATTTTATCCGGCTTATTTTAGGTGATGGTTATGTAAATATGACGCTTAATAATATTGAGCATAAAGACCCTTTTGCAGTTTTCAAACATAGTAGTCAATTGCCTATGTTTTTAAGCATTGCCAGCAATAATATTAGAGTATCTTTTATAACTTATATTCTGGGTATTGCCTTTTCGGTTGGCAGTATTTGGATGCTTTTTAGTAATGGGTTGATGTTGGGTTCTTTTCAATATTTTTTTATTTCAATAGGGCTCGGCACAAAGTTTATGCTGGTGGTTTTTATACATGGTACATTGGAATTATGGAGCATAATAATTGCGGGTGCGGCAGGTATCATAATGGGGAATAGTTTTCTATTTCCTGGCACATTTACCCGAACACAAAGCTTAATTAGGGGTGGAAAAGATGGGTTAAAAATTGTGATGGGTTTGGTGCCATTATTTTTAATCGCCGCTTTTTTTGAGAGCTTTGTAACCCGTTACAGCGATATGCCCATTTGGCTAAGCGTTAGTATTCTAGGGACTTCTACAGTTTTTATCATTTGGTATTTTGTTATTTATCCAAATTGGCTATACCGTAAAATGAACAGTATCACCACACCGTCAACCATTACTTCAACCAATAAAAACTTCAACGAATGGACAACCCAAAAATTGAACTTAGAAAACTGAGAGATTTTAGCGAGAACCTGAATGACACTTTTCAATTTATTAAGCAAGAATTGAAGCCATTGTTAGGCAGTTTTATGGCAATTTGTGGTGTGTTTATTATTCTTAGCGGTATTGTGGGGGGTATTTACCAGCAGAATAGCATGACGGGAATTTGGAGTGCTTTTAAAGGGGTTAGTTACAAACCAAAAGCCTTTGGCGAAATGTTCAATGGTGTGTATTTTCTAGTAATATTTTTAGGCATTTTTAATTATGTGTTAATGCATGTAGTATTGGCTGCTTACTTTAAATTGTATGAGGTAAAAGGCAAAATATCCCCAACTATCGAAGAGGTTTGGGGCGTTACAATTCAATACATTGTACCACAGTTTTTTATTTCAATCATATATACAGTTATTATCATTGTCAGTGTGTTTTTTTGCGTAGTACCCCTTTTTTATTTTGCTGTAGTTTTCGCACCTTTTACAATGATTTATGTAATGGAAGGCGGGTCGTTTGGCGCAGGTTTTAGTAGGTGTTTTGCTTTAATAAAAGATAATTATTGGATGTCCTTCGCCATATATTTTGTGGCCTATATTATATATGTTTTTGGCGCTAGTATTATTGGTGCGGTAATTGGTTTAATTGCTGGTGCAGCCTCTTATTTTACCACTAAAGATGTTGCTGCAACGGTTGGTATTGTAACAGGTATCCTAAGTATTTTTACGCATATTTTCTACATCATATTTTTTGTATCAGTAGCTTTAAATTATTTTAATTTAACTGAACAATTAGATGGCGATGGATTGATGAAACGTATTGATAGCTTAGGTTCTAACGATGTTAACAGAATAGAAGAACAATATTAAATAGTCTCTTAATTGTCATCATTATTTAATTACAATCCTGTTTGTGAGGCTACTATTTCTAATAATTATTTCAACAATTTTATCACTTAATTCATGGGCAAATACTAAGCCGTTAGTGTTTGATACGGCTTCTATTGTAACAAGAAATATTGACGTAAAAACCTACATCCAGCAACCTGAATTTCAGTATGATGATATCGCCATGCCGAGAGAAAACTTATGGGACAAGTTTTGGAAATGGTTTTGGAAAATAGTTGATGATATCTTTAACACAAAAGCAGGTAGTGTTATTTTAAATTGGGTAATTGGCGCTACTGCAGTGGCAATAATTACATTTTTTGTACTACAGTTAACTGGTATGAATCAAAATGGATTATTTGCAAAAGATGGTAGTGCTTCTTTAAATTATGCTATTGAAGTTGATGACATACATGGCATTGATTTTAATGCGGCTATTGATGCAGCCGCAGTAAAACAAAATTATCGTTTGGCAGTTCGTTTATTGTATTTGCAAACATTGAAATTATTGGCCGATAATGCGTTAATAGATTGGCGAATCAATAAAACAAATGCTGCATATGTGCAAGAATTAAAAGACCATCAAATGCAATTACAATTTTTACAATTGACCAATTATTTTGACAAAGCTTGGTATGGTGAAAGCAAGGTTATAGTCGAACAATTTGATAAACTTAAACAATCATTTTCTCAATTTCAACAACAAATAAAACAGTGAAAACCTACAAAATTTTTATAGGTGTATCTGTGTTGTTATTGATAGTTTATATCATCGCACAGATAAATAAACCCAAGCCAATTGATTGGACTGTTACACTGAGCAAAAGCGATAAAAACCCTTATGGGGCTCACATTCTGTACAATCAATTGAAATATATTTTCCCTAATGCAAGTATCAATTCATATCGCGAACCTTTCTTTTCTCGGCTGCATGATAATTATTACGAGAATGCTGCTTATATAGCTTTGTCGCCAAATATTTCTACCGATACCTTAGATGTTGCAGAAGCCTGTCAATTTGTAGAAAATGGTAATTATATTTTCATCTCATCATATGATTTAAGTAAGAAACTGAGAGATACGTTGGGTATAAAATTAGCCAATACTTTTACTCTAAATGGTAAGGATACAACTGGTATAAATTTTAGTAACCCCTTATTGCATACTACTAAAAATTATACCTCAAAAAAAGTATTGGTAAACGAATATTTCGATACGTTAAAGCGTCCAGATAGCACTATTATACTCGGTGTTACTAGCAAAGGGAAGCCAAATTTTATTAGGGTAAATTGTGGTGATGGAGCCTTTTTTATTCACGCAGCCCCATTATGTTTTAGTAATTATTTTATGTTACACGATGGTAATAGTGTTTACACTGCTAAGGCATTAAGTTATATCCCCGCTTCTGTTGAAACAATTATTTGGGATGAGTATTACAAGCTTGGAAGAGGTGGCTCTTCAACGCCTTTACGCTTCTTTTTAAGTAATCCTTATTTAGCTTGGGCTTTGTGGTTATCTACTGTTGGATTATTGTTGTATGTATTGTTTAACATTAAGCGTAAGCAACGTATTATTCCCATTGTTTTGCCTTTAAAAAATGCCACGCTAGATTTTGTAAAAACCATTGCTGGTGTGTATTTCAACCAGAAGGATAATAAAATAATTGCACAAAAAAAGATGAATTATTGGTTGGATTTTATTAGGCAACGTTTCTATCTTTCCACTCAATATTTAAACGATGATTTTGTAAAGTTAGTGGCTAAAAAAAGTGGTGTTGGTAATGGTTATATTGAAAGTATTATTAACTATATAAGCATCGTAAATAGTAGTGGCGTGGTTAACGATAAACTACTATTAGAAATTAATGCCACCGTTGATGAGTTTTATAAACAATGTAAATAATTATGGATAACACAATTGATACAACCCAATTACAGCAAGCCTTTACGGCCGTAAAAGTAGAAGTTGCCAAAGTTTTAGTAGGGCAAGATGCGATGATAGATTTATTGCTAACAGCCATTTTAGCTGAAGGGCATGTGTTGATTGAAGGTGTGCCAGGCGTGGCCAAAACGTTGGCTGCAAAGCTGATAGCACGTTGCATAGATGTGCCGTTTGGTCGTATTCAGTTTACGCCAGATTTAATGCCAAGCGACGTGTTGGGTACAAATGTTTTTAACCCGCAAACGGGTAATTTTAGTTATAAAAAAGGACCTATTTTTAGCAATATTGTATTGATTGATGAGATAAACCGCTCTCCTGCAAAAACGCAAGCTGCCTTGTTTGAGGTGATGGAGGAAAGGCAAGTTAGTAATGATGGTGTTACATACTTTATGCAAGAGCCGTTTATTGTTTTAGCTACGCAAAACCCTGTAGAACAAGAAGGAACATATCGTTTGCCAGAAGCACAATTAGACAGATTTTTATTTAAAATAGAAGTTGGTTATCCTTCGTTAAACGAAGAGATTTTAATATTACAAAATGCAGATAAAGGTATTACCACTCACTTTACAAATGCAGTAAACACAGTATTACATGCAGCCGATATTAAGCATTATAGAAACTTAGTTAACCAAGTTCATATTGAAGAAAAAGTATTGCATTTTATTGCTGAATTAATACAAGAAACTCGCAATAACAAATCTTTGTTTTTAGGGGCTTCGCCAAGGGCGAGTGTAGCAGTTTTAAAAGCCTCAAAAGCAATGGCAGCAATGGCTGGTAGAGATTTTGTGACACCAGATGATGTAATAAAAGTGTTGCACCCTGTGCTTTGCCACCGCATTATTTTAACCCCAGAAAAAGAGATGGAAGGCAGTACACCAAAAGAGGTTATTGAAGAATTAATGAAAAGGGTAGAAGTTCCGAGATAAGTACGAAGTGAAATGTGTGGAAGTCCGAAAGTTGTTACTCATAACGCTTTACAATTTTGCAATTAAATCCCTATTATAAATGTCTTCATCATTCTATCATTTGAATCATTTAAATCAGTGATTAAAAAATATCTCTCACCGCTATATCTCGGTACCCGTTTTTATACGGCAATAGGGTTGTGTGTGCTATTGTTTTTGCTACGTTTTTTTTTAGTTTGGCTGGGTAATATCCCGCATGTTGCTGTGTTGATAATAGTTGTTATAATCTTGATGGATTATATTTTATTGTTTGGGAGAGCTAAAGCCATTACCGCCAAACGCACTATGGCAGGGCGTTTCAGCAATGGTGATGATAATGAGGTACGCTTAGATTTTGAGAATAACTATACTTTTAATATACATTTAGAAGTAATTGATGAAGTGCCGTATCAATTTCAAAGGCGAGACATATTGTTTAAATTATCATTACAAACACAGCAAGAAAAACATTTAGTTTATCAGCTTCGCCCCACAAAAAGAGGGGTTTATAATTTTGGTTTTACGAGGGTATTTGCTAATTCGTCCATCCATTTTTTTTCACGCCGTTTTACTTTAAATGAACCAACAGAAGTGGCAGTTTATCCATTTTATTTACAGTTGCGTAAATACCAGTTAATGGCAATTAGTAATAGGTTAAGCGAAGCTGGAGTAAAGAAAATTAGACGCTTCGGTCACAGTATGGAATTTGAGCAAATTAAAGAGTATGTACAAGGTGATGATTACAGGACATTGAACTGGAAAGCAACGGCAAAAAGTGGACAGTTAATGGTTAATACTTTTAGCGATGAAAAAAGCCAACAAGTATATTGTGTAATAGATAAGGGCCGAGTAATGAAAATGCCTTTTGAAGAATTGAGTTTGTTGGATTATGCCATCAATGCTTCACTAGTATTGAGTAATGTGGCGTTGATGAAACAAGATAAAGCTGGTTTAATAACATTTGCCGAAGGCATTGGCTCGTTTTTAAAAGCGGATAAAAAAGCCTTGCAAATGCAGTTAATTTTAGAAACATTATACAACCAAAAAACAAGGTATTTAGAAACAGATTTTGAACGACTCTATTCAGTTTTAAAAATAAAAGTTACGCAACGAAGTTTGGTAATTCTCTTTACCAATTTTGAGAGTTTAAGTGGTATGAAAAGACAGTTGCCTTACTTGCGTAAAATAGCTTCTCAACATTTATTGCTAACTATCTTTTTCGAGAATACAGAACTCACAAACTTACTGCACCAACCAGCTGAAAACTTAGAAGCAGTTTATACCAAAACCATTGCCGAGCAATTTGAATTTGAGAAAAGACAAATTGTAAAAGAGCTGAATCAATACGGCATAATGAGTATTCTTACACCGCCGAAAGACTTAACAGTAAACACTTTGAACAAATATTTGGAGATTAAAGCTAGGAACTTAATCTAGTATTATCTCTTTACTTTTTCTTCCAATTAATTCTTCTGCCTACTAATATTTTAAACACAAAACCATCTGTAGCTGGTGTTAGGCCAAAACCGGGACCAAGGTTCAATTCCCATTTTGCGTTGTTCATCAAATCCATCACAGCAAAAATAGCATGGCTTTGTTCTGGGCCATTTTCAAAGGCATCCAAAGCACCTAAATCGCCATAATATTCAGCACCTAAACTAATGTTCTTAAAAAAGTTGTAACCTACTTTTACGTTGGGTGCAAATGCTGGTGCTGATGGCTTCTCAATACCCTTTATGGTAACGCCTAAAGTTGGGTTAAGCGATACATATAATTTACCTATTTGCTTATCAATAATTGGCCGTAATTCTAAACTCCATGTATCGGCAGAATATTTAGAACTT
Source organism: Chitinophagales bacterium (assembly GCA_043758365.1). Lineage (GTDB taxonomy): Bacteria > Bacteroidota > Bacteroidia > Chitinophagales > Chitinophagaceae > Parasediminibacterium. Next base: position 14,576 of record JAYVNQ010000089.1, read on the forward strand.
TGGTAACCTATTTCCGCAGACAAACTCAAGCCAACTGGTAAGTGCCATTTTATAGGTGCCATTATTCTTGGACGAACATGTGTACCAATAACCTGAAAACCATACTCGGGTAAATAATTCATAAACACATAAAACCCTAACTCAAAATTATCGCTAAGTCCATGGGTAATTTCTATGGTTTCGTGAAGGGCGTGGTAGGTTGGCCTAACGCCTTTTACCAAATTGCGTTCACCATCAAAAGCAAAGTTGCTATGCAATTCAAAAATGGTAGTGTTTTTAGCTTGTGTTTGTGAGCCATAAACTTGTATTTCGTAATTTTCTTGTGCCGTTGCAATTAGTATAAAGAAAAGCAAAACTGTTAGTAGAAGTAGTCGCATTATTAGTAGCTTAATCATAGTTTTCGATATTTTAAGTAATCCTATTCATCATTACAAATCATTTAATCAGCGGATGTTTAGGTGTTATCTCTCAAAATAAGCCAGCGTGCCGCCTACCCAGTCTTTATCAGCATTGTATCGTACGCCAATCATTTTACCTTTGCTTAAACGTGCCAAATTATTAGTAGCTATTGGCCTTGGTTCACCATTTTTCCAAAAATAAAAAATACGAATTTCTGCCTTTGCAGGGCCATCTGGTGTAGTTATTACATCGGCATATTTTACTTTTTTTTGTAGAACCCAGTTGTGTGGATCTTTAGCATTCGTAATATCCTCAAGCGTTACATCAATTACAACACCTTGCCCAGCAAACGAAAATAAAGGTTTCAACACATAGTTCTCTAAATCGGTAGGTATTTTTTTTAGCTCGTCTAAAAAATGGGTTTCAGGTATGTATTGATGCTTGATAAAAGGGAGTGTGTATTTACTGATTTTATAAAACCAATTTGGGTGTGGTACCCATTCTACATCTAGTTCTTCTAAAAGCAATTTGCCCCTGTCTTGAATAAGTTGCGGCTGTTGTTGCAAATCATCAAAAATAATGCGGTTATAAATCCTTTCCACTCTTGTTTTAATGCCGTTGTTCATGTAAAATAATAGTGTACCTTCTTGTATTAATTCGGTTAGGCAAACCACTTTGATGCCCACGTAATCTTCGGTGCAATAAAAATCAATTCTAGTTTTTTGTTGATGAGGAAATAATTCTAACAGTACTACATTTTCTTTGGCATGTGTACCCAATATTATTTCTTTAAGTAATTGCTGGTAAGATGCGCTATCCAAGCCACTTAAATACGGCGAGAAATTTGAAGGAATTTCCCAACATTTTCTAGCAACTTCTTCTTGCCAAATCTGAAAAGCAAATAGGCTAGGGAAACCTTGCATTTCAATTAATTGTGGTTCTAATTCGCCTCTTTCATTTTCGCAAATACCAAAATCAAATGCAATAAATTCTGAGAATTTTGTACCATTTGGTACTTTAACTTGTGGTGGCACAGCATTTTTTGTAAGGGCGTAAAAGTTAGGCTGGGTTATAACATCAACAATGCTTTCGCAAGCTGCCAACGTTTTATCCGTAAACGATTTTTCAATAAAAATAGGTGTTTCAGCTATTCTAAACTCAATAGCACCGGGGTGTTTTGCGTTTAGTTGGGTAAGGTAATTATTATACTTTTCAGTTGTAAAATTTGTATTAAACCAATGCCTCATTGCAGGTATCATAAGCCTCTTTTTGTAAGTGAGTGTGTTATTCTAAAATATTATGGGCAAAAATGAAGATAGGAAATGTTTACACATTTATTCAGTTAACCAATTAAATATGTATTATTTTATTATTGCCCTTTCAATAATATAAATCTGAGGTATTTTTTTTACTTTAAAGTTGGTTATATAAAATGCTAAGCGGGCTTTTTTAATTTTTTTTAGCCAATTTTTTCCTAACCCTAGCAATGTCCGCATCGCAATATCTATTACCTTGTAATTTGGCTTTTACATACCATTCTAATGCCTTTCTATTGTCTTGTTTTACCGATATGCCATTTTCGTAATAACCTGCTACATTCTTTGTCGCATCAACATCGCCAACCTTTAATCCATTTGCCGATGCTAATTTATAATAGTAAAAAGCACTGTCTTGATTAATTTCAATACCATCCTCCCCATTTTGTAACATCAAACCATATCTAAAAGCACTAGCATATTTAGATGGAATATTATTTTTGTAATTGGCTCCATGTTCCCAATTAAATCTAGCGGTAGCCGTATCATTTGCTTTATAGGCATCCCACCCACTCATAAAATAAATGTGTGCGCTATCATTTTGATTTTCGTAACTATACTTCGTTTTTCTTTCTTTAGGTACACTTTTTTTTACAACCTTACTGGTTTGTGCAGTACATAAATATATTCCAAAACAGCAGCAAATAATAAATATCTTTTTCATTGTATGGTTTAACTTAATTCAATAAATCATTACTTCGCTACGGATAAAAGGGCTAAATCCGCCATTTACTTTTCTCATAATTTTACATTGACTGTGTCAATAAAAAGCCGCTCTTAATTTCAAATACAAATGTAATAGTTGCCTACAATAAAATTAGCTCTGCGCAATAAAAGAGCTAACCGAAAAGCTTATTATTTTACCAAATCTTTCATTTTTTGGTTTAAAAGTGTACCCCTACCTTTGCCGCCTTAACAATTTTGGAGTATTGCAACCCTTTTAATTTACAGTTTAGGTTATACTGCAGCTTGTCTTGGTGGTAATATACTAAGAATGTACAAGTTTTCTATGCAATGGAAGCCAAACAAAGTGTTTAAAACCGGTGGTACTTCAAATCAAAAACTCGAATTAGGATATGGCTATCAAAAGAGACAATCGTCCCAAATCAACCTTTTCTCAAATTACAATTAGTTTAGCATCACCTGACAGTATCTTAGAAAGAAGCTTTGGTGAAGTATTAAAGCCTGAAACCATTAACTACCGTACTTACAAGCCTGAACGTGATGGTTTGTTTTGTGAAAGAATTTTTGGTCCAGTAAAAGATTATGAGTGTGCTTGTGGCAAGTACAAGCGTATTCGTTACAAGGGTATTGTGTGCGACCGTTGCGGTGTAGAAGTTACTGAAAAGAAAGTACGTCGTGAACGTTTAGGTCATATTAAACTAGTAGTACCAGTAGTACATATTTGGTATTTTAAAAGTTTGCCAAATAAAATTGGTTATTTATTAGGTATGAGTTCTAAGAAATTAGAAACCATCGTTTACTACGAGCGTTACGTGGTATTGCAGCCTGGTATTAAAGATAATTTTGCCCCTGGCGATTTATTAACAGAAGAAGAATATTTAGATTTATTAGATACTTTACCAAAAGATAATCAGTATTTGCCTGATGAAGATCCTCAAAAATTCATTGCTAAAATGGGTGCAGAGGCTGTTCAAGGTTTATTAGAAAGATTAGATTTGGATGAACTAAGTTTCAGTTTGCGTAATTCTGCTGCCAACGAAACATCACAACAACGTAAGGCTGATGCCTTAAAGCGTTTAAGTGTGGTTGAAGGTTTCCGCGATTCTCAAGAGCGTATTGCCAATCGTCCTGAGTGGATGGTGATGCAATATATTCCAGTTATTCCACCAGAATTACGTCCATTAGTACCTTTAGATGGTGGTCGTTTTGCATCATCAGACTTAAATGACTTATATCGTCGTGTTATTATACGTAATAACCGTTTAAAGCGTTTATTAGAAATTAAAGCACCAGAAGTTATTTTACGTAACGAGAAACGTATGTTACAAGAAGCTATTGATAGCTTGTTTGATAACTCTCGTAAATCTAACGCTGTAAAAGCTGAAGGTGGTCGTGCTTTGAAATCTTTAAGCGATGTATTAAAAGGTAAGCAAGGGCGTTTCCGTCAAAACTTATTGGGTAAGCGTGTAGATTATTCTGGTCGTTCTGTAATTGTGGTTGGGCCCGAAATGAAAATGCATGAGTGTGGCTTACCAAAAGATATGGCTGCGGAATTATTTAAGCCATTTGTTATTAGAAAATTAATTGAAAGAGGTATTGTAAAAACAGTTAAATCTGCTAAGAAATTAGTGGATAGAAAAGAAGCTGTTATTTGGGATATTCTTGAAAATATATTAAAAGGTCACCCAATTTTATTAAACCGTGCCCCAACATTGCACCGTTTATCTATCCAATCTTTCCAACCAAAATTAGTAGAGGGTAAGGCTATTCAGTTGCACCCGTTGGTTACAGCATCATTCAACGCAGATTTTGATGGTGACCAAATGGCGGTTCACGTTCCTTTAAGTAACGCCGCAATTATGGAAGCACAGTTGTTGATGTTATCATCTCACAACATTTTAAACCCACAAAATGGTACACCAATTACCCTTCCTTCACAGGACATGGTTTTAGGTTTGTATTATATTACCAAAGGCAAAAAATCTACACCTGAAGAACCAATTAAGGGCGAAGGCATGGCTTTTTATAGCCTAGAAGAAGTAATAATTGCTTACAACGAAGGTGCTGTTGATTTACATGCAAATATTAAGGTGCGTACAATGGTGCGTGAAAAGGCAGTATTGGTTAAGAAAT
>JAYVNQ010000090.1:0-2040 GCA_043758365.1 Chitinophagales bacterium
TGCCGTTGCCTTTGGGCAAATGAAAGATCCAGGTCAATCTTTTGCCGGCATAAGAGTTTTTGGTACTATTGGTTGGATAGTTGCTGGCGTTTGTATTGACAGGGTTTTTCACATTGAAGCTAGTCAAATGGCCTTTACGTTTAAAATGGCGGCTATTGCATCGGCAATGCTGGGCATTTTAAGTTTTTTATTACCCGAAACGCCACCAAAAGCCAAAGGCGAAAAAGCAACTATTGGTCAAATTTTGGGAAGTGATGCCTTTGTTTTATTTAAGGACAAATCTTTTGTTACCTTCTTTTTTGCCTCAATACTTATTTGCATCCCACTATCATTTTATTATAGTCAAGCCAATCAATTTTTAAACGAAGTTGGTATGAAGAATGCTACCAGCAATATGACTTTCGGTCAATTTTCAGAGGCACTATTCATTTTATTAATACCAGTTTTATTCAGAAAGTTAGGTGTTAAATGGATGATTATGATTGGTATGTTAGCATGGGTCTTGCGTTTTTTATGCTTTGGTTATGGCAATGCAGATGCTGGCTTGTGGATGCTATTTGCAGGTATTATTTTACACGGGGTTTGTTACGATTTCTTTTTTGTTACAGGGCAAATTTATACCGATAATAAGGCAGGAGAAAAAATTAAAAATTCAGCTCAAGGTATGATAACAATGGCAACTTATGGTTTAGGGATGTGGATAGGTTCATTACTATCTGGCTACGTAGCAAAGCTTTATACAGTTGGCGAAAATGTACACGATTGGAGAAGTATCTGGATAATACCAGCTGGTGTTTCTGCGGCAGTACTTGTTTTATTTGCTTTGTTTTTTACTGATAAGAAGAATGAAACAGTTGCTTGATATAAGTTCCATCATCATCCAAAATAATTTAATCATAACGCCCAATGACCAATAGAAGAACCGTTTTAAAAAACATTATAGCTGGCTCGGTGGCAGCTTCTGCAACTGGCATTTTATCGAGCTTTACGTGCAATCAAAACAATGAAAAAAAAGCTTTGAAAAAAAATATTAACCACTCGGTTTGTAGATGGACTTACAGCTTTTTATCTGTTGAGGAGCTTTGCAAAGCGGTTACGAACATTGGGTTTAATGCCATTGACCTTTGTGGTCCTACCGATTGGCCAACATTAAAAAAATATGATGTTTCTAGTAGCATGTGTAACGGTGCAGAAATTAATTTAGTAAATGGTTTTAACGATACAAAATACCATGAAAAACTGGTACAAAATTATTCTGAAGTAATTCCTTTAGTGGCTAAAGCTGGATATAAAAACTTAATTTGCTTTAGTGGTAATCGCAATGGCATGGACAATGAAGTAGGTATGAAAAATTGTGCCGATGGTTTAAAAAAAATCATGGCATTAGCAGAAAAAAATGGAGTCACTATACAAATGGAATTGCTTAATAGCAAAGTAAACCATAAAGATTATATGTGCGATAGAAGCCAATGGGGTGTTGACTTGTGTAAAATGATTGGCTCTGAAAATTTTAAATTATTGTACGATATTTATCACATGCAAATAGATGAAGGTGATGTGATAAGTACTATTAATACCCATCACCAATATTTTGGTCACTACCACACAGGTGGCGTACCTGGAAGGCACGAAATAAACGATACACAAGAATTATATTATCCAGCCATAATGAAAGCCATTTTAGCAACAGGTTATAAAGGCTACGTTGCTCAGGAATTTATACCAACAGGTAACGATAAAGTGGGTTCATTAAAACAAGCAATTACAATTTGCGATGTGTAAGGAAAGACTGGAGAGTCAGTTAGTCAAACAAGGCCAACTTTCGGTCTTACGGACTAACAGACTTTCGCAATAATAGACTAACTGACTAACGGATTTAAGCACTAAAAATTTTCTAACGATAAATACATAAAAAATGGCAGAAAACACGTATGACGCAATTGTAATTGGAAGTGGCATTAGTGGTGGTTGGGCCGCTAAAGAATTAACCGAAAAAGGCCTAAAGGTATTAATGCTTGAACGTGGTAGAAACATTGAGCA
>JAYVNQ010000091.1:0-2039 GCA_043758365.1 Chitinophagales bacterium
ATAATCATCGGCTCTAATTCAGGATGATTAATGTTAGCTGGGATAATGGCACGCCCTGCGGCCACTTCCTCCCGTACAAATTCCGGCGTAATAGTACCCTTAGGTGTATTGGCCCCAAAACTGTTGCCTGCATGTTGTTGTGTAAGCAATTCATACTGGCCATTCAGCTTATATTTTAATTCATCAATATATTGATTTTCACGTATAGCGATGTATTCCATTTCAGGTGTGATGATGCCTTTTTTTGCATAATGCAATTGGGTAACATTGCCACCAAAATTGGCACGCAGCGGTGCTTTGATATGTTCAAAACGCAGATGATCAAGTGAGGCATCCTCCTTGCGTTCCTTACCATAATCTGAAGAAACATTGGGCAATTGCTCTACATCGCCTCTATTTAAAATCCATTGTTCACGTAGGCGAGGCAATCCTTTTTTTATATCTATCGTTACAGCTTCATCAGTATAAGGCCCACTAGTATCATATACTATCACAGATGGATTCTCTTCCATTTTGCCAGTCGATAATTTTGTAGGCGAAAGCGTTATTTCCCTCATAGCTACTTTAATGGGATGCAACTTTCCATCCACATATATTTTTTTAGATGCGGTGAACGGTTTACACGAAATAGTTTCCTGCTCTGGTACTTTATCAATTTTTTTCATACAACTATAATTTTGAAGAACTAATTTTATTTTTTTAATATTAATTGAAACTGGCTGCATAACATACCAATACATATAAGTATACATTTAATACATGACACAGAATTTGGCATTAACCACCCTGTGTAGCTTTTATAACTAATAACTTGTCGTTGTCTTTAAGTTCATAGCTATCCCAGCAAGTTTTAGGAACAATGGTTTCGTTAACAGCCACAGCAATGCCTTTTTGTTTGTCGCCTATCCAATTGTTCAAGGCAATTTGAATAGAGGTTTTTTCTTCAACCTGATGCGTTTGACTGTTTAAAATGATTTGCATTCCTTTAATAGATTTAATTAAACTTCAGGAATGGCAGAATGTGGAGTATGTTTCTACTTTTTCCTTCGACAGCATTATCTGCATCAGGTTTAAAGGGTATAATCTCAGCCTTTCAGGCACCCCTAAAGTTCAAAACAAATGTAATCAAAAATGCTATACGATAATTCAATTAGTTGATAAACGTATTTGGTAGTGACTCAAAATGTATACTGTTAATTAAGAAGCATATATATGTTGCATGTATAATTTAATAATTCTACAGTTGATGTCATTTTTTTTGGAAAAACAGACTGTTTTTTCTGGTTAATCTTTTCAAGTGCGTCCTAAAATCTCTGTTCCTTCTTTCAATGTGTGTGGTTTTCTTCTTGGGGATAATATGTTTTCTTGGGGATATACTTCTTGTACGATTTCCTACTATTTATGCAATAAGTCTCCACTTGCAAATGGCTTAGTTTTTAATAAATGCTTTATCACTTTTATTAATTGAACTTACAATTTCGTTTACCAATATAAAAAGCCAATATTTACTTTGTTTCTTTGTCATAAGCATACCAAACCCAGCATTTTCCTTGCTTCGGATGCTTTATAAATGTCCAAAATTGATTAACTTGTACCTGCTTGTAACTATCCTTAAAACTAGGTTCTTTATGCTGCTTTAACCAATTTCTCAGTATCGAAATAGTACAGCCATACTGAGATTATTACTCAGCCAATATTCCTAATATCACTGCCGTTTAACACTATTAGCGAACAAGTGCTTTTGTAGCCGAGTTAGCACCATGATAGTAATGCGAATATTAGAACTGCTTGCAATAACTATGGCAAAGAAAATTCTGTTTCCCTATTCGCTTGATACCTTTTTCTTAACCTTTATACTATTACGGTGACGGGCATTTTTACTCGGATAGTTATTTGGCACATAACTACTCTTTAACGTATCATCAACCAATGTAATTTTATAAATCCTCAACAGCATACATTTTAGACCACTACCTATTATTTTAATACCTTTAAAAAAGGGCTTTTGTAAAAATAAACTTTTTACTTTTAATAGATGA
>JAYVNQ010000092.1:0-2036 GCA_043758365.1 Chitinophagales bacterium
TACCTGTTTTTTATATACCACGGTTGTACTTACGTTTATAAATTAAAACCAAGAGTATTTAAGCTTTAAAACCACTTGTTTCCAAACAAAAATAATAGCTTGTCATCAATCATTCTATCATCTCAATCAATCAAATCACAATTCCTAATTCACACAATAAACACATTAATAACCCAAAACAGAATTCTGCTAATATCTATCAAAATAATATTGGCAAATTGCAGTACGTTTGTTGCCAACACAAAATTAAGTTAGCATGAAGTTTATTGTTTCGTCATCATCGCTTTTAAAGCATTTGCAACAAATTAATGGTGTAATTAATGCCAATACGGTGTTACCAATATTAGAAGATTTTCTATTCGATATTGAAGATAAAAAACTAAGCATTGTAGCTACCGATTTAGAAACGGTAATGCGTGTGCAAATGGATGTTGAAAGCAAAACTGATGGTAAAGTTTGTATACCTGCAAAAATTTTAATAGACAGTTTAAAGAATATAGTAGATCAGCCGCTGACTTTTAATATTGACAAAAATTTTGCAGTAGAAATTACCAGCGATAATGGTAAGTATAAAGTGCCAGGCGAAAACCCAGACAATTTTCCTAAAGAGCCCGCAAGTGACGATACCACGGGTTTTACCATGAAAAGTACAGCCTTAGTTACAGCCATTAACAAAACATTATTTGCTGTAAGTAACGATGATTTGCGCCCAGCAATGACGGGTGTTTATTTTGAGTTAAGTAAAGAAGGGGTACAATTTGTAGCTACCGATGCACACCGTTTAGTACGTTACAAACGCACCGATACGTTTGCTACAAAAACCGACTCGTTCATAGTTCCAAAAAAACCGTTGAACCTTTTGCGTAATGCGTTGCCAGATAATGATGATGAAATTACAGTAAGTTACAATAGCAATCATTTGTTTGTAAACCATGGCGATATACAAATGATTTGTCGCCTAATTGATGCACGTTTTCCTGATTATAAAGTGGTAATTCCTGCTGATAATCCGTATAAATTAGTGGTTACAAAAGCTGATTTTCAAAGCGCCTTACGTCGTGTGAGTATTTTTAGTAATAAGAGTACCAATCAAGTGGCACTAAGCATTACAGGTAGCGAATTGCAAATGGCCGCACAAGATGTTGATTTTAGTTTTGAGGGTAATGAACGTATGAATTGCCAATATGATGGTGAGGATTTGCAAATTGCTTTTAACGCTAAGTTTTTAATAGAAATGTTAAGCGCAGCTGATACTGGCGAAGTGAGATTAGAATTATCAACCCCAACAAAAGCTGGGTTAATTAAACCAACGGAACAAGCCGAAGGAGAAGACTTGCTAATGTTGGTAATGCCGTTGATGTTGAATAATTAATTGACAAAAAATAAATCATAAAAATCCTCTCAATTGTTGGGGGGATTTTTAATTTCAGACCAATAATACCGAACCAATGAAAATAATAGCCATGATACCAGCACGCTATGGTGCATCACGTTTTCCTGCCAAATTAATGCAGCCATTAGGCAACAAAACGGTCATTCGCCACACACACGACAACACATTTGCAACAGGGTTATTTGATGATGTAATTGTAGTAACCGATAGCGAAATTATATACGATGAAATTATAAATAATGGCGGGAAGGCTGTGATGAGCAAAGCCCATCACGAAAGTGGCAGCGATCGTATTGCAGAAGCCGCAAAATTTATGGATGTAGATATTATTGTAAACGTACAAGGCGACGAACCTTTTGTAAAAAAAGAACCATTAGAAAAATTATTGCAGGTGTTTGAAGATGACGCTGAATGTAAAATACAAGTGGCATCGTTAATGCAAATTTTAAAAGACGAACAGCTAATAGAAGACCCCAATTATGTAAAAGTTGCAGTAGATAAAAATATGAATGCACTTATGTTCAGTCGTTCAGTTATTCCATACCAAAGAGATAAAAATATTACCCCGACTTACTACGAACATATTGGTGTATATGCTTTTAGAAAAGAAGCCTTACTAATCTTTACCCAATGGGATATTACA
>JAYVNQ010000093.1:0-2023 GCA_043758365.1 Chitinophagales bacterium
TAGAACCTTCCAGGTGGAATACTGAAAAAGGTTATGTACGTGGCACTATAGAAGAGGTGCGAAGTATGAATGTTTATATTGATACAGTCCGTAACAAACTGTACGAACATCAACGAGAAGTAGTTGATAAAAATATTGTACTTACTGCCGATGGTTTAAAGAATATGTACCTCGGCATTGATGATTGCAAAAAGACCGTCCTTGAAATATTTGAGTACCATAACGAACAAATAAAATCGCAGATAGGCAAAGATTATTCAATTGCCACACATAAAAAATTCATCTACACACTCAACCATCTAACAGCTTTTATCCAGGTAAAGTATAAGCGTTCAGATTTGTTTCTGCATGAGATTAATTCAGAGTTTGTAAACGAGTTGGATTATTACCTGCGGGTAACAAAAAAGTGCAACAACAACACTACCGTAAAATATGTAAAGCTGTTCAAAAAAATCATTAACCTGGCACTTGCACACGGCTGGTTAGATAAAAACCCATTTTTGAATTACAAGCAAAAATCAAAAGAGGTATATAGAGAATATTTGTTGGAGCATGAACTAAAAGCGATTGAGGAAAAAGAGTTTCAAATACACCGCCTGCAACAGGTAAAAGATGTATTTGTATTTTGTTGTTATACAGGTCTTGCTTATGTAGATGTAGCAAAACTTTCAAAAGAGAATATTGTTTTAGGTATTGATGGCAACAAATGGATAAAACAAAACAGAACAAAAACCGACACCCGTTCAAGCATTCCAATATTACCTGCTGCAGAAGCTATTTTAGAAAGATATGCAAACGACCCTTACTGTGTCGCAAATTCTAAACTGCTTCCAATGTCAAGCAATCAAAAAATGAATGCCTACCTAAAAGAGATTGCTGATTTGAGTGGCATTACTAAAAATTGCACGATGCATCTGGCTCGTCATACGTTTGCAACAACTGTTACTTTAACAAACGGAGTACCTCTTGAAAGTGTAAGTAAAATGCTCGGTCATAAATCAGTTCGCACTACACAGCATTATGCAAAAATTATTGATAGGAAAGTAAGTGATGATATGCAATTATTGCGAGAAAAGTTTGCAGCCAAATCATCAAAAAGTGTAAATGCATTGCGTAAAAGTGGATAACTCTTATTTTGTTTTTCCCATCCTTTTGTAACCCTTTGCCAGCAAGCATTTCAGGTTCATAATATTTGACAATATTATACACTAATTGTGAATAAATACTAATTTTTTTATCAGAGAAAAACTAAAAAAGGTAGTAAATTTGTAGCGGATGTATTTAATTAAAATTAAATCACTTATCAGATGAATATAGAGTTATTAACACGGCAGGATTTTATGAGCTTAAAGGTAGAATTATTAAATGAAATAAAACAAATAATTCAACCTGCATCAGAACAAAAAGAATGGCTTAAAAGTGCAGATGTAATGAAGATGTTGAATTGCTCACCAGGCACTCTACAAAACTTACGCATTAATAACACATTGCCATTTACAAAAATGGGCGGCACTATCTATTACGCTTATAAAGATGTAATGCAAGTATTGAACAGCAACAAGCGTAACGCCGCTTAATAGAATTGAAAATATAAATCACCAAATAAGAATGCTTTACCAGAGGCATAAAATATTATTAGTACCAGTAGAAATTTCACAGTTTGTTTATGATAACAACCTGAATAAATCTTTTGCTATTTTCCTCTACCTAAAACTTTTTGCTGGTGATAAAATATCAGCAGATGATGAACTGTTTGATAAGCTCAAAACCGAGCTTAAAATGCGTGACCCGAAAAACCGAACCTTCCGCAAACATTTCCAAAAATTATTAGATGATAATTGGATTGGCTTCAATCCAACTTCAGGCATCTATCACATTCGCAGCTTTGATTATGTAAGAGCCATTAATGGTTTTAAAAAGCGCAGGGCTACAAAGTTGTTTCTTCAAGACATAAAACAAATTCAGATTTATTTAGCAGGTGTGATTATCAATGCTGAAATATATGCTCAAAAATATTATTGGG
>JAYVNQ010000094.1:0-2020 GCA_043758365.1 Chitinophagales bacterium
GCAAATAACACACCTGCTTTTTGCAATACCGACGGGGTTTTATAGGGTTGATCTACATCATCATCTTCGGTTGTAGGCAATGCGTGTTCTTGGTTAAGAATAACAGCTATATTATTTTGCTTTAATAAGTCGGCCATTAAAAAACTTTCACTAGCACCAACAATTACTACATCAAACCCAAATTCTTTTACAAAATCAATGGCTATTAGCATTTGTTTTACCTGATCGGCATGTACAAATAGTTTTTGTTGTTTTGTAAATAAGCCTTTTATGGCATCTAATTTTAAGTTAATGCTAGTATGTGTTGGCTCGGCTAAATAGGCTTTTGCTTGTGTAAAAAAAGACTTTATCTCATCTACTTTATCTAATGCAGCTTTTGTAGGGTCAACCGGTTCGGCACTTGGCAAGCCAAACCCTCTACTGCCTCTTCTACCGCCACGGCCAATAAAACTTGGCATATTTATATGAATGCCGGCATCCATTTTATAAACCGCATCTTCCCAATTCCAAGCATCAAACTGTACTACACTAGACGATCCACTAATAATACCACCTTCGGGTGTTATACTTGCCAATAAAATGCCATTACTTTTTAGCACATTAATAACCCGAGAATCGGTGTTATAAGCTGTAATAGAGCGGATGTTTGAGTTAAAGTCGCCCAGTTCTGATACATCGTTACTGGCTCTAACGCCTGAGCCAATTTCTTTTAAGCCCACATCGGATGTTGGTAATATTAAACCAGGATATACATGTTTGCCTGTTGCATCTACCACTTTTGCACCACCGCTAGGTGTAATGCTGTTAGCTATTTGTACAATTTTGCCATTGTTTACTTCAACGGTGGCAGTTTCTACTACCATACCATTACCAATATGCACGGTGGCATTGGTAATATATAATTTACCTTTATATGCAGGTGTTGGATACACGGTTTCTTGTGCTTGAGCCAAAGCCACCAAAAAAAACATGGTAGTTAATGAACAAATTATTTTTTTCATGAAAATGTCTTTTGGTGTTATTAGTTTTTATCGTCGCCTTCTTGTTCGGTAATAGTAATTAAGTTATCGTGATGACCATGGTCGCCACAACTTAAAATTACTTGCCAGCTTGGTTCGGCAGGCTTCGTGGGTACACCAGCCTTTTTTTCGCCACCCAACTTAGATATTAAGCGATTACGTTCTGCAGATAGTTTTTTTCTTGCGTCTAAATCTTTTTCACGAGAGAAATAAACCGTTCCATCAACAATGGTATACAGACTCATAGCATAAATACTTAATGGGTTGTCGCTCCACAAAACTAAGTCGGCATCTTTGCCAACCTTAATGCTACCTACTTTATCGTCTATATGTAAGGCTTTTGCAGGATTTAAGGTTACCATTTTTAAAGCATCTTCTTCCGATACACCACCATAACGCACCACCTTACCAGCTTCTTGGTTTAAACGGCGAGCCATTTCTGCATCATCACTATTAATACAAACATTCAACCCTACTTTATGCATAATGGCTGCGTTGTAGGCTATGGCATCGGTAACTTCTACTTTATAATACCACCAATCGCTAAAGGTAGAGGCACTAGACCCATGTACTTTCATTTTATCAGCCACCTTATACCCTTCTAAAATATGGGTAAATGTGTTGAATTTAAAACCATATTTATCACCAACCCTCATAGCAGCAGTAATTTCGCTTTGTACATAAGAGTGGCATGTAATAAAGCGTTTTTTATTTAATATTTCTACCAACGGATCTAACTCTAAATCTCTACGAGTTTTAGGATCTGCTTTTAGTGCTTTTTGATAATCTACTGCACGAGCAAAGGCATCGTTCAATACCTCTTCTACACCCATTCTTGTATCAGGAAAACGGTTATTGTTTTGAGAAGTGGTACGTTTTACGTTTTCGCCTAAAGCGAATTTGATAAAACCATCCCACCCTTTAAATTTCAAATCATCATCATTAGCACCCCAACGCAATTTTATCATTTGTGTTTGACCACCAATTGTATTTGCAGAGCC
>JAYVNQ010000095.1:0-2018 GCA_043758365.1 Chitinophagales bacterium
CTTATAAAATACCCAAACATTTTAGTATATAAATTCAGTGTATTTGGTGATTTCTGCGGTCAGAATTAGTATAAGATAATTATGACAGACTACTTAATACTTTATAACTAAATACTAAAAAATAAAGGTGCAACTTTCTACAAGTTGCACCTTTATTTTTAATATCGGTAATTGATTATTACTTCATTTTATCTTTTAAGTAAGCTAGCTGTAAGTCTATAGCAGCAGCGTCTTGGGCTTTTACTTTAAAAGCTTCTTTCTTTTTTGCCATGCCTTGTAAAGCATTGTTTATTTGGGGTGCCACACCATATTGGGCAACTTTATCTCTAAATGCAATTACTTCATCTACACCCTTTTTAAAGTTATCGGTAGTGGTTACTTTAGCCAAATAATCTACAAAG
Source organism: Chitinophagales bacterium (assembly GCA_043758365.1). Classification (GTDB taxonomy): domain Bacteria; phylum Bacteroidota; class Bacteroidia; order Chitinophagales; family Chitinophagaceae; genus Parasediminibacterium. Next base: position 402 of record JAYVNQ010000095.1, read on the forward strand.
TTAAAGGTGGCACCAAACCTTTCTTGTAGGCCTTTAACGTTAATATAATTGCCAAACAACTCATTAAAATCAACATCACCTTTTGTAAGCATTGATATGGCATCAACCGCTTCTTTCAACCGCCCTTTGGCATCTTTTTGCAACGATGGCAACAAGCTAATTGCTTTGGCTTCATCCAAATCAATAACGCCGTCTAAAGCTACACCGGCAACGGTATAAGAGCTATCTGTAGCAGCTTTAACGTATAGCGGTAAGTATTTTTTATCATGAGATTGTATTAACACATTTAGTGCAAAACTGCGGGTGGTTCTATGGTCATCTGTAGCGGCTATTTTTTCTACTTTGGCTAGTGTTGCTGCATCTAAAGTATCCTTTGCAATTAGCGTTAAAACCCGTTCACGTATTTTGTAATAAGGGTCGTTTAGTCCCTCTTTTATTAAGTCATAGGCGTCAGGTTCTGCTTTGTGTTTACTAACATAATCAATGACTTCACGTCTATCTACAAAGTTTTTAGCGTACTTGTATTGGTGTATAAATTCGGCGGTGGTTTTGTTATCCTTTTTCTCCCACAACAAATATTTATCGCCATCAACATTAATTAAATCAGGTTTAGATTTTACGTTGAATGTGAATGTATCAACTTTGTTTTCCATCCAAACAGTACTACGTTTTTTTTCAAAACCTGAGTAAATATCTATGTCAATTGGTAATTTGAAAATCTTATCACCAGCTTGTGTTTGCTTAATAAATACTGATGCCTTTTTGTTAGTAGCATCATAGGCATAAGTTATGCCAACCTTTGGGTGGCCGCTACCATAATACCATTGATTAAAGTACCAATGCAAGTCTTTACCACTCACTTGTTCCATTGCTAAGCGCAATTTATCTGGGTTGCCATTGCCGAATTTATTGGTGGTTAAATAGAGATTTAACGATTTAAAAAACGCACTATCACCAACATAATGGCGAAGCATGTTTAAAATACGCCCACCTTTTGGGTAACTTACATTATCAAATACATCTTCCTTATCTGAGTAGTAATATCGCACCAAATCTTTTTTTGCATCGGCAGGGTTACTAAAATAGCGTTGCATTTGTGCATAATTGTCATCAAGTGCTGCATCCATACCGTACTTATATTCATTCCATAAATACTCACTATAATCTGCAAAAGATTCGTTCACGGTAATGTTGCTCCAACTTTCGGCGGTAACATAATCACCAAACCATTGGTGGAACAATTCGTGTGCAATGGTGCTTTCCCAATTGTTGCCATCTGTTAGTTCACGGGCATTTTGTTGCGATCGTTCACCATGTAAAGTAGCTGTTGTATTTTCCATAGCACCACTAACATAATCACGACCAACCATTTGTGAATATTTGCTCCAAGGGTACTCAACACCAGTTACTTTTTCGCTGTAAAATTTTATCATTTCTGGCGTTAAACCGAAGATTTTTCTAGCAACTTTTTCGTACTCTTTTTCTACATAATAACTTACTTCTTTCCCTTTATAACTATGAAGTTGTTTAACATTTTATTTTTTTGAGAAAGATGGCTATAACGCTTAACCATAGCATGTTCCACCAAGTGACGATCAGCTTTTCAAATCTTATTAA
>JAYVNQ010000096.1:0-2013 GCA_043758365.1 Chitinophagales bacterium
TACACGTGCCAGAAACTGGACAAACAAAAAACTTAATTAACAAAAGCAATCTTAAATTTTTTAAGCAAGGTGCTATTTTAATTAACTATGCCCGTGGCGAAGTGGTTGATTTAGATGCATTGGCCAAAAGCCTTAAAGAAGGGCAATTAAGCGGTGCTGCCATTGATGTTTTTCCTGTTGAGCCCGAAAAAAATGGCGATACATTTACAACACCATTACAAGGTTTATCTAACGTTATTTTAACGCCACATATTGGTGGCAGTACTGAGGAAGCACAAGAAAATATTGGTGAAGATGTAAGCACAAAACTGTTTCAATATTTAGAAAAAGGTATCACTAATGGCTCTGTAACCCTACCTGCTATTGGTTTGCCGCCTGTTGAGGGTGCACATCGCATTCTACATATTCACAACAATGTACCAGGTGTGTTAAGTGCCATTAATACAGAATTAAGTAAGCATCATATAAATATCGTTGGTCAGTATTTAAAAACAAACGATGATATTGGTTACGTGGTATTAGATGTAGATAAAAAATTATCAAAACAAGCCGCAGCATTGTTGCGAAATGTGAAGGAAACTATTAAGGTTAGAATGTTGTATTAAAAAATTGTCTAAACCTTGATTTTGTATGATTTTGGTGATTATAACGATTGTTTATATGGTAGTTTTTTGGTAACCAGCAGCAGTAATACTATCTAACTATTGTGGCGTCGCACACTGCAACTGTTGAATATAACTGGAACAATAATCACACAAGTTTAATTGATTTACACAGCTAAATTCTACCCGCTTTTGTTAGTTATATGAATTTATAAGTGTTTCAAATATGTACTGAAAATCAGATAAATCATAATAATCCTAAAAATCAAGGTTCAGATAAACAAATCTTATTTTATGAACGAAGGAATTGAGCAATTAAAAGAAGCGTTATCATTTTCGCCAGATAATATTCCATTGCGGTTACATTTGGCAGAATTAATGATTAAAGGTTATATGCTAGATGATGCAGCCGAACAATATCAGCAAGTACTTAATAAAAATTATGGCGATACAAAAGCTCGTAAAGGCTTAGCGTCAGTTTATTTTAAACAAAAAAAATATAGTGCAGCCATATTGGTGTACGAAGCGTTAATGGCAGATAATTCGTTAAACTGGGAAGAAATGGTGCCCTTTGTAAAGTGCCTAATAAAAGAACAATCTAATAGCGAGGCTGTAGAGGTGTACAAAAAAATATTACAACAAAACCCAGGTTTTAAAGATGATGATATTGATAATTCGTTGCGGATGCCTAGCATTGGCAATTTAATGGGTAAAGATGCAGATGATGAGGATGAATTGTTTGGCGAGAATGAATTTGAGGGTGGCAATTTGCCACAGTTTTTTATGGAGAAACCCAACCTAAAGTTTGAAGATATTGGTGGCATGCAAAAGGTAAAGCAAGAAATATCTTTAAAAATTATACAGCCGCTTAAAAACCCAGAATTATACAAAGCATTTGGTAAAAAAACTGGCGGCGGTATTTTACTATATGGCCCACCTGGTTGTGGTAAAACCTATATGGCAAAAGCAACTGCTGGTGAAATTGATGCTAAATTCATCAATATTGGCTTGCATGATATTTTAGATATGTGGATGGGTAATAGCGAGAAAAATTTGCATGAAGTATTTATGCAGGCCAGAGAAAATGCCCCATGTGTGTTATTTTTTGATGAGGTAGATGCAATCGGAGCAAGCAGAAGCGACATGAAGGGTAGTAGCATGCGGCATGTTATTAATCAATTTTTGGCCGAAATGGATGGTGTAGAAAATAGCAATGAAGGTGTATTGATTTTAGCAGCTACCAATGCACCTTGGAGCGTTGATAGTGCTTTTAGACGACCAGGCAGGTTTGACAGAGTGGTATTTGTAGCCCCACCAGATGCAGAAGGCAGAGTGGAAATTTTAAAGCAACATTTAAAAGACAAACCCGCTGAAACCATTGATACTGCTGCTATTGCTAAAGTTACAGAAG
>JAYVNQ010000097.1:0-2010 GCA_043758365.1 Chitinophagales bacterium
CCCGTATGATTGAGCCATGCTTCAGCAACATTATTATTTTTTTCCAATTCCTTTAATACAGGCTTTGCTTTACTGCCACAACCGATAGCAGGTGCAGAACCACATACTAATGGAACTTTGTAAAAAGTGATTGTATTTTTTGGCGCAGCCATTAAACTTAAAGCAGTTGTTAATGTAAGCAGTACAACAGCTATTGAACTTGTTATTATTCTTGTTTTCATATTAAAATTTTGAGATTAAAACTTTAGTGCTTTTATAAATGAAAGGGAGATTATGACTGTTTTTTATTTTCTTTTTGTACGTCTGCTTTGTATCCTAATTTTTCAATGGCTTTAATAATATTAGCAACTGAAGTTTTAGAAGGATTGTATTTTACAGTAGCTAAATCACCAGGGTATTCAACTTTCTGTTCTACAACTCCATCAAGTTCTTTTAATGTAGTTGCTACATGGTTTGTACAACCTGCACAAGTCATACCTGTGATTTTTAATTTAACTGTTTTTGGCTCTTCCTTAGTTACGGTTTTTACCGTTGGTTGAGCGTTTACTTTACAGTTTCCACAGCCACAAACCTGTACTGCTGCAAATAAAAAAGTGCCTGCGATAATAGATAATATTTTCATGTTTATTTATTTAAGAGTTTGTAATCGGTGATTTTATATCCTGTTTGAGCTATAGCATTTTTAAGCTGGTCAACTGTAGCTTTTGACTTATCATATTTTACAATGCTTGTTCCCTTATCATAAAATGTTTGAGCATCAATTACCCCTGCTACTTTGTGCAATTCATTGTTGACTTCGCTTTCACAAGCCTTACAACTCATTCCTTTAATCTCAAAAGAAGCTGATTGAATATTGTTGGTTTCTACAACAACTACATTTTGCGTCTGCGTTTTTGGATAGAAAATATGACCATAGTAAGGAAAGGCTATCATAGCAACAGCTACAATAGTGATGATGGTTAAGAAAGTACGGGAAGCAAAGAAACTTTTCTTTTCCACTACACAAGCTCCATCAGGACCGCAATCTGCACTTTGTTTTTTGCTTAATGATTTGTACCATGCAAAAGCTAAAGTAGCTATAGCCAAACCAATCAGATAAGGTCGTGCAGGTTCTAACCACGAAAGTGATGAAGCTGCTCCGCTTGCACCTGCAAGGAATGCTAATACGGGTGTAATGCAGCAAAGCGATGCTGCTATGGCAGCAAATATGCCTACGCCTGTAACGGCTTTAGATGTTGTTTCCTGTTTCATATTTTTTGTTTTTACGATTAACAATAGTTATATGCTCGAACAATGGTTTAATAATTTCTAAATGCTCTTCCTTTAAAGAATAGAAAATGGTTTGACCATTTCTACGTGTCTGTAAGATGTTGCCGTCTTTTAATTTCCTTAAATGTTGAGAAACTGCGGGAATGGTCATTTGTAAAATATCTGCTAAGTCACAAACACACAATCCATCTTCTTCTTCTAACAGATAAAGTATTTTCATTCGCACATCATTACCTGCAAGGCTTAACACCTGACTTAACCTGCTGAAAGATGTTTCCGCTTTTTGTAGTTTCTTTTTGCATTCTCCTATCAGCACCTGGTCTGCATAGGGTCTTATACAATTTATATCATTCATAGAGCAAAGATAACTATTTAAGCAATTACTTAAATAATAGGTAACTTATTTTAACTTTAATTTTAATTTAGACAGATTTATAATTTTAAGTTTAGCCCTTTGTCATATACCTTTTCTACCTCTTCACCAAATTCTGCCACAATGCCACACTTTAAATTGCCTGATTTTCTTGTTATGACAGGCATTATAATTTGCCATGCCGCTTAAATACCAAAACTGAAAATTTGGCTTAAATAAGCCTCGTGGCATAATAATCGCCAACTTAAAGCAAATTAATTCACAAACTCAAAAATTAATAACCATGGCTTCTAAAAAGCTTAACATTACCCCACTTCACGATAGAGTGATTGTGAAAGCAGCTGCTGCTGAAGAAAAAACTGCTGGTG
>JAYVNQ010000098.1:0-6451 GCA_043758365.1 Chitinophagales bacterium
GTATTACCTGCTACTACAACCATTACTAAAAATGGAATTAAAATTGGTTTTATTGGTTTAACATCAGACATAGTTCCCAAAATGTATGCAACCTTAGCAACTGGGTTTAATTTCGTAACAGGCGAAACTAACTACAAAAACATTATTGAAACAAATGCTGCTGCATTACGCAGTAGTGGTTGCAAATTAGTAGTAGTGATGAGTGAATTGGGTATTCACAAAGACCATCGTTTAGCACAAATAATAAATACTGGTTCGGTAGATATTTTTTTCTCAGCACATACACACGAAGTAACTTACAAACCTCTTTCATCTGCAAGTGGTGCAATAGTGGTAGAATCTGGCAATGATGGATATTTAGGAAGAATGGATGTAACGTTTGATGCAACTGGAAACGTAACAGGTAAGCAATGGCAATTACTAACTATTACCCCAGCAACTACAGAAGATGCAACAATGGCTGCATTAGTAGCAACAGCAAGAGCCCCCTTTTTAACAGCTAATCCAAATTTAGCCGACCCAATGACAACCTCGTCACAAACTTTAACACAACCTATTACATCTGTAATTGGACACAGCAATGGAACACTAACAAGAATGAATGCACTTGAAAGTACATTTAATAATGCCTTCACCAATATTGCCAAAAATAAAGCAGGTACTCAATTAGCTATTTCACCAGGATTTAGATTTGATAGCCCCATTGCAGCAGCAGGTTATTTATATGAAGACAATACCATAGCCGATGGCAGCATCACCTTAGAAGATGTATATCGTTTCTTTCCAGTATTCTATACAATGGCAACTGCAAAAGTTACTGGCGATACTTTAAAAAATATTGTTGAAAATTTATTAACACAAGTATTTTCTCAAAATGCTTTTAGCCAAGAAGGTGGTTGGGTAGATGGGTTTGCTGGTTTAGATGCAACCATAAATTTAAATAATGCCGATGGTAATAAAGTTATACAAATGAAACGTGCAGGAACACCAACTGTAATAAACGGCAACGACACATCAACTGTAATAGGTTGTGTTCGCCCAAATGAAAATGCAGATGTATTATGCAGCCACACAGGTTTTTTTGACAAACAAGATTTTATAAACACAGGCACAGGTCAGGCATATACTGCATTGCAATTACTTACTGATTACCTTTCAACAAATACAATTCCTATTACTACAATAAACCACTTCACCGACCAAAGTACTGTTCAGCAATTTCCCCGCAGCCCATTTATACAACCTTTATATAACTACAATTGTTCAAGCACAACTTTGCCAATTCGTTTATTAAATTTTCAAGGATTCTTAATAAATAATACAACACAACTTAAATGGCAAACTACTTCAGAAATAAATAATGCTTACTTTCAAATCGAACGCTCTACAGATGGATTATTATTTGAATCAATTGGCACAGTAAAAAGCACAGGCAATACACAAACTGGTTATTCTTATTCGTTTGTAGATGCTTCACCACACAACGGAATTAATTATTACAGATTAAGACAAGTAGATTTAAACGGAAAAAATACATTGTCAAATATTATCTCAATTCAACACAATATTGAAAATAAAAATGCAATAAAAATATTTCCAACACTTACCAATGGAATCGTAAAAATTCAGTTAGAAAACTCAAATGAAATTCTAAAAGAAATTACAGTTTACGACATTACAGGTGCAATATCAATATACTACACAGGCATAGGACAAACACAACAAATCACTTTAAATAATCTATCAAATGGAACATACATTGTTAAAGTAATCACAACAAAAAACAGCTATACACAAAAAATAGTTTTAAATAAGTAACTGATGTTACGCAAAACAAAATTGATTTCCGCTCTTCAATTTGTTCCGTTGGGACAAGTCGAAGTACAGATAAATTGGCATCTGTGATGCTATAATTATTAGCAGATAACATATCTGCTTAATCTGTTCTTCGAGATGCCGCATGCGAACATCACGAAGAGCAAGACAAACTGCACGTCAGCAACTTTCTGTAGCAATAGAAAAATGATTTTTTGAAGTCAAGTAAAAATGCCATTACAATTTACTGTAATGGCATTTTTAAATATTATCAAAACCAAAATCTGCTTACACCAATTCTCTGGTTAAATGTATCTTGGTCATATCTAAATATTGATTTTGTAACTGGTGTACAAAACGCACATTTGGGTTATGTCTTTTATCTTCACGATACCACATTTCTAGGTGGCTAAAATCGTTGGCAATAGGTGTTACCAATCTAAAACTGCCCTTTTTATATTTCACAGATCCATCAGCGTTGGCTTCTTTGGTAAAGTTCAAGTTTAGCAACGCTTCTTCGGTTAAAGGAATGGCATGTAAGCGGTCGGTACTGAACCAAAAATCTTGCACATCATCCATTTGCACACATACTTGTTTTTCATTGCCATTAAGGTTAGTTACTTCGCCTAGCGATAATTGGCCTTCATAGTCGGCATTAACAAAGTCGCCGATTTTAATGTCATTAAATTTAATCATATTACTATCGTTTTTTTTTAGGATGAGAAAGTAAATATTTTTTTTGAAATGATGATAGTTTACTATTTTTTTTTGTAGTTATATAATAAATGATATAAACCTAAGCCAGATAACTGAGGATATTTTGTAAAAAAATAATTGGTATAAATATCTGGGGCCATCAGTTTCAATTTGTATCTTTTGTGTTGCTATAACCGCTTCTTTTGCTGCTCAGTTACAAATATTTCAAACTGCTGTAAGCTGTAACTACTAAGGTTTTCAGAAGCAGTTAATCCAGCTTTTTGAGCTACTAACACGCCATATTTACAGTCTGCATAACCATCAATATTATGTGCATCTGGATTAATAGAAATCAATACATTTTTGTCTAATGCGTGTTTTATCCAACGCCAATCAATATCTAGCCTTCTTGGGTGAGCATTTAATTCAATCACCACATTATTTGCAGCACAAGCATCAATAATTTTTGTATGGTTTACAGGATAACCTGCACGGCTTAGCAATAATCTGCCAGTCATGTGACCAAGTATAGATGTGTATGGGTTTTCAATGGCATTCAGTAATCGCAACATGGCTTTTTCCTCAGTCATTTTTAAGTTAGAATGTATGGATGCTATCACAATGTCAAAGGTTTTTAAAATATCTTTTTCATAATCTAAACTACCATCGCCTAAAATATCACTCTCTATGCTTTTAAATACCTTAAATGGGGCTATTCTAGCGTTTAATTCATCAATCTGTGCGTGTTGTGACATAACTTTTTCAACGTACAAGCCTTGAGCGTAAGAAGCCGTTTTTGAGTGATCGCTAATTACAAGGTATTCATAACCTTGTTGTATAGCAGCATCGGCCATTTCTTCTAAAGTATTCGTGCCGTCGCTCCATTTACTATGGCTATGTATAATGCCTTTAATATTTTTTGTTGTAATTATTGTTGGTAAATGATTGGCTTTTGCCAACGTGATGATGGCTGCATCTTCCCGCTGATACGCAGGTATTATAGCCATATTTGTAGTACTAAAAATTGCTTCTTCTGATTCATAATTCATCCCTTCATCCCAACCAACATTTTCATTCCAACTATTTAAAAACGAATCGCTGCAACTAGTTTTAAACAAGGTTTTGTATAAGTCATTTTCAATAACACAATAAAAGCCAAGTGTTACATTTTCTTTGCCTACAAACGATACATAATTATCGTCATCATCAAGTAATTCAAAATTGTGTTTTGTTAAAAATTCTATAAGTATATGTTTGTTAAGCGTTGTAACCCATTCAAGTTTTTCAATCACTTCAATTTGCCGCCTAAAAGCACCCGTAACAACAAATTTTTCTTTGGGAAACAACAGCTTCATTTTTGCATCTACATTACTTGCAAAATGTTCTATTTGTTGGTATAAATAACTCCCTAAAGTGCCAAGATAAAATTCGATGCCCTCTTTTATATTTTGCTGTGTTTTTTCTCCAAAGCCTTTGTACAACATCAATCTATTTTCATTGCATGCATACAAAAGCTCACCTAAAGTTTCTACTTCTAAATCTTTCCAAATAGTAGCTATTTTTTTTGGACCAATACCTTTAATGTTCAGCATTTCAATTATGCCCGGCGGTGTTTTACTTATAATTTCAGATAGTATTTGTAGTTTACCTGTTTCTATTTGTTCAACTATTTTTTTTCCTGTGGCTTCGCCGATGCCCCTAATAGAAAATATTTTGTCAAAAGGCATCTCAACTAATGGCGATGGAAGCTTTTCAATAGTGTAAGCAGCCATAGCATAAGTTTTAGCCTTAAAACTATTTTCTCTATGTATGTCCATCAACTTACCTAGCAATGAAAAATTTTCGGCTATTGCATAATTATCCATAAAACATTATTTCCTTTTTAATGCAAAATTATTTTACGAGTACAAATAGTTATAGTAGATCCACACAATCATTTACACTAATAATTAAAAATAAAAAAGTCCCGAAGATAAACTTCGAGACTTAATAGTATTGATAGTAATTTTTATATTACATACCTAGCTTACTACTTCTTTTTTGGAGCAGCTTTCTTTGCAGGAGCGGCTTTTTTAGCAGGGGCAGCTTTTTTTACTGGAGCAGCTTTCTTTGCAGGAGCAGCTTTTTTAGCAGGGGCTGCCTTTTTTACTGGAGCAGCTTTCTTTGCAGGAGCGGCTTTTTTAGCTGGTGCAGCTTTCTTTGCAGGAGCTACTTTCTTTACTGGAGCTGGTGCAGCTTTCTTTACTGGAGCTGGTGCAGCTTTTTTTGCAGGAGCAGCTTTTTTAGGAGCTACTTTTTTTGCAGTTGCCATGTTTTTAGATATTTAATGGTTAGTTAATAACCTAAAAGTAGAGACTAATTGCGTACTGCAAAAATTTTTTATTCTGCAACCTCTACAGGGCTCACAGAAACGAAGGTTTTGTCCTCTCTAGTTTTTCTGAATTGTACTAAACCATTGGTTAAAGCAAACAGTGTAAAGTCCTTACCAACACCAACATTTTTGCCAGGGTGGTACACTGTACCTCTTTGACGAATGATAATGTTACCAGACAATGCAGGCTGTCCACCAAATATTTTTACTCCTAAACGTTTGCTGTTAGAGTCACGGCCGTTTTTTACGGAGCCTTCACCTTTTTTGTGTGCCATCTTATAAAGATTTGAATTTTTTTAACTGATAATAAAATGCCTGATTGCACAGTACTTTATTACAAATGCGAGATTGAGATTTAAGCGATGCTTTCAATTTTAAGACGAGTGTAATGTGTACGATGACCATGCTTTTTACGGAAGCCTTTCCTACGCTTCATTTTAAAAGCAATCACTTTATCGCCTTGTACAAGGTCTTTAACTATTTCAGCAGTAACTATGGTTTTAATATCGGCACCTACTGTTAGGACACCAGCATTATCTACCAATAAAACTTCGCTGAATTGAACTTTATCGCCAGTGTTACCTTCAATGTGAGGAACATACAAACTATCTCCGGCTTGTACCTTAAATTGCTGACCTGCTATTTTTACAATTGCTAACATAACTATCCAAAATTTGGACGGCAAAAGTAAGGGTATAACTTTAAATTTCGTAATGATTTTTCAAAATAATTATTTAGCTATTAAATTAATGATCTATTGGAGAAATTATGATGAATATGGTACAAAAAAATTCCCTCAAATTTTGAGGGGACTTTTTTAATTTAATATCTGTTCCTTTCGGGTCTATCATTTCTTGGCCTGTCATTTCTGTCTTGCCTAGGTCTATCTTGCCTTTCTCTATCAGGTTGTTCGCTTGTACCTTCTGGTCTTGGCATTAAAGCCTTACGGCTCAATTTGAATTTACCAGTTTTTTGATCAACATCCATCAATTTTACTTTTACTGTATCTCCCTCATTAAATACGCCATCCATTGTTTCTAAACGGCTCCAGCTAATTTCACTAATGTGCAACAAGCCTTCTTTTTTTGGTAAAAATTCTACAAAAGCACCAAATTCTTTAATGCTTTTAATAGTACCTTCATAAGTCTTACCTACTTCTGGCGAAGTTGTAAGGGCATTAACCCAAGCTGCAGCTCTTTCTAGGCTTTCTTTTTGTGGTGAGAAGATACTTACCTCACCAGTATTACCAACCTCTTCAATGTTAATTGTAGCCCCGGTTTCGCGTTGAATTTCTTGAATTACTTTACCACCTGGGCCTATCACCGCACCAATATATTCTTTATCAATAATTATTTTTATCATCCGTGGTGCATGTGGTTTCACCTCTTCACGAGCAGCTGGCATTGCATCATACATCGCATCCAAAATATGTAAGCGACCTTTACGAGCTTGTTCCAAAGCTTCCATCATTACTTCCATGCTTAAACCATCAACCTTAATATCCATTTGCACACCACAAATACCATCACGTGTACCTGTAACTTTAAAATCCATATCGCCTAAATGATC
>JAYVNQ010000099.1:0-2004 GCA_043758365.1 Chitinophagales bacterium
GTTCAGGTCAACTTTTACGCACAATTCTAGTAACGCGTCTCTAAAGCCTTGTAGCTCTTCAATGGTAATGCTACGCATTAAAAACACCGTCATAAAAGCGGTTACTTCATGCTCATTGTATAAGCTTTTACCAATGCCTAGCAATACATCTTTTGCTTGCTGGTAAGTGAGTGTTTTATGCTCGAATAAATATTGTAAGATTTTTTTCATATGCCCCTGCCCCCTAAAGGGGAATTTTATTTTTATTTTTTGAATTTCTAACTGTTTTATTTACTCCCCTTTAGGGGTTGGGGGCTTATTTAACCAATTTCTCATAATTTTTTCACCGTCTGGCGTTAGTACACTTTCAGGATGAAACTGAACACCTTGTACATCATAAGTTTTGTGTTGCAATGCCATGATAAAATTATGTTCGTCACGAGCGGTAACTTCTAATTCTTCTGGAAAACCATCATCGCTAATAACCCAACTATGATAACGACCAACTGTAAATTGTTTTGGCATATCCTTAAAAAGTTGATAGTTGTTAGTTGATGATTGTTGGGTATTATTGTCAACTGCCAACTGCCAACTGCCAACTTGTATTGGCGTTGCTACACCATGATATACAGACGTTAAATTAGTAAGCTTACCTCCAAATGCTTGACCAATGGCTTGATGCCCCAAACACACACCCAGTATAGATTTGGTAGCTGCATATTGCTTTATAAGTGGTAATAATAAGCCTGCTTCTTCTGGTATACCAGGTCCTGGTGAAAGGATAATTTTATCGTAGCGATTGACATCTTCTAAAGCAATTTCATCATTGCGAAAAACATCTACTTTTTGATAGGTGATTTTTTCTACCAAATGCACCAAATTGTAGGTGAATGAATCGTAATTATCGAAAACGAGGATGGACATTATAAATTATGAGTTATGAGTTATGAATTATGTTTCTATTCGGTTCGTCTCTTTTTTATTGTTACAATTGAACTTCGTAGCATTTTTAAAAGTTCATTTGCTTGTGTATGAATACTTGAAAATTCTTGTTCGTTTAAATAATCGGTTTCTTTCAATAACTCAAGCCAGTAAGGCTTTCATCACATTCTTTTTGAGCTATTCCTAATTTATGAATAAAATCGGCTGTACTTTCAGCATTCTGGGCTTCTCTTATTAAAGCACCAACAGCTGTTCCACTTCTTAACAATTGCTTACTTAAAACAAATTCCTTTTTTACAACACTCAAATGCTTGTAAAGATTCACAATACGGATTGAAAATGAGAAGCTTTTATCTTTTATGATGTTTTTCTTTTCACTCATAATTCATCAATTATAATTTATAATTCCTCTGCTTTTTCAATCGCTTTCTTTAACGCATTGAGCTTGTTATTTACTTCTTGCAACTCGCTCTCAGGATTGGAAGCGGCCACAACTCCTGCACCTGCTTGGTAAAAAAGCGTGTTATTTTTACTTAAAAAAGTACGAATCATAATGGCGTGATTGCAGCTACCATCGAAGCCCATAAAGCCAATACCACCACCATAATAACTACGATTGGTAGTTTCAAAATCATCTATCAAGTGCATGGCTTTAATTTTTGGTGCACCGCTTAAAGTGCCTGCTGGAAAGGTTTTGGCCAATAATTCAAACGGATTGCTGTTGGCACGAACAGTTGCATTTACCTCACTTACCAAATGGATAACGTGGCTATAATATTGCACCTCACGGTAATGACTTACACGCACATCATCGCACACACGACTGAGATCGTTACGAGCCAAATCAACCAACATTACATGCTCGGCATTTTCTTTGGGGTCGAGTAGTAAAGCTTCAGCAGCAGCTTGGTCTATGGCATCATCACCTGTACGTTTAAACGTGCCTGCAATAGGATGCACCGTGGCTTTACCATTGGCAATTACTAACTGACTTTCTGGTGAAGAACCCATTAATTTATAGTCACCATAATCGAAGAAAAATAAGTAAGGCGAAGGATTAATATTGCGTAAGGCACGGTACAC
>JAYVNQ010000100.1:0-6432 GCA_043758365.1 Chitinophagales bacterium
TTTTGATACTGACTTTTTCGACGGTCTGCCTTTGTAATGTAAGCCATAGTGTTGCTAAAAGTGTTTAATTTTTAGTCAACCTATTTTAGGGTTTGGCACTTTTGGAAATGCAACAATTGCCTGAAAACATAAAATCAGGCTTTAATTACTATAAAGTTGTTACTATTTACGCTAATGCACCGCTGCGTAAGGGATGGCAGTGAAAAGCACGCAGGCTGAGGAACGAAGCCGAGTACTTGCAACGAACAGCCCAACCCGTCCGTCTTCGGAGGGTAACGCGATAATAATTATACTTGTTGTAACGTAAACGTTGGCGCTTTTAATTTCTTATTATATAACTGCATCCCCTTTATTTTTGCACAGCAAAATAATTTCCATTTAAACATAAAACTTCTTGTATGAAAGTTACCGTAGTTGGTGCTGGCGCCGTTGGTGCTACTTGTGCCGATAATATTGCTCGCAAAGAATTAGCAGCCGAATTGGTATTATTAGATATTAAAGAAGGTGTTGCTGAGGGCAAGTCGATAGACATGATGCAAACCGCCGCATTATTGGGTTTTGATACAAAAATTACTGGCGTTACTGCCGATTATGCTGCTACTGCCGATTCGGATGTGGTAGTTATTACCTCTGGCTTACCACGTAAACCTGGTATGACACGTGAAGAACTAATTGGTGTAAACGCTGGCATTGTAAAAAGTGTTACAGAAAATGTTTTAAAATATTCGCCCAATACAATAATCATCGTGGTATCTAACCCAATGGATACGATGAACTACCTAACGCTACAAACATCTGGCTTACCTAAAAATAAAATTCTGGGTATGGGTGGTGCATTAGATTCCGCACGTTTTAGATATTATTTAAGTCAAGCTTTGGGCTGCTCACCTACAGATTTGAATGCAATGGTTATTGGTGGCCATGGCGATACAACGATGATTCCTTTAATTAAACATGCTACTTGGAACAGTATTCTGGTAACCAACTTTTTAACGAAAGAGCAACAAGATAAAGTAGTGGCCGATACAATGGTTGGTGGTGCTACTTTAACCAAACTAATTGGTACTTCGGCCTGGTACGCACCGGGTGCTGGTACTGCTGCAATGGTGGAAAGTATTTTACGTGATGAGAAGAAATTAATTTCTTGCGGTGTTGCTTTAGATGGTGAGTATGGCCAAAAAGATATTTCGTTAGTGGTGCCTGTAGTTTTGGGTAAAACTGGCTGGGAAAAAATTGTTGACTTTACACTAAGCGATACTGAACAAGCTGCTTTTAACAAAAGCGCAGATGCCGTTCGGAATATGAACGATGTACTGAAGACGTTATAATTGAAGGTTTAAGTTTTATAAAAAGAAGCATCATTTACGAAAGTATGTGGTGCTTCTTTTATTTTGAAAAATACAGAGTTTTACGAATTTAAAACTGAAGATGAACAAAGAGTAAACAGTTGCACTGTGCGACGCAACATAAGCCAGATAAGGATTACCGCTGATAGTAACCAAATTTTACTTGCTTAAAAGTAGTAGATTTTCGAGAAACAAAGCATCGTTATAAGCAGGACAATAATAGTTGTATTTAAAAATGCCAGAATTACCTATTAGCCTTTTGTATGGATTTTTAAAGTAAGAGCCCATGTTGGCAATAAAGTATATAAACCCGTTGTTTTCTAGCTGCGAAAAAAGGTTGTTACCATTAATTATAAGTGGCTGCAACTGTGTTTCGCCCAAACGCATTAAGGTGGTTTGCAAAATTATTTTCTCAATAATATTTGTGGATTTACTGTAACATTTTTTTGCATCAGCAATTAATTGTGCCTTGTATTTTTCCAAACTTGCAATGGGATTTTTAATGGCTATTAACCTTGATACATGGTACAAAATAAGCGGTGTAGTTGGGTAATAAGGTGCCACATAAGCAGCATCGGTTTGGTGGTAATTTTCATCAAGTACTTTAGTAATAATGTCTACAGAAGCATTATCAGCGGCGGTGAAATTAATATGGTGCAGCTTGGTAAAATACAGCACATTGCTTAGTACACAAACATCAAAATCGATACCGACTTTTTTGCCGTACCAAGTAGAGTATGCTGGTATTTTTTTAAATGCTTTATAGGTGTTATTAATGGTTTTGATTTTGGTGTTTGCATAGTCTTGCAACAACGCATGCACCTCATTTGCAACGCTATCGCTTATGCCTAAAGCCATTAATAACATCACCGTATCATCTACATCATCGGGTAACGTTTTTTTTGACATTAATAGACCTGCAATACCATTGTTCGGAACAATATCTAAGGTATCGGTACGCCAGAAATTATAAGTTAACCTCCCTTTTTTATTTTTATATTTTTCAAAACTTGGGTAAGCTCTTTGGGCTATTGAATCGCAAATAATTTTATCGGCTTCTGATAATTTGGGCCTTAATTTATTTAAAATAAATACTACAACACCTGTTGTAAAAATGTTGTTATCGGGCTTAATATCGTTGTGATTTTTCTCGTAATCTCTATACGTTGGCATTACGCCTTTTAAAAAATATTTATCGCCTTGGCTTTGTAATTGGCTAATGCGAAGTAGCACTTCATGCACCAAACTATCTTTTGTTTGTGCGTTACCAGCAACTATTAAAAGTAATAAAACGCAGGTAATAAACCCCTTAATTTTTGGTTTATAATATATTGAAGTTTGTGTTACCATTTTTGCTGTTCTATCTAATTACGTGGTGTGTGCATTAACAAATTTTCTAAAAATAAAGCATCGTTATAAGCTGGACAATAAAAGTTAAAACGCAATACCTTACTGCTTATTAGCCATTTGCGTAACGGATTTGTAAGGTTACCACTTAGGTCTGCTGTGTAAAAAATAAAGTCATCATTTTCAATGGTATCAAACAGTTTATCAGCATCAAATTGTATGGTTTTAAAGTCTGTAACATCCCAGCGCATTAATGCTGTTTGTAGGATAATTTTATCAATTATATTTTTAGAGGATGCTAAAAATAATTTAGCGTCTTCTATTAATTGAGGTTTATAAACTTCTAATTCTTTAATAGGTGATACTGCCATTAACCTTGATAAATGGTATAAGATAATGGGCGTTGTAATATAAACTGGGGCAATTTTATCGGGTACTGATAAATGGTATTTTTTATTTAAAGCCGTTACAATTAATTGTACGGTTGCAGTATCTGCTTTGGTAAATTGTAAATGATTGGCTTGTACAAAATACAGCACATTACACTGTACACAAATATCAAAATCAATGGATGTTTTTTTGCCGAAGTAAGTAGTGTAAGCATCAAAATTTGTTAGCTCTTTATACGCATATTTATATTTTGCTTCCGCACAATTTACGGTTGGTTGCATCATTGCATGAACCGCTTCTGATTCTTCTTTATCTGCACCTAAAGCCATTAAAATCATAACTGTGTCGTCTAAATCATCTGGCAGTGTTTCTCTTTTTGTAAACAGGTTTAGCCAGCCAGCATTGGGTAGTACTTTTACAGTATCGGTAGTCCAAAAATTATAGGTATTGTTACCTCTTTTATTTTTAAATTTATAGAAACTACGGTAAGCTTTTTGCGTAATAGAATCGCAAATAATTTTATCTACCACAGATAATTTTGGTCGCATATTATTGAGCATAAAAACAATAATAGCAGTAGTAAAAACATTGTTATCTGGCTTATAAGTATTATCATTTTTTTGGTAGCCCCTGTAAGTCGGTACAATACCTGCTGAAAAGTAATTATCGCCTTGACTTTGCAAAGTAGCAATACGCTGTAACGTTTGGTGCACAAGGCTTTCCGTTGTTTGAGACTGCACAGTAAATAATATCCCAAAAGCTAGTATCGTGAGATAAAATCGTTTAAGAAATATATTTATACTCAATAGCATCATTTAGTATTAATGTGGCTGTTTAATGGTTACAAAAGCATCATCAGGATACACAACTTCTACCAAAAATAAACCATGTGCAGGTGTACTAAAATTTGCTTTATTACAATCTTTTGCTTCAATTATTTTTCTAAAATCATCAACTGAAATAATACACCTACCCGCTAATAACATAGTGCCAACTAACCCTCGTACCATACCTCGTAAAAAGCGGTTAGCCTTTACATTGTACACCAAACAATTATTCTCAAAAAGCCATTGTGAAACAACAACATTGCAATTGAAATTATTAACCTGTGTGTGCTTTTTTGAGAAGCTTGTAAAGTCTTTATACTCTTTTAAAATATTGGCACAAGTTTGTAAAATGTCAATATCCAAAGCAAATTGATAGCGCCAAGCAGTTTCAGTTAAAAATGGATTTTTTTTCTGCGTAATATAATATTTATACTCTCTAGTAACGGCACTAAACCTTGCATGTAAATCATCTGCAACGTCGCTAATGTTTTTTATGACAATATCATTTGGCAACAACGCATTTAGGTTATATATATTTTTATCCAAAGCGATGTCACTATCAACATGATAAAAATTTTGGAGAGCATGAACACCAGCATCGGTGCGGGATGAGCATGTTAATTGAAATCTTTGCTTATAAAAAACTTGCAATGCATTTTCAACTTTAGATTGGATAGTTTCAGCATTTTGTTGCACTTGAAACCCACTGTAATTTGTGCCTTTGTAAGATAGTTCTATAAAATAACGAGCCATTTATAAAGCATTTCTAAATTGCTGAATAACTGATGGTTTACTTAACTGTGATTGTAAAGACGCAAAATTTTGGGCATCATAAACATTTTTTTTAGCCAATAAAAGAAAGCTCAATCGATTTTCCTCGGTTAATATCAAGGTGCTTAAATTCTTAATTTGCTCAACCGAAAAACACTTGGTTTTAAATGCCAAAGCAGTTTCAGCAATCATATCAGCTTCAGTGTTTGAAGCTGCCATTTGCAAACGTGTTTTTAAAAAATCTTCGTTGGTGGCAATGGTGCAATTTTTAACGGGTTGTGATAATTTTATTGGCTGATTTTCTTTAGCAATAAATACAGTAATAGTATCTTTATTGTCAACATACACTTCACTTAAACCATCATCCAAAACCTTACTAGAAGTTTTTAAAATAGTGGTAACTGCATTGGTAGCAACAGCTGGTAATTGATTGCTAATTTCAGAGATAGTTGCTCTTTCGCCTTCTGAAACGGTTGTCATTTCTTGTAGGTTAAATAGTTCCCAACGCTTATTAGCATTTACTCTTAATGAAAATCCTAAGTCTTTATCTGCAATAGTGCAACTAAATTTTTGCTCTGGATATTTATCTCTTGCAAAGCCAATAACAAAATTTAAAACCCCATTTTGTAGCTTCGATAAAATTAAAAAACCACTTGGTGATGAGCTATAATTTGCACCATTCATCATTATAAAAAATGGCTCTTTTGTATCAGACTGAAAGTAGATAAAATGGTTTGGCTTTACTTGCGAAAAACAACTTATACTAATCAACAAGCAAGCAGAAAACAAGAGGATAATAATCTTCATTATAATAAAATTCGTAATTGCAAACTTAGCGTAAAATGTGTTTGTATAGCTTTAAGAAAACACTTGCATTTGTATTAAAAGCCCCTACTATCTTTACGGTTATAAAATTATCTGCATGAAAAAAATACTATTGGCAGTAAGCTTGTTTATAAGCATTATTGCAATGGCACAACCTGCCGCAAAAGACACCACTTGGAAGAAACAATACCGTTCTTTCAGCCCAAAAATTAACGACTTAATACACACTAAACTAGAGGCCAAATTTGACTATGCCAAACAGTATATGTATGGTAAAGTTTGGCTGACATTAAAGCCTCATTTTTATGCCACAGATAGTTTATTGTTAGATGCAAAAGGCTTAACCATTAACAAGCTAGAAATAGTAAAAGCTGGTAAAAATGCACCCATAAAATTTACCAACGATGGTATGTTTTTGAACATTAAATTAGATAAAAATTATAAGAGTGGCGAAGCTTACACCATTTACATAGATTATGTTTCTAAACCTAACGACTTAGTAGTGCAAGGTAGCACTGCCATTAGCGATGCGAAAGGGTTATACTTTATAAACCCAATGGGTGAAGAGAAAAATAAACCCACTCAAATTTGGACACAAGGGGAAACAGAAGCCAACTCTGCATGGATACCTACTATTGATAAGCCCAACCAAAAAACAACTAACGAATTTTACCTAACCGTACCCACAAAATATGTTACATTAAGTAATGGCAAATTAATATCGCAAACAAAAAATACAGATGGCACCAGAACCGATTATTGGAAAATGGATTTGCCACATGCACCTTACCTAATGTTTATGGGTGTAGGTGATTTTGCCATTGTTAAAGATAGAAGTTGTTTGAAATTATTTTAGGGGATTAAAATAAAGTAGAACCCCCAACAGTTAAAGGTTTTAGCAAAAAATCAAATTACTGTGAGGGTTC